>JARLHM010000140.1 GCA_031292235.1 Syntrophaceae bacterium | reverse complement strand
GCCCTCCAGAAACAAGGTCCCGCATCTTTTGGGCGTCACCAGGCCGATCCACCCCTTCATAAAACTCCGCAAGATGTTCAAGACTATGGTTTGTCATAGGATTACAATCCCCGTAATTCTTTTGTATTATATCGTGGGCGCGAAGCAGCAGTCGCTCCGATTCCTCATATTCTCCCAACCCGACTAGAGCGGACGCAAGGTTGTTTAACGAATCCGCCACGTGTTGATGATACAGCCCAAAATTCTCCTCCGCTATGGCCAGTGAGCGACGATATAGAGGTTCGGATTCGGCATATCGTTCAAGATTTTCATATAGGCCGGCCAGGTCATTTAGGGCTACCCCTACTTCTACACTTGACGGACCATGCAGTTTTTCCTCAACCGACAGGGCCCTTTCGTAATAGGGTTTGGCAGCCGGATATCGTCCCATAGCCCGATTGACTGAAGCCAGGTTATTCAAACACTTGACCATCATGTCGGATTCCGCTCCAACAGACTTTTCGACGATGCGTGCGGCTTTCTTTAATGCCGATTCAGCTTCAGTGAACATTTCGAGTTCAAAATACGCTCCTCCGATGTTGTTGAAGGCTATTGCGACTTCAGGGTGATCTGAACCGAGCGCATTTTTACGAATTTCGAGCGAACGTTCCCAAAAAGGTAAAGCCTCTTTGAGATTCCCTTGAGTTCTATACATCTCTGCCAGGTTGTTCAGACAGCGCGCAACCCTAGGGTCGTCCGGGCCAAACTCATCCTCAGCCTGTTTGAGAGCGGTTTCTACAAGCTCTATGGCTTCAGATCGTTTACCACTTTTAAAAAGTTCTACGGCTTTCCTGTTATTTTCTTCCCACATAACGCTTCTCCCGGGAACCGCGCAAATCAGCAACCGATAGATAGGTTGCGCGCATGGAATGTGATTGGAATGAAAAACAAATTTTGAGAACAAGTAAGCTCGTTTACAGAGAAAGTCAATGTTTCAAGGGAAATCTGGTATTCTTTACTGATTGAGTAAGGAATTAATTTTCTTGAGATATTACACTGTAACGTGTAAATGTATTCTGAAATGCGCCAACCTTGGTTGCTTTATACCTGTTTTGATGAGGCACGTAATTTTGTTGACCAAGGCGCAAATGGAATTTTGGGCGCCCTTAAAGCGAATTTAAAAAAGAATTGGATACTCTGGCAAGTTACACAAGGAGGAAGAAAACTGATGGCCAATCTTCTCGTTGACGAGCGCGACGCGAAATTCGTGCTCTATGAGCAACTGAACATGGAAGAACTTTGTGAATCAGACGCGTTTTCCGAATTTTCTAGAGAAATGTTCGACATGGTTATGGAAGCCGCACAAAAACTCGCAGAAAAGGAGATCTCCCCTACTAACGTTGAAGGCGACGCTGTAGGAGTAAAACTCGAAAACGGAAAAGTAACAGTTCCGCCGTCCTTTCATTCAGCTTATCAACATTATTGCGAAGGTGGATGGGCTTCCCTTCCAATATCCCAAGAGCACGGTGGACAGGGATTTCCGAGCGTCCTTTACATAGCAGCAATGGAATTGTTTGTGTCCGCGAACCAGGCGTTGATGATGTATCCGGGTCTCACTATTGGATCAGCTCGTTTGATCGAGATTTATGGCTCCGAAGAACAACAGCGGATGTACATGGACAAGATGTATACCGGCGAATGGTGCGGAACAATGTGTCTGACCGAGCCTCAGGCAGGTAGTGACGTTGGCGCATTGCGAACCAAGGCCGTCAAGAGACCTGATGGAACTTACTCAATTTCCGGTGGAAAGATTTTTATCTCTGCCGGTGATCATGACCTGACCGAGAACATAATTCACCTGGTCCTTGCGAGACTGGAGGGCGCTCCCGCCGGAACAAAGGGGATAAGCATCTTCATAGTCCCCAAATTCCGCTATGACGAGGCTGGCAATCTCGTGGACAACGATGTGACCACCATGGCGGTTGAGAAAAAAATGGGCATACATGGATCATCCACATGTGCGCTAAATTTCGGAGAAAAGGACAATTGTATCGGTTATCTGCTTGGCGGAGAAAATCAGGGCATGAAAATCATGTTTAACATGATGAATGAAGCGAGACTCTCTGTTGGTGTCCAGGGACTTGCCCAGGCTAGCACCGCCTATATGCACGCCCTGAAATACGCCAAAGAGCGTTTCCAGGGGCCTGAGATTTCCACGATGAAGGACCCGAAAGCCCCGAAAGTGCCCATCATTCAGCATCCGGATGTTCGCAGAATGTTGATGTGGATGAAGAGTGTAACCGAGGGGATCAGGGCTTTGCTCTATTATGCGGCCTATTGTGAGGATAGGGTCCACATTGCAAAGACCCCTGAGGAATCGGCCAAATTCCAAGGTTTTCTGGATATTCTTATCCCCATCTGCAAGGCTTGGGGGTCTGATATGGGTTTCAGGGTTACTGAGTTGGCCATTCAGGTCCATGGTGGCTATGGCTTTTGCCGAGAATACCCTGTAGAGCAGTTCATGAGAGACTGCAAAATTTCGTCTATTTATGAAGGCACAAACGGCATTCAGGCCCTTGATCTTGTAGGTAGAAAGCTTGGTTACAAACAGGGCTTGCTCTTCAAGAATATAGTGACTGAAACTGGGGCCCTATTAAAGAGCGCCAAGAAAAATTACAGGTTGAAAGATACGGTCGAGCCCTTTGAGACAGCCCGTAAGCATCTTATTGAGGTTACCCGTTACTTTGGACTTAAAAGCATTACTGAAGACTTCATGACCCCAATCTTATACGCGACCCCTTACCTTGAACTCTTCGGTGATGTGGCGGTTGGTTTCATGTTGTTATGGCAGGCGGTCATAGCGGACAGACGTCTGGAAGAACTGTACAGCGACGCCAAGGCGGATACCCCCGCAAAAAGGGCTGAACTTCTGAAATCGAACAGAAGCGCGGCTTTCTATCGCGGCAAGGTGGCGTCTGCCGAGTTTTTCGCCAATACAATTTTGTCTTTGGCGCCCGGCAAAGCTAAGGCGATCATGAGTGGGGAACGCTCCGCCATAGATCTTCCCGAAGAATCTTTTGCGTTAGTTTAATCTTCTGTGGAGTCAGCAATATGAAAGCGAGAAAAGTAGTTTTAGTTGACGCGATCAGGACAGCCTTCGGCCGTGCGGGTGAAAAAGGTGTCTTTTGGAATACTCGAGCGGACGATATGGTCGTCAAAGTAATCCGAGAACTTATGCGAAGAAATCCAAAGGTTAAACCAGAGATGGTTGAAGAAAACGCGTGGGGCGTTTTTTGTCAGGAAAAGGACCAGGGGCTCACATTGGGGAGGACCTCGGTCATACTTTCAGGGTTACCTGAGACGTGCGCCGGATATTCTATCGACAGGATGTGCGCCGGCGGGATGAGCGCTCTGACCACGGCAGCGTCGGAAATAGCGCTGGGCGGATGCGATGTAGCTATCGCCGGTGGGGTCGAACACATGGGCCACCATCCCATGGGAGCGACAGCAGACCCGAATCCCAGGTTCCTCACTGACAAACTGGTCGATTCCAGCGCAATGTCGATGGGAATGACCGCTGAGAACCTGCATGACATGTTCCCGCACATAACAAAAGAGATGACCGATGAATATTCGTTGATTTGTCAACAGAAGGCCGCCAAAGCGATACAGTCGGGCAAAATTGGTGAGATGATTGTTCCAATGACTGTCTACACAAAGAATGGCTGGGTCGTCGCTGACAAGGATGAACAACCTCGTCCACAAACCACCATGGAAGGCTTGGCGTCCCTAAAAACTCCATTCAGAGTGATGGGGAAAATAACGGCCGGCAATTCTTCCGGATTAAATGATGGCGCTGCGGGCGCACTCTTGATGACACTTGAAAAGGCTGAAGAGTTGGGAATTGAACCAAAGATGGAACTCAAATCCTTTTCATACGCCGGAGTAAAACCGGAAATCATGGGAATAGGGCCTATTCCGGCGACACACAAGGCTTTAAAGGCCGCTGGACTCAGTTTTGAAGATATTGGTCTGGTAGAGATGAACGAGGCTTTCGCAGTACAGGCAGTGGCTTTTATGGAGGAATTTGGTCTGAACTTCCCGGATGACCCGAAATTGAACATATATGGTGGCGCAATAGCATTCGGGCATCCACTTGCGTCATCCGGTGTCAGGTTAGCTTTACATATGATGCATGGATTTAAAGAACATCCTGAAGCCAAATATGGCTTGGAAACAATGTGCGTCGGTCTCGGTCAAGGTGGCGCTGTAATATGGAAGAACCTCCAGAGAGACGGCAAAAAGGATAAAAAGGAAAAATAGAATTTACCCAGTTTCATATCTTATAGAAAGGAAACGCCATGCCTGAAGCGCATACTCAGTTCCATACTAACTATTATAATTCTCGCGTTGGCAAGATAGCGATAGTCACCATGGATAATGGTGAAGATTACAAGAAGCCCAACACGTTTGACGAACACGCGTTAACCTCTTTGCACAGAGCTGTAAACAAGATCGAATCCGACAAAGACATCAAGGGAATGATGCTTTGCGGTAAACACTACATTTATGCCGCCGGCGCTGATTTGATGCAGGTCCCCTTCATCAACACGTTCGAACAGGGGCGGAGCATTGGGGCCGCAGGTCATGCGGCAATGAAGAGAATCTTGGACCTCAAGATCCCGACATTGGCGGCAGTAAACGGCGCTGCCTTGGGCGGCGGCTTGGAAATATCGTTGTATTGTGATTATCGGACTATCTCGAAAGGTGTTCCCGCCATCGCATTCCCTGAATGTTTTCTAGGGCTCATCCCGGGTTGGGGTGGATCTACCCTTACCCCAAGGCTGATCGGCCCGGAAAAGGCCCTTGAAGTCATCATCTACAACCCCATGAATCAAAACCGAATGTTGGATGGGACCAAGGCCTTCCAGCTTGGCCTCGCAGACAGGCTCTATGAATCCGTTGAATTTTTTGATGAATCTCTGGCGTTACTCGAAGACATAATTGAAGGAAAAGTCAAGATTGAACGGAAAACTCCCGATATGTCCAAGCTTAAAACAAGTTTGGACGCTGCTCGAAACTTCCTTGACATGAGAGTTCACGGCGCGGCCCCGGCCCCCTACCGTGCGCTGGAACTAGTCGAATTTGCTTGCGACATGAGTCATTCAATTGATGAATGTTTCGCTGGGGAAGATAGGGCGCTTGGAGATCTCATCAAAAGCCGCCAATGCAAGGCTGGCGTTTACAGCTTTGACTTGATTCAGAGACGCGCGAAGAAGCCGGTTGGTAGGCCCAAGGATATCAAGGCCCGTCCAATAAACAAGATCGGCATTATTGGAGCCGGTCTCATGGCGTCTCAGTTAGCCATGCTTTTCTTGAGAAGATATGGCGTTCCTGTTGTGATGAAAGACATAAAACAGGAATTTCTGGATAAAGGCTTGGGATACGTTAAAGGTGAACTGAGCGCTCTGGTGAGTAAAGGACGAATGACTCAGGCCAAGGCTGATCACCTCTTTCACATCCTGATCGGAACACTTGATTGGAAAGATTTTTCTGACTGTGATTTTGTGATTGAGGCCGTTTTTGAGCAGATCGAAATAAAACAGCAGGTCTTCGCCCAAGCGGAAGAAATTGTCTCGCCGACGTGCGTCCTGGCGACTAACACATCCAGCCTGTCCATAACCGAAATGGCGTCCAACCTCAAATATCCAGAACGCGTTGTCGGGTTCCATTTCTTTAACCCTGTCGCTGTATTGCCATTATTGGAAATGATAAAGGGTGAAAAGACTGATGACCAAACACTGGTCACTGCGTTTGAGTGTGCAAAGAAACTCAAGAAAACGGCGATTCTTGTCAAAGATTCTCCTGCTTTCCTGGTTAACAGGGTGTTGACGAAACTCCTTGGCGATTGTTTTCAAATGGTAGACGAAGGCGCAGATTTCATGCAGGTGGATGACGCTGTGTTATCGCTGGGATTACCAATGGCGCCTTTTGACTTGCTGGCTTTTGTCGGGACCGCCGTAGCGTTCCACGTATTGGAGACATGTAACAAAGCGTGGCCGGATCGTTTCCCCATCAATGAAAACCTGAGGAAGATGGTCGAAGCAAAGGTCACCGCAATCTATAATGGAATGGGCCCCGGAAAGTCCCTTAATCCAAAGGTTGCTGAGATTTTCAAAAACCGGGGGGATAAAGAGTTCGTTAAGGAAGAGATAGTTGATAGAATTTTAACGAGTCTTACCCATGAAGTTGATCAAATCTTAAAGGAAAAGGTCGTTGCGGACCCAAAAGACATAGATACGGCAATGATCCTTGGCGCTGGCTGGCCGTTCTTTAATGGAGGCATAACTCTTTATCTGGATGTTGTAGGTTATACCCCAAAGGTCTTGCAGAAAGTGTTTTTTACTTTCTAGCATTGGCGAAAGAAAGCTAATTGGATCAGCGGAGGAAGCCCCGAATTTGCGGGAACTTCCTCCGATTCCCCATCCAAATGGAAACCCCGTGAGTCATTCTCCCACGGGGTTCGGAAAACCCAGGAAATTCCCCCAATAACTAACTAGCTGGATACGTCCTCTAATGAACATATTGAATTTGTTATCTTCATAGAATATTCAGCTACCTGTTTAAAAGAATCAAGGATCTTCAGGTAGATTGTGGAGGCGTTGGGCGAACAAAAGCCCTTTTCCAAGCGTTCCCAGTGGTTGAATCTTGCTTCTTCAGCAAGTTCGGATACTTTTGCGCTTTGCGCCTTGATATGATCAAGAATAACGCTGTTACAGGTCAAGAGCGAATCACGAAGGTTCTTTAATAGTTCAGCCGTAACCGTGAACAGTTCGTCAAGTTCGGCCAGGGCTTTATCGCTGAAAAGAATTCCTTCCCGTATCTTGATCTTCAGGCATTTCAATATGTGTTCGAACATCACGGCGATTCGTTCTACACGGCTTGGAAGTCTAACTACTGTCCTGAAAAGGTTTTGCCCAAAGGTCTCGGAACCCTTGACAAGCTCAGATGTCGAAACTAATTCCAATTGCTCAATTTCCACAATCAGTCTTTCACATAAATCAGCTTTTGAATCACTTTCACTCTTAAAGCCGACGGATATCATTTTAGTCAATTCTATGAGTTTACCAAACATGATAACCAGTATTTCATCTGGGGACTTTGAAGCGTCTACCGGAATGTCAACGGCTTCGTCAAGTTTTCCGATTTCGGAGTTGAGCATTGGGCTCAACAAACGAAGTGGGTTCCAAACGTAATTTTTGTCTTTCATAACGAGCGCCTCCCTTCCATGTCTGAGTGAAATTCAGCGTCTTGCAATTCGGCTAGATGCGAAACATCACCCAGGATAAGTGTGACAGGACTCTGTAAACGTTAAATCCTAATTCCTCAAAAATAGCTGTTTTCAAGCATTGTCGGAAGTTTTTGCTTCGGACTGCTGTTGTGATTTGGCCGCCGCGGCCTTCTTGGCCGCTTGTTCAGACTTTATCTGTTCTACGGCTCTGACCTGACGCTCCATGTCAGTGTATCTGAAAATGAATTGTTTGCTACATGCCCAAACTCCTGCCTTTGTGCAATCTTCATCGCATTTTTCGTGGTCGATTTCGATACGGTCATTGACCATTGTAACTATATCTTTAGCCTTACGGGTACACGCGCCGCAGTGGATACATCCGGCTTTGCAAACGTTGGTGACCGCTTTCCCCGAGTCTCTGCTGTTGCAAGGAACGTAGCACAGAGCGTCCTTTGGCATGAGTTCGAGCACCTGTTTTGGACAGGTTTTTATACAAACGCCACAACCGGTGCACAATTCAGGGTCTATGGCCGGCATATTGTCTTTCATGTGTATGGCATGAAACGGGCAAGCAGCCTCACAGTCACCATAGCCGATGCAAGCAAAATTACACTCATATGGTCCACCGAAGGCTATCGCCGCTCCCTGACATGTGTCGAAACCAACATAGGAATATTTCTTCTTTACCTCGCCCTCATTTCTGGAGCAACGAAGGACCGAGATTATTGGGCTCGCAGCCCCGGCGGCCTTTCCAGTAATCGCCGCCACCTTTTCGGCAACGGTTTGTTTGCCTGGAGCGCATTTGTTTGTTGGACAACTGGGGTCTGTTACAACAGCTTCCGCATAGGATTCACAGCCGGCAAACCCACACGCTCCACAATTTGCCCCTGGTAGGCAGGCACGGACTGCTTCGATTTTTGGGTTGACTTTTACAGCGAACTTCTTGGCCGCCAAAGCTAGAATTAATCCGCATAAGGCGCCGAACACCGCAAAAAATATTATTCCCATAGTGGCTATATGCCAAACATCTTCCATATCAGATCACCTCTAAAGTCCCATTTCTTGAGATCGCCATTTTCTGTTCATGGTCCTCAGAAAATTGAAAACCCTGAAAATCCTAAAAATGAAAGCGCAAAGACCCCCGCCACGACGAACGCTATGGGTAAACCCTTAAACATCGCCGGCACTCTACAAAGTTCCAGTTTTTCTCGGACACATGACATCAGGAATAGGGCTAGAGCAAAACCGAGTCCGGCGCCAAGTCCCAACGTAAGGCTCTCAAAGGGCCCGTTACCACTGTCCGCGTTTATCAACGGAACCGCCAGAATTATGCAGTTCGTGACAATAAGGACCAAGAAAACACCTAGTTTCTTGAATAGATACGGATTGACTTTTCTCAATATTGTATCGACAGCCTGCACAAAAATAGCCACAGTGCCGATAAACACGATGATTTGCAAGAATCCTAAGTGGAGTGGCTGCAAAACAAAAGTGAGCAAGGCCCAGCACATCACAGCGCTGAGAACCATGACTATGGTAAAGGTTATCCCCATTCCTATGGCCGTTTCCTTTTTCTGGGAGACGCCAAAGAAGATACATAGCCCGAGGTATTTCGTAAAAACAAAGTTGTTTATCAACATAGCCCCGAGAAATATTGTGAAAAGGATTTGACCTTCGCTTTTCTTTACCAAAAACTCCACATTTCCCAAAACTTTTCCGTCGGATGTGACATTCTTGGCTTGAACCTCGTACTCACTCGATAGGTTAAGCGCTTCCCCAAATGTCAGGACTGCGCTTGTTTTCCTGGGGCTTAGGGTAATTGAGGTTACCGGTATCTCAATATCCGGGTCCGTCTTCTGAAATACTCTGTAGTTTGCAGGGTCATTCGCCCATGTTTCGTCCACAGGCGCTCCAAAGGAAATCTGGATTTCCGTGTCTTTCTTAAATGAACCAGAACCTGTAGCAGCGTGGACTAGGGTCGGAAAGATCATCAGAAACAGGAATATTGGTAAAACTATTAGCAACGCCACGTTTGAGAACTGTTTTACGTTCATGTCAGTGGGCCCCTCCCGATGTGGGGATTTTTCCCGTAATCTTGTATTCGAACCAGTTGAATATAGCCATTATGAATCCGATAACGAAAAATCCACCGGCTGGTAATACCATGATGAGTAATGGATTGAATCCCAAGATGTCATAACCGAACAGTTGGCCGGTTCCAAAGAATTCCCGTATAGCGCCGATCAGGCACAAACCGAACAGAAAGCCGAAACCCATTCCCAGCCCATCAAAGAAAGAAGGAATCAGGGGTTCCTTTGAGGCGAACAGTTCCAATCTTGAAATGATGATAGCGAAAACGACTATCAATTTAACGAAGAGTTCCACCTTCTTGTAAACATCCGGGGAAATAACCGGCAGAATCATGTCGATAACTGTAACCCATAGCGCTATGACTATGACATAGGCCGGGATTCTTATCCTGGGGTGGATGAAAGACTTGAATATTGATACCGTGCAACTGGAAAAAACCTGAACAAATACGACGGCCAGCCCGAGCATCAATCCATTTTCAACTGAGGTCGTAACCGCGACCGCCGGGCACATACTTAGCGCAAGGCGGAAGATGGGGTTTTCAGGTATCAGTCCATTCCAAATAAGTTTGAGGTTGCTGCTCACTTTTTGCCTCCGCTAAAACGCCACGCTTAATTGTTCTTTTTTGATAGCCTCGTTCAATTTGTCGAGACGGTAGACGAACTTCTTGACCGTGCTCACAACTCCGTTTGTCATCGCTCTGCTTGAAATAGTAGCGCCGGTCAAGGCATAAATATTATCTTTCAAATGTTTCTCTTTGATTTCCTTTACCTGCTCAGGTGTCAATCCTTTCGCTTTAGCTTTGGCGGGATCGAGAGCGGCGGCGAAATTTGGTGGCAGAGGCTCCTTTACCACGGTGAGTTTCTTGAGTAATTCGATTGTCTTTCCAACAAACTGATTTCTGAAGAAGCTCTTTTGAATCTCGGCCCCAAGACCTGGGTCCTCTTCCGCCGATGTTACGGCCACACCGGTAACTGTGAAATCCGGGTTCAAGGAGACCATTAGTTTTATGAATGACTTGAATCCCTGGGTCACTCCGGGGACGACATAGCCGAGTCGTTTGCCTCCCTGGTCGGCAACAAAGATAGTCTGTGCGTATATGGATTTTGAACCTTTGGGCAGAGCAGCGTTTACAGCGTCGTCTCTAGTGGCCTTATCGGCAAGAGCGGATAGTTCGACAGGGATGGGGATAACTTTTATGGGATTACCGGAAAGGTCCATTTCCGCAAGCGCTACCTTGTTGTCTTTAATTGGTAAAACATAGCCCAGGACAGTTTCCCCTTTTTCAGTTGTGATGACGTATCTATAAACAGGGTATACTTTAAGGTCGCTTGGGATCTTGGCGCCAACGCCATAGCCAAGCAAACTTTGGATCGTTTGCTGCTCTATCCGCTCATCATTTAGTTTTCGCGCATGCTCTGTCTTCGCATATACAAAACCGAGTATCAAGGAAGCTACTATGCAAACCACCGTTAAACTCAATGTAATTTTGAAGATTTCTTTCATTGAAACCTCTTTCAGGAATAGGTACTATTTTGCAGCCGCAACCGGAGCGGCTTTGGGTGGAGCGAACCGACTGGGTTGGAACCATTCGTCCATTGCGGGTGTCAAACAGTTCATGAGCAGTATAGCGTAACAAACGCCTTCGGGATACCCACCCTTAAGCCTGATCAGGACTGTCAAAGCTCCTACGCCGACTCCAAATATAAGTTGTGCGGATTTTAATGTAGGTGATGTCACGTAATCAGTGGCCATATAAAAGGCCCCGAGCATCAGTCCGCCGGAAAGCACGTGGACTAATGGATTACCGCTAAACCAGGTCTGACCACCGAAAATCCAGGCCACGAGGGCCGCGGAGGCCAATGTGGACATTGGAATATGCCAAGTGATTATCTTTCGGGCCATTAAGTACAGACCGCCAAGCAAAATCAGCAAAGCGGATGTTTCGCCTATACATCCCGGTTTGAACCCGAGGAAAAAATTCCAATAAATGGAGTCTAAACCCCCAAATTGCTGTGTTAGAGCGGTTATTCCGTACTGCTTAACAACAGACAGCGGGGTCGCAGTTGATATAGCGTCGACACTTCCAGGGCTGAGAAAAACGTCCCATGCGCCCTTGGCCAACTGTTGAGGGGCTATCCACGCAGTGGTAATAGCTACCGGAAAGGACGCCTGTAGAAAGGCCCTTCCAACGAGAGCAGGGTTCCATACGTTGTATCCCAGACCACCCATAAGTTCTTTGGCTATGAAAATGGCGGCCACCGCTCCTATCAATGGAAGATAGTAAGGAACACCGGGCGGTATAACAAACGCTAGCAAAATCCCGGTAAGCACTGCGCTTCCATCTTTGACGGACACTGCGCGACCCAAAGCTTTTTGCGATATGGCTTCTACAAACATACACGAAAGAACACTTATGAGTGTTATGATCAGGCTCCTGAACCCGAAATTATAAATGGACAGAATCAGCACAGGCATTAATGTTGCTGACACGGTCCACATGATCTGGGACGTAGTGGTACCTTGCCTTATGTGCGGGGATACCGAAACAGCCCAGTCAGGTTTAGGAATCATGTTTCTAGAATCTAGTGTTTCGATTTTCCCATCCTCCCTTGTAAGTTATGGGTTTGAGTCAATATGTTGACCAATTGTATAATAATTAATAAACCCTATCTCCGAAACACTGCACTCCTTCAGGTTTCACAACAGAAAAGGAAATGAGCTAAGTGTTCCGGACCATTGGTCCCAAAATTCACCCTCGTTTTTTGATCGCTATTTTCGCTAGTCTTGCAAACTGCACGAGAGGCCGTTTGGCGGGACAGACGTAAGCACAGCAACCACACTCAAAACAATCAAAAATACCGAATTTTTCAGTCAAGTGGCCTCTGCCGGCCTCGACATAGAGACCGACTTCCTTGGGGCTCAGCCCCATTGGACAGGCTTCCATGCACCAACCACAATGAATGCATGGACCAAATTCTCCAAGGTCTGTCTCGGAACTGTTCAGAAAAAGAACACCTGACGTGGTCTTGGTAACCGGAACGTCAATCGAAGAAATTGCAAACCCCATCATAGGGCCGCCAGAAACTATCTTTACTAAGTCCTTCGTTCCACCGAGATATTCGACAACATCTGAAAGAAGCGTCCCGACCTTCACCTTCAAGTTCGCCTGCCTGTCCAAAGCTCTCCCAGAAAATGTAGCCACCTTTTCATAGAGAGGCTTTTGCATAAGACATGCTTCAAATATTGCCAGGGTTGTCGATATGTTCTGAACAATCACACCAACATCGAAGGGCAACCCACCGCCAGGAACTGATCTTTTGGTTAATGAATAGATCAGTTGCTTTTCAGAACCCTGGGGATATTTTACTTGCATCCCTTGAATTCGTACAACTGTGTCATCCTTTTCAGAAGATTGAGCGGCAGCCTTGTTCATGACATTTATCGCATCAGCCTTGTTCAACTCGATGCCGATCACACACTGTTTGATGCCCAGGACCTTGAGAATAATTCTTGCTCCTTCAATAACCTTCTCCGGATATTCAAGCATCAACCTGTGGTCCGTGGTTAAATACGGCTCACATTCAGCTCCATTTAGCACAAGCGTGTCCACTTTGGCGTTTGGTGGCGGTGACAGTTTGACATGGGTTGGGAAGCCCGCTCCTCCCATGCCGACAATCCCAGCGTCCTTTATTCTCGCGAGTAGCTGCTCACGGCTTAACTTCTTCCAGTCCTCAGTCGAATATTGACGTGGCGGCGCCGACGGATCACGATCTATAATTATCGCGCCACACCTCACCATGGTCGGATGAGGCCTCGGCTCGATAGCTTTTACAACTCCAGTTACGCTGCTGTGAATCGAAGCGCCAAGGGCCTTCTCGACTACGGCGATTACCTCGCCTTCTTGGACTTCCTGTTTCTTTTTGACAATCGGTTGAGCGATAGCCCCAAAGTGCATTGACAATGGCAAAACCACCTGACTGGGAGGCGGCATTTCTTCAATTGCCAAGTGTTCTGTTAACTCCTTGTGTTCCTCGGGATGAATCCCGCCTTTAGCGAATGTTGTTCCAGCCATATTTCCTCTTGCTTTACACTTTGCCAGAACCCAATATCCACGTTCGACGCATAGTTAAAAATCTAACTTTGCGCCGACTTTCGGATGGATTCCGGAAGAGCGTTATCCATGCTATTTTTCTTGATTACGAGGTTGTGATAAAAGCTCCCGGTAGGCAGTTAGCTTTCCATATGAGCAATTTATATAGCATTTTACACTAATGAATCGCCATGCTCGTGTCAAGAATTTATTACGGTAAAAATGCGTGAATTTGATTGTAAAGTCAATGTCTGTGCGGATTAGTTGGTGAAAGTGTCTTTCATTGCTTGAGTTTGGAAATGAATAATCAGAGGATCAATAAGGTCATCTAACTTTCCTTCCATGATCTCTTCGAGACGGTAGAGGGTCAAGCCGACTCTATGGTCGGAAACGCGATTCTGAGGAAAATTGTAAGTCCTGATTCTTTCAGAACGGTCGCCTGAACCTACCTGGCTTTTTCGTTCCTTGCTTATTTCGGAGTCACGTTCCTCTTCCATCTTGTCAAGAAGCCTGGCTTGAAGAATTTTTATCGCTTTGGCCTTATTTTTGTGCTGAGACTTCTCGTCCTGACAAGTAACAACTATGTTAGTCTGTAAATGGGTGACTCTAACCGCTGAGTCTGTGGTGTTTACGCTCTGTCCCCCAGGACCCGATGAACGATAAACGTCAATCTTAAGATCTTTTGGATCGATGTTTACTTCGACGTCATCAGCTTCAGGCAATACAGCGACTGTTACGGCGGAAGTATGGATGCGTCCCTGGGATTCAGTTAGCGGCACACGCTGGACCCTGTGGACACCTCTTTCGTACTTTAGTCTCGAAAAGGCCCCTTGACCATGAACCAGAGCAATAACTTCCTTGATCCCCCCTGATCCGCTGTTAGAGACCGACATCATCTCGACTTTCCATTTTCTTGATTCAGCGTAACGGCAATAAGCGCGAAACAAATCAGCCGCGAACAAAGCAGCCTCTTCGCCGCCCGTCCCAGCCCTAATCTCCAGGAAAATGTTCTTTTCATCATTGGGGTCCTTCGGGACCAAAAGTAATTTGATTTCACTATCGAGTTGGGCCTGACGCTCCGTTAGGCCGAGGAGATCTTCACGAGCCATTCCAACCAGTTCAGGGTCTTCGCCGTCAGATATTATTTTCTCGAGTTCCGTTATTTCATGGATAACGCCACTGAGCTTCTTGTAAGCCGATATTATATCACTCAACTGAGACTGTTCTTTGGAAAACTTCTTGAGTGATGCCAGGTCTGACACAATTTCAGGTCGAGCAAGCTCGTAGTCGAGTTCCTCATACCTGCGATTCAATTCTTCCAGTTTGGCCAAAACTTGCATGAATTTTTCTTAAAGGGCGTTTTTTATTTCAGCCCACTCTTCCTCTTTTTGCAAAGTTCTTTTCAGCGCCACTATGGCAACTTCAAGCTGATCATCCGAAGGTTCACGAGTAGTAAGTTTCTGTAACCATAGGCCAGGCGACAATATGAACAAGAGAACCGCGTTTTGACTCTTATCCGCAAGTCTTATCAGTTCGTAAGAAATTCCAGCGATTGGCGGCAATAAGGCAATTTTGACCAAGATAAAAAAAATGTTGGTAACAATCCTATTGCCAAAAAGGTCTTTCGGCACGAATGGGAACACAATAGTGAACAATAAAATACTGAGCATGAGGACCAGCAATATAAAAGCCGTCCCGCAGCGGGCATGCAATGTCGAGTATTTCTTCGCGTTCTCTACGGTGAGTTCATCCCCTCTTTCGTAAGCGTGAATCGATTTGTGCTCAGCTCCGTGGTACTGGAAAACTCGTCTAATTTCCTTCAGCATCGAAATTAATCCGATATATCCCACAAAAATACTTACCTTGATTATACCGTCGATTACATGGAACCAAACATTACGCACCCCAAGATCAGCCCCGGTAAGGGCCCCTATCCCTAGAGTCGCCAAGTGTGGAACCACGACGAACAGCAAGATCGCCCCGCCGAGCGCAAAGCCAATGGTACCGGCTAGCGCCAGTGGACTCAGCTTTTCCTCTTCTTCTCCCAGAGCTTCCTGGGCTGAATAGGTCAATGCCTGGATACCATTGAAGAGGGCTTCGTAAAGCACTACGCAACCGCGTAAAAATGGCTTTTTAAGCAATGGCCACTTTTCCATCGGAGAGTACCATCGATCCTCCCTAACTGATAACTGGCCATCAGGTCTCCGGACGACCACGGTAAAAGTTTTAGGGGCGCGCATCATTATGCCCTCGATTACCGCCTGTCCCCCGACCTTTACAAGGCCGACACTGGAGCTTGAATTATTATTTAAGATCATGAGCCCCCGCTCATTGGAAGCGACTATTGGCTCCCATGCAAAGCAACCTATTTACACCAACAGCGCCGAGTATGCATTCAACAACTATTTATCCTGAGAAGTCGCCTTTGGGGAATCCTTCCTCGCTTTTGGAGCCGCCTTTATAGCCGGCTCGGCTTTCTTTTTTGTTTTGGCGGGCTTCTTACCAGTAGCGATGGCCTGGTCCCCATACTTCTTTAAAAATCTTTCAACGCGTCCAGCGCTATCTATCAGCTTCTGTTTTCCAGTGAAAAAAGGATGACATGAAGAACAAATCTCCAGACGATACTCCTCCTGCAATGACCGTGTCGCGACTTCAGCTCCACAGGCGCAGCGGAAAACAGATTCTTTATATTCGGGATGGATCCCCTTTTTCATATTTATCCTCCAGGAATTAGGTCTTGAACAAAATAATATATCACTATGATCCTGCGATTAAAAGATAAATCATAATTTTAACAGACACAAGCGCAGGCATCACAACAGCATTCCGTTTGATCATGTGAACCATAAGCCGATAGATCTGACTCGCTCTTTCTTAAAAACAAAATACCATGCCGCCGCCTCAAACTACTTGTTCATGACTTGCAGAAACTCTCTGTTTGAATCTGTCTGCATAATTTTGTCCAAAAGAAATTCCATAGCATCCACTGAGTTCATATCGGCCAGAAGCTTTCGAAGCAGCCATATTCTCTGTAAATCTTGAGGATTAAGCAGTAACTCTTCCTTTCGGGTACCGGAACGATTGATGTCGATACACGGGAATATGCGTCGTTCCAAGAGACGTCGGTCAAGATGGCTTTCCATATTTCCAGTTCCTTTGAATTCTTCATATATGACTTCATCCATCTTGCTTCCGGTATCGATAAGCGCTGTAGCGATTATCGTCAAACTTCCGCCTTCTTCGATGTTTCTAGCAGCCCCGAAGAACCTCTTGGGCCTGTGAAGCGCATTTGAATCAACACCTCCGGAGAGGATTTTCCCGCTGGGCGGCACAACCGTGTTGTGAGCGCGGGCTAAACGGGTGATACTATCCAGCAGTATGACAACGTCCTTTTTGTGCTCCACCAATCGTTTAGCCTTTTCGATTACCATGTCCGCGACTTGGACGTGACGTTGCGCCGGTTCATCAAAAGTTGATGAGATCACTTCCCCTCTGACTGAACGCTGCATGTCCGTAACTTCTTCGGGACGTTCATCTATCAAAAGCACGATCAGGTAAACATCAGGATGATTCACAGTGAGGCTGTTGGCGATCTGCTGAAGCAGAACAGTTTTACCGGCCTTTGGTGGAGAAACGATAAGAGCGCGTTGGCCTTTACCAATGGGCGCTACCAAGTCCATTATCCGCATAGAATATTGAGTCGGTCCAATCTCAAGCTTCAACTTCTCGTCAGGGTACAGGGGTGTCAGGTTGTCGAACAGGATCTTGTCTCGCACTTTTTCAGGGTCTTCGCCATTTATCTGTTCGACTTTTAGCAAAGCGAAATAGCGCTCTGTGTCCTTTGGTGGACGGATGTACCCTGCGACGGTATCACCGGTTCTAAGATTAAAACGTCTTATTTGACTCGGTGAGACATAAATGTCATCCGGGCCCGGCAGGTAATTGTAGTCAGGCGCTCTGAGGAACCCAAATCCGTCGGGTAGAGTCTCCAGAACTCCTTCGCCCCGGATCGGCTGTTCCTTTTCCTGTTGTTGATGAGCCTGTAGGATCGCAAAGATCAACTCTTGCTTCCGCATACTACTAGCGCCCTCGATCTCGAGGGAATTAGCGATAGACAGAAGTTGACTCACCTTTTTTTCTTTCAATTCTTGAACGTCCATGCCTTCTCCTGATCGATTTTTCCAAACTGGATTTAATATATTATGATTACTGGGATCTATAATTTTTGAAGCAATTCTAGGACAGGTTAAACAGGAAACGAAATCGATGGATTTACGTAGTGCCCCAACCTTGCTTTGGAATTCCTCGGATGGTTTCGCGCGGCTGAAGATTAGCAGCCGTATAGCAGCTTGTAGAAGATTAATGGAGGCAGTCCGAACTGTCAAGCTTTTTTGCTAAAAATCCTTGTTGATCATTATTAAGGACGCCAGTACAATCAGGACATGAAGCAGATAGCCCTCCCACTTTACGCTCCGGATGACTGCTCATTCTCGGATATAGTCAGTCATTCAGGTATAGCCAATCCGATTCAAATGCTCCTGGCGACTTTTCTTTCGGAGCTAAATGAAGCGGTCCCAGCGTTTTTGCATGGACCTTTGGGTTCAGGAAAAACTCTCATCTTGAAAGCCTTGCAAGGATTTCTGACGTCCGAAAACGTGAAACACCGATCCAAATGCATTTTTGTACCAGTCACAAACAACGGGCATGGTAGTCCGACACTTGAATCAGTAGTGGGTATGAATCACGAGCAATTAGGTCAATATGGAGCTGTACTGATTGATGATGTTGACAAAGTGTCGGGCATTGATTCGAAACACCTCTGGAATCTTTGGAACAAGCTTCTCACAACAGGAGCGCATCTTGTCTGTTCCTCATCAGTGGGTCCTGACAGAATCTTCTCAGATGATCCGCACCTCAGATCCAGAATGATATCGGGTCTGTCAGTGGAACTGTTACCACCGGATGACGCGGCCAGGATTTTGATTCTTGACAGGATGGCCACAAAACGTGGAATACGCATGACTCATGATGTAATAAGTTATTTGCTCTCTAGAAAATCTAGGAACCTCAAAAGTCTCGAAGAAATTTTGAAAATCCTTGATAGAGTGTCCATGGAAGAGCGCAGACGCGTCACTTTGCGGCTTGTAAAGCAAATCGAAGCGGAAGGAATAATTTAGCTCAGTGGCAGCCTTATACAAAGAATCCATTTACCGTTTGTGGTTCGGCTTATCCTGTTTGGCGCAATGACAACAAGATCAATAATAATGAAGAAAATGGATCGAGGTGAAGCGGACGAAATCGTCATATTCCTTTCTCGTGACAAAGGATGGCTTACAGGTGTGGCCAAGAACTCGAGAAAAAGTCGAGTCAGATTCGGGGGGCATCTTGAACCGTTCTGTTTGGTAGATATCGTCATTAGATCCAGGCGCAAGGATGCTATGGTCTGGATTGATGAAGCTCACATGGTAAAAGGGTTCCTCCGGATAAGGGAAAACATGGAATTACTGGCCAGGGCGTCTTATTTTCTGGAACTCTCATCGGGGCTCCTACCTGAAGGCCAGGCGGATTCTAATGTCTTCGATCTCCTCGAAAAGATTCTTGAGAGCCTGGATAAGTCAGCTCCAGGTTCTATTGAGTTCCTGGTTCAGGAAATTCGTCTCCTCGCGTTATTGGGTTATCAGCCCGCGTTCGACAATTGCCCGCTGTGCGGGAAAGGTTTTTCAGCTAGCAATGACACCATATTCTCCCCATGGGCTGGAGGCTTGTGTCACAAAACGTGTTTGAACGAGCCATCCCCCATTAATGTGCCGGTTAGCCCCGCAACCGTCGTGGCTCTCTGTCACGCCCTGAATTCCGATTCTCGGCTGGCCGGTAGAATTAAGCTTAGTCGAAGCGCCCGTACAGAAATTAGGCGGAGTCTGTCAGCCTTCGTTCGATATGTAAGGGGACAGGACCTAAAATCCCTGAAATTCATGGAAGATATCGGATACTATTAAAAACAGTCGACCAACCTCATTTTTCTCCTGATTAGTTATCCGTCACTACACCATCCAGGAGCTTTTCAATGACCGAAGGGGGCTTCTTGTTCTCTCTTGACTCGGCCTGGTCAGGTTGCTGATTACCGGTGGATTTGAAATCCTGGATCTGCTTGAGATAAGCGTCGGACTGAGCTTTTATTTGCTGTGACTGAGTCATGCATGAAGAATAATCTTTTTTCAGATTCTCGAGTTCTCCCACGAGTCTCTCGTTTTCCTTCTTCTGTTGGTCCTCCGTTGTTTTGAGTTGAGTAGTCTGATTTTGACAATCCGTAAAACTCGTTTTGAGTTTGCTTAGATCAGCTTCTGCTGCGCTTTTTAGTTGCGTAGCGTCGGACCAGGCCTTCTTTAATGTATTTAGGAGATCGTCCTTTTCTTTTAACTCCGCTTCCCTTTGAGTTATCACAGAAGTACGCACCGCAATTGTGGACTCGAGTTTCTTTACAGTTTCCTCAAGTTCCGACTCCTTCTGGGCGCCTTCCGTGTTTAGAGTTTCCAACTTGTTTTTAAGGTCCTCGTTCTCACGCGAAGAGGCTTCAACTTGCTCCAAGGCGCCTTTCAGCTCATCATCCTTTTTGGCCAGGTCCGCAGTAAGAGATTCTAAGCGTCTCTGCGCCTGTTGCGCCTTGAACTCGGAGACGGCCTTGGCTCCCATGAGGGCGATTCTAGTCTGGTCTGACAGCCCACCTGAAGATGTTCCGGTTGGTGTGTTGTTAGTTTCATTTTCTGCGGCGTCTTGGAGTTCCTTCAATTTCTCAGAAAGTATTTTGTTGGAAGCTTTTAAGTCCTGATTATCGGTTTCTAATGAAGAAAGCTTTTCTTTGGCCCGTTTCAATTCAGTCTCAACGTTGGGTGTCTGAACTGAAGCGCCAGGTTTCTCAGGACCCGAATACTGATCAGTCTTTCCTCCACAAGATTGAAGGGACACCGAGGCCAGTATCAGAAATATTGAAATCAATCCTAATGGCTTCATTCCCGGTATCTCCTTTCGGCGCCAACGATAAACTTGACAAACTACAATGTAATTATACCAATTAGAATAATTCTATTGATAAAACAGAATCATGTCAATTAAAATATAATGAATATGGTATGTTGTTCTAAATACAATATACAATTTTTAGATAATTTATTCATTTTATCTCAATTCCACACTGAAACGTCTCTTAATCAATTCCCACATTCATGCGATTGCCAATTGTGATGTTTTTGGGCTATTAACAACGCGCCTCTGCATCTCGATTTTAGGCCATCTTCAAAAAGAGCACGCGCCATTCGTCTTGACAACGCTCTTTACCATCTGCTATTGATCAACTATTAGCTATTCTTCTCTCCACATCGGCGAGACCCGACAAAACGCCAAACACCTGATCAGGTGGGAAAACGTGTTGAATGCGATTCCCTGCCCGTTCGCTAGACGTCATCTACCGCCTTGTATTTTTGAATTACAACCGACTCGATCGGTGCTGATAGCGTTTTTTGTTTTTTTTAGAGAGCGCTGTTTTTCATCTTTAATGAATCCCTAAAGGGGGCTTTAGAATGTCGTTAAATTTTGATCTTCCCAAGGACGCGGAGCTAACCAGAAAAGTCGTTAGAGAGTTTGCGGAGAAAGAGATTGCGCCAATCGCTCAGGAACTCGATGACAAAGAGGAATTTTCCTATGACTTGACGCGAAAAATGGGCGAACTTGACTTCTTTGGGCCTTTCGTTTCTGAAGAGTACGGAGGCAGTGATGTTGGATATCTTAACTACATTATAATGGTCGAGGAAATAGCCAGGATCGACGGTTCACAGGCCGCCACAATCGCAGCGGGGAATTCTTTGGGTATAGCCCCAATATATTATTTTGGGACTGAAAAGCAGAAGAAAAAGTGGTTACCGGACCTTTGCTCAGGAAAAATTCTCGCTTCTTTTGGACTTACGGAGCCTGACGCCGGTTCGGACGCTGGAGCGTCTAAGACTACCGCTGTCCTTGACGGCAATGAATGGGTGATAAATGGCAGCAAGATTTTCATTACCAATTCATCTACCGACATCAGCGCTGTGTGCGTTGTGCAGTGTGTAACAGACAGTTCCGACCCCAGGAAACCCGAGGTCAGTTGCATTCTTGTGGAAAACGGCACAAAAGGCTTCACCGCCGAGAAGATGCATGGGAAAATGTGTTGGCGATCATCCAACACAGGGCTACTTACTTTTCAGGATTGTCGTGTTCCAAACGAGAACTTGCTTGGTGGACGAGGCGAAGGCTTTCACCAGATGCTGAAAACTCTAGATGGTGGACGTCTGTCAATAGGGGCAATGGGACTAGGAGGAGCACAGGGGGCCTTTGAACTGGCGCTTGACTATTCCAAGAAACGGCAACAGTTTGGGCGCCCAATAGGATCTTTCCAGGCAAACGCTTTTAAACTCGCTGACATGGCCACTGAAGTCGAAATGGCCAGGTTACTTCTCTATAAGGCATGCTGGTTAAAAGACAATGATCGACTCAATCCCAAATACGGCGCAATGGCCAAGCTAGTATGTTCGGAAACCTATTACAGGGCGGCCAATCATGCGGTCCAGATGCATGGTGGGTATGGTTTGATGAAGGATTACGCGGTGGAGAGGCACTATCGGAACCAGAAACTTCTCGACATCGGCGAAGGAACCTCTGAGGTTCAGCGCATAGTAATTGCTCGAAACATCGGCGTTCCGGGCCGGTCAATGTGAGCGCCTGAATTGGGGCCAATTATTCGGAACCATACCAATTGAAAGGATCAGACATGAACGAAGAGTTCAAAGAAACTTCATATCAGTCTTTCCGCGACACTGTTGATGGATACGGCGACGAAAAGGGTATTGACTTACTTACCGACCCCGTAGCTGTTGAGGCGGCAAAACGCGAATCCCAAAAAGAAAGGGACACGGATCACGGCCCTAAGCTGCGCGCGGCAAGACAATCACTGGGATTTTCGCTTCGGGAACTCGCTTCAAAAATCGGAGTTTCCGCCAGCTTACTCGAAGAGATGGAAGAAGGTAAGACGATTCTGCCTCTTGGTCAGCTTATCAAATTGAGCAAAACGCTATCTCTAAAGATGTCGGATTTTATTTCCGAGGGAGACAAGGCTTTTACAATCGTAAGAGCTGGAGCCAGAAAGAGTTTTAAGCGTTTCGGCAAATCCAAGGAAGAGCATCGAGGCTATGAGTATGAATCTCTGGCGCCGGGGAAAAAGGACCGGCTCATGGAACCGTTCGTCGTCACGCTTCACCCATCTGACGCTGATGAACCTTCGGCTCATGATGGGCAGGAATTCATTTATGTCCTTGAGGGCCAAATGGATGTCTTAGTAGGTGAAACAAAAGACGTCTTAGGCCCTGGAGACGCGATTTATTATGATTCCGGCGACATACATCTGGTGAAAGCCCACGGGGACAAACCCGCCAAGATATTGGCTGTGCTTATAAGTTAGCGCCAAATGCTATCTTTCTTGTTGTCGCCTTCTTACAATTAGAATCTTCCTGGCTGCTCGCAGGTTTGTCCAGGAGCCAAGAAAGTTGCTCTCGGTTCCAAAACTAGAGGTTGCTGTCCATGAACATCCTTAAACCGGCGGATGCGCCCATTCTAGGCGCTCCTGCCCCCGCAATAGCATTCATCATTCTTTTCCTGTCAGTCGCTTTCTTCTGCTACGTAATGTTCCGTCGCTTGGATGTGCTCCGTAAGGCGGCGCCGGACCCTAGATTTTCGGACATACCAACCAGGCTGCTGCGCGCTTTGATGTATGGATTCGGTCAGTGGAGGCAACCTCGTTATTTAGGGGCTGGTATTCTTCACATTCTTTTATTCGCCGGGTTCATGATCCTCTCACTGCGCTCGCTGACCCTTATCGGGCGGGGTTTCTCCCCGACATTCCATATTCCTTTCCTTACGGGTTCAGTCGGCTTCGCCTATGAGTCGTTAAAGGATTACACAGTAATAGTGGTGTTGATAGTGTGTTTGATCGCAATCGTGAGACGGGCTGTTTTTCACCCGAAGCGATACGATCATCCGGGGACCGCCGGGCATGAATATGAAGCCTATGTAATTCTCGGTTTGGTATCGGCGCTAATGATCACAGACATGATTCACGATGGTAGCGCCTATCGGGCATCAGGGGTCTGCGGAGAATACCACTGGTTTCCGGCGGCGGCCTTTGCCTCGGTCTTCATGCCTTCCAACGACCCCGCCACCCTCAACTTCCTCCATGTCGGGGGCTATTGGGCGCACATCCTGTTTTTCTTCGGTCTACTAAATTACCTCCCGATATCCAAACACTTCCATGTTATTACAGCAATCCCTAACGTTTTCTTTTCAAATTTGAACAAGGGGACAATCAAGCCCGTCAAGTATGGCGCTGTTGACTGGATGGAATTGGACCAGTGTGGTGTCAGTGACCTGACCGGTTTCACGTGGAAGCATATTCTCGACTTCTACTCCTGCGCCGACTGCGGTCGATGCTCGGACAATTGTCCGGCCAATACAGTTGGCAGAGCGCTTTCGCCAAAAATGATAAGCGTCAAAGCCCGCGACTATGCGTACGAGCATTTCCCGATCTTCGACAAAAATTCTAAAGACCCGGCCCACGAAAAAAGGCTCGTAGGAGATATCATTACCGAGCAGGAAATTTGGGCATGTACCACTTGCGGCGCATGTGAGGCTGAATGCCCGATTCTTATCGAATATATTGATAAGATAGTTGACATGAGACGGTATTTGACCGATCGAGGCGAAGTACCGCAGTCGCTCCAAAAACCTCTTCAACAGATTAAAAAAAGGGGGAACGCTTACGGCGCAATGAAATCCAAGCGAGCGGCGTGGACAAAAGATCTCGAAGAATTTCAGGTTCACACACTTGCTGAGGGTGAACACTCTGATCTCCTGTTCTTTGTCGACAGTTGCGGTTCCTTCGATCCCCGCATTCAAGAGATTACCAAATCCTTCGCCAGGATCATGGCACGGAATAAACTGGATTTCGCCATCTTAGGTCAGGAAGAAAACGATTCTGGCAATGAAGTCAGAAGACTCGGAGAAGAAGGGTTGTTCGAGCAGGTTTCCGGTCGCAACATTGAAGCTTTTAAAGCTCGCAATTTCGAGGAAATAGTGGCTTTTGACCCTCATGCTTTCAACGCTATAAAAAACGACTATCCTGAGCCTTTCAAAGTTATCCATTCCAGCCAGTTGATCTACAGGCTTTTGAGCCACGGCGTCATGTCGTTGAATGGGGAATATCTCGGCGACAGGATGGTCACCTACCACGACCCCTGTTATTTGGGACGGCATAATGGAATTTACGAGGAACCTCGACGCGCGCTGAAATCTATCCCCGGAATCCGGTATCAGGAAATGGACCGCTCTTTCTCCAGAAGCTTCTGTTGCAGCGGTGGAGGTCTTTTGCTGTGGTATGAAAATGAGGAAGAAAAGGAACGCATGGGTGAAAGGCGCGTTAAAATGGCTATGGAAATAGGAGCGCAAGTCATTGTCACTGCGTGTCCTTTCTGCCTGATCAATATCGAGGACGCGATAAAGACAACCGGAAACGAAGGGAAGATTGAGGTAATCGACCTGGTTGAGCTTATCGATCGATCCACGTCGTAAAGGACAATTTACAATAGATTGGTTCATCAGAATCCAAAGAATATTTGGGAGGACACATGAATATCATTGTCTGCATGAAGTGGACACCGGACACGTCAGAGGCGGATCTTACCGTGTCGGCGGCGGCCAAAGACATCAAGAAGGATGATCTTGATTTTGACATGAATGATTGGGACCGTTTTGCCATTGAAGAAGCCGCTCAGATCAAGGAGAAGGTCGGCGGCAAGGTTACGGTCGTAAGCCTGGCGCCCGAGGAATCAGAGGACATGCTTCGAGAGTGTCTGGCTCGAGGCGCTGATGAAGCTTTCCAGATTTGGTCCGACCAAATGGAAGGCGGAGATGGATACGCAACGGCTTCCGTCCTCTCCCAATTTATTAAAGGACGACCCCACGACTTGATCTTGACCGGAACACTTGCAGAGGATGACGGCGCTGGTCAATTAGGCGGAATGTTGGCTGCAATGCTAGACATTCCGAGCGCTACTCTCGTTTCAAGGATCGAAATCAAGGGCCAGAAGGCTTCATTTGTCCGAGAACTTGAAGGCGGCCTTTATGAATCCATGGAAATGGACCTACCATGTCTGATAGCTGTCGCTACCGGTTTGAATGAACCCCGTTTTGTTTCGATAAGGGCTGTCAGAAAGGTGACTTCAATAGAAATCCCCAACGTTGGGATTGATGAAATCGGAATTGACGCGGGCAAAGTAGGCCAGTCAGGCGCCCGTGTTGAAATTGAGCAGGTCTCTCTACCGCCCGAAGGCGAAGGCGCTGAGATCATAAAGGGCAAACCTGAAGAAGCCGCTGCTCGTCTGGCCGAAATCCTGAAAGAAAAAGGGGCCATAGGATAATGGAAAACATATATGTTCTTGCAGAGCACCGAAAAGGCGTAATTAGAGACACCACATGGGAGGCTATAGCAGCGGGCCGAAAACTCTCATCTGAACTTGGGGCCGAACTTACGTGTATCCTTTTGTCCGCGAACGCCGCCATGGCGGAAACGTTGTCCACAGAGGCGCCCAGAGTGATGGTTGTGGAAAACCCAATATTCGAAACCATGAACTCTGAAGCGATTATCAAAACACTAAAGGAAATCCTGAAACCAAGCGGATCATATGTCCTGCTCATGGGGGCTTCGAACGCAATACTGGATTTCGCTCCAGGCCTGTCAGTAGCTCTAGACGCAGCTCTGGCGACTGATTGTTTTTCTGCGGAAGTAAGAAACGGAAAGCTTTTTGCTTCTCGTCAGATGTATAGTTACAAAATAAATTCTCTAGTTTCTTTTAAGGATTCGGAACGGGTGGTCCTAACCATAAGGGCAGGGTCATTTCCATTCACTCCGTCAGACGCGGCCAAAGGGGCTATTGAAAATGTCGCCTGCCCTATAGACCCGACATCTTTGAAAAAACGCTTTATAAAATATGTCGAAGCCGAGAAAGGTGACGTGGATATCGCGTCCGCTGACATAATTGTTTCCATTGGTCGTGGCATTGGCGATGAACCGGACCTCGATGTGTTCCAATCGCTAGCGGATACTATGGGTGGGGTCCTGGCGTGTTCTCGACCAATTGTGGACAAGAACCTG
Source organism: Syntrophaceae bacterium (assembly GCA_031292235.1). GTDB lineage: Bacteria > Desulfobacterota > Desulfomonilia > Desulfomonilales > Desulfomonilaceae > CAJBEZ01. The sequence continues at coordinate 6,068 of JARLHM010000140.1, read as the reverse complement.
CTTCCAAAATTCCACCAGGTTGGGACATCCGGGGTTGAAGTCAAACCCAAGGTCTACCTGGCTCTAGGAATCAGTGGAGCGTTTCAGCACCTTGGAGGCATTAAGGGATCGCCCCTTCTTGTCGCTGTAAACAAAGACCCTAGAGCCCCCATATTCCGTGTAGCCTCTTACGGAATCGTGGGAGACCTCAACGAGGTGGTTCCAGTTCTGAATGAGAAAATAAAATCCCTTAAAAGGTAGTTCTTTCAATTTCTACCGCGCCCCCCTGTTCGATTGTGGGGAACACTGAGTTATCCTTTTACCGGTCGAGTCTGCGGCATGGCCCCTTTTATAGCAAGCCGGGGCTCGATTGTTTTTCGGCGCAATTTTATTCGGTGTCACTGGTTATTATGGACGATATATTCGAAAAAGTCTTAGAGACCAAAACATTCCTGGGGAAAACAGCAGCTTGGGAGAATCCCGAAGTGGCTATTATCCTCGGGACGGGACTCGGCGATCTGGCCGACCAGCTAACTCCCAATTGTGTGATTCCGTACGAGGATGTCCCCCATTTTCCAGCCTCTACGGTTGAGGGTCACAAAGGCAAACTGATATTCGGGACGTTCGCCGGCAAACGCGTTGTGGCGATGCAGGGCCGTTTTCATTATTATGAGGGATACGGTCTCGAGCATGTAACTTTTCCTGTGAGGGTATTTGGAGCCATGGGCGCCAAATTGCTAATTGTAAATAGCGCTGCCGGTGGCCTGAACCTGTCCTTCAATCCTGGCGACGTAATGATAGTGACCGATCACATCAACCTGCTCGGCTCCAACCCTCTGAGAGGAATAACTGACCCGCGTCTTGGAGACCGTTTCCCGGACATGGGCCGGGTTTATGACAGCGAATGTATTGAAGAGGCGTCAAAGGCCGTCCGGGAAATTGGGGCCACCTTGCGACGCGGCGTTTACGTGGCTGTTGCCGGGCCCAGTCTGGAAACCCCCGCAGAAACACGAATGCTTCGGATGCTTGGCGGCGACGCCGTGGGAATGAGTTCTGTTCCAGAAGTAATTACCGCTGTCCAAGTTGGTTTTAGAGTTCTTTTTTTAGCCGCTATCACAAATGTGAATAATCCAGAGAACATGTTACCCATTTCTCTTTCACAGGTGATTCAAAACGCTAAGATTACCGGACGTTTGATGGGACAAATCATGGAAATCGCTATTGGCCGGATGACACTATAACTAGCTGATAATAGGACCCTAATGAACTTGTTAAGAGCCCCTTCCCTCGTCCTAGAAAACGGATTGATATTACGCGATCCATCGACATCCGGGCCTGAGGTTCACGCCCGTACCCTGATTTCAGGTGACATCATCGCCTCCGTGAACACGAGCGAGAAAGTAGACTGGTCACCGGGACAGGTTGTCGATTGTTCAAACTGTCTTATTATGCCTGGGCTTGTAAATTGCCACGTTCACTCCGCCATGAGCATGTTCAGAGGCTTAGCCGATGACCTGCCTTTGGAAACATGGTTGAACCAATTCATTTTTCCGAGCGAAGCCAAGTATGTGTCACCAGAGATGGTTAGACTCGGTTCTACTCTATCGGCCGTCGAGATGGCTCTTTCAGGGGTAACAACCATCGCCGACGCATATTTCTTTATGGAGGAAGCTGCCCAGGCCGTAATCGATGTAGGGCTTCGCGCCGTAATTGCCCAAGGTGTTCTGGATGTTCCAACCCCTGACGCAAAAAGCCAAGGCGCCTGGAAAGAAAGAGCGCTCTATTTCTTTCGGTCCGTGCCATCGCATCCTAATATCACCCCCGCCTTGTTTTGCCATTCACCTTACTTGTGTCAACCCGGCACATACAGTTCGGCGGCGGAAATCTGCAAGTCTCATGATGTCAAACTGTTCTCGCATGTGGCCGAAACACTTACTGAAAGTCAACTTATACACAAAAGATACGGTGTTACTCCTGTAGAACTGTTAAACTCCTCCGGTGTTTTGGACAGTTCATTCGTGGCTGTTCACTGTGTTCATTTGACAGACAGGGACGTGGAAATTTTCCGGGACTCGCAAGTCAGCATAGTACACTGTCCTGAATCGAACATGAAACTTGCTTCAGGCCATGCCCGCATTAAGAATCTCCTGGATAATGGGCTGACAGTCGGGCTTGGAACGGACGGCGCCGCCAGCAACAACAATCTTGATCTTTTTGAGGAAATGAGGTCAGCTTCCTTATTGGGAAAATTGGTATCCAAGAATCCTGAAGCTGTTAATGCGGCAGAAACCCTGACCATGGCAACGATTGGAGGAGCGAGAGTTCTTGGACTGGATGACGTGATTGGTACATTAAGTCCGGGAAAGCAGGCGGACATAGTAGTGGTAGATCTCAGTCAACCACACTTGCAACCGCTTTATAATCCTGTTTCACAATTGGTCTATTGCGCCAGAGGGTCTGATGTCCGTGACGTCATCGTAGCCGGAAAGCAGATAGTCCGGAATCGGAAACTCTGTTCAGTTAGTTACAATGTCATCAAAAAAAAGGTCCTCGAATTGGCCGCCAAAATTGCATCGGATACCGGTAAAAAATTATTTCAATAAGGTTAATCATGTCAGAAAAGATCACATATCGAGACGCTGGTGTTGACATAGACCTCGCGGACAGGGCATTGGGCTCCGCAGCAAAGAACATCCTATCCACTTTTACACCAGGCGTTATAGGCAATCTGGGCGGGTTCGCAGCGATGTTCCGACCTGATTGGAAAAAATACCAGGACCCCGTTCTAGTCTCTGCTACCGACGGTGTTGGAACAAAACTCAAAATCGCTTTCATGACAGGAATTCACAACACGGTCGGGATAGATCTGGTCGCTATGAATGTCAACGACCTTTTGGTCACAGGGGCTGAACCGCTTTTCTTCCTGGATTATTTCGCCACCGGAAAGATCGAACCGGGAACATTTGAAAGTGTGGTATCGGGTATAGCGGAGGGATGCCGAATTTCCGGCTGTGCTCTTATAGGAGGGGAAACAGCGGAAATGCCTGATTTTTACACAGCGGGGGAATACGACCTGGCAGGTTTTTGCGTAGGTATACTCGACAAATCTACAGCCATTGATCAATCAAGAGTAAAGGCGGGAGATGTGATCCTCGGCATCGGTTCGTCCGGTTTACACAGCAACGGTTTCAGCCTTGTTCGTAAAGCCCTTCTGGAAAAGGCCCAGTATTCGTTAAATCACAAGTTTCCGGATTCAGATAAAACGTTAGGGGAAGAGCTTTTAACTCCAACGCGAATTTATGTTAAACCGGTCCTTTCACTTCTTGACCAGATATCTGTTCATGGTATGGCGCATATTACCGGAGGCGGTTTTTACGGAAATATCCCGAGAGTTCTGCCTGAGAGCGTTGTGGCCAACATAGACTCAGCGACATGGGATGTCCCGTCGATATTTGAGATATTGAAAAGGCATACGGGCCTGGATGATCGTGAAATGTTCACAACCTTCAACATGGGCATAGGAATGATTATGATCATTAATGAAGCGGATACGGATATCGCCACCCGATGTTTGAGAGGTCATGACCTACCGGTTTGGGTGATTGGATCTACCCAAAACAGGGAGAGCCAGTCTAAACCCCAAGTCGTAATCAAATGAGTCGATTTAGCAGTTAGTGTGAGTTCCAGTCCAGAATGGATCAACATATTCTCGAAGATTTCCTCAAATCGGAAGCTCCTCTTCTAGACAATCTAATAGATCAGGCAAAACCATACCAGGGTAATATGGTGGTTTCGGGTCTTATGGAGGCCGTGAATCCCAGGATCGCGGTTATTCGACTCGAAGAGTTACTTCGCCTTGATTCGGAAAAACTAATTCCAAAACTTTCACAAGATCCCAAAACGTGGAGCTGTTTTGTAAGAACAATTGCAGCTTCAGCGTTCCTATTCTCGGTCATCAGGCGTTCGCCGGATTTGATAAATTCAATATTCCTCCAAGAGGGTTACACTTTAACCAAGGACAGGATCGAGAAAGAAGTCGAATTACGCAATCGTTTGTCCCTGATTCCAAATCCGACATCGGAGGATTTACACCGTGAGTTGAGGCGATACAAGGAAGAAGAATTTCTGAGGATTGGTTGCAGAGACCTTACTGATATTGCGGCTGTTACTGAGGTGATGGCTGAATTGTCTGATTTCGCCGCTGCGGCTCTAAGAACTTCCCTTGATTTCTATTTTAGGCTTTTAGTTCGTAAGCACGGAATACCCAAAGGGCTGTCGCCTGGCGAATACGGGTTCGTAATTCTAAGCATGGGAAAGCTCTCGGGTCGGGAACTCAATTTTTCATCGGATATAGATTTAATATACCTACGGGGCCCGGAAGAGGGGTTGACTTCTGGGCCTGATAAGATTGTCGTGACTCGCTTTTATGAAAGTCTCGCAAGGTCCGTCAGTCGATCAATGTCGGATATTACTGAAGATGGGTTTGTATTCCGTGTAGATTTAAGACTCAGACCGGAAGGTGACAAAGGCGAACTGGCGCCTTCAGTTTCCAATGCCAGAGAATATTATCTCTCGTGGGGGAGAACATGGGAACGGGCCGCCCTCATGAAGGCGCTGCCTATAGCGGGCGACCTCGGCGCCGGAGAGAAGTTTCTCAAGGAAATTGAGCCATTCGTATTTAGGAAGCACCTCGATTATTCAACTCTCGATGAAATGCGCTCCATGAAGAAGCAGATAGAGGTCCAGCTTAAGAAAAAACCCGGTTTGAATATCAAGCTTGGTCAAGGTGGGATACGTGAAATTGAATTTTTTGTCCAGACCTTGCAGCTAATTAACGGGGGTAAAAACCCCGGATTGCGTTCAGCCTCTACATTGAGAGCCCTTGAGTTGCTGATTGAGGCGGGCCACATAAGTTCCGACACTGCAAGGGATTTGAGAGACGCCTATTTGTTCTTCAGAAAAGTCGAGCACAGGATCCAGATAGACCATCAGTTACAAAAACATGATCTACCCAGGACACCTGAGGAGCAGGAGGAACTTGCCAGGCGAATGGGATATCAAGATCCGGAAGCGCTTGACAGTTTTCTGGAGGATCTGGAAAGACACCGCAGGCTTGTAGAGGAACTATTCACTTCCCTGTTTTATCATTCTCCGGAGGACAGCCTGGAACGTGTGTCATCTGTTACCCGTCATCTCATCGAATCAATAGATAATCATGATGAAATCATCTCAATATTGACGGACCTTGGTTTCCGCAATCCTTCGTCCGCATATCCGGTTTTAAGGAACCTGATATCCCCTTCTTTAGGAAGGGTAGTTTCTGAACGGGCCCAAGACTTACTGGAGCGGTTAGCCCCTCTATTTATAGACGAGTTATTGAAAGCCCCTGAACCTGAAAAGACCTTAACCGGACTCGACTCCTATATAGTTTCCCTGCAGGCTGCGCCAAACTATTATTCTACATTTCTTGAAAACCCTGCCACTACTAGATTCCTGATACGTATTTTAGGGGAAAGCCGTTTTTTCACGGACCTTCTAGTGAGACATCCTGAATCTATTGATTCATTGATAGGTCGTGGGTCCGAACGTTCATCCAGGAGTTCCGGGAACCTTACTAAGGAACTACTGGAACGTCTTGATTACTGTGAGGCTTTGGAGGACAAACTTAATGTGCTCCGCACATTCAAGAATGAAGAAACATTACTGATTGGGGTACGCCAGCTCAATGGAGAAATCGGTTCACCAGTCGCCAGACGGCTTCTTGCTGAACTCGCTGATGTTTGCCTGGCAGCGGCGGTAGAAATAGCCCGTCGCGAAATGGAACGTAAATTTGGCTCTAACGGCCTCACTGGGCCATTGCCGTTTGTGGTTTTAGGGTTGGGGAAACTGGGCGGAATGGAAATGACATACCTGTCCGACCTGGATGTCATCTTTGTGTTTGATCCTCCGAGTGAACAAATAGGCCGGCTATCATCGAGAGAGTGGTTTACTCGACTTGCCAATAGAATCATTTCAATTCTGAGCGTGCCGACATCTGAAGGTTCGGTTTATTCCATTGATACTCGTCTGAGACCTTCAGGCAACAAAGG
>JARLHM010000139.1 GCA_031292235.1 Syntrophaceae bacterium | reverse complement strand
TATGGACGCGTTCGCTGTAGCGCTCGCAGTTTCGAGTGGTCTTAATCCCGTAACTTTCAGCCACATATTCAGGCTGATCTGGCATTTTGGACTTTTTCAATCGTTGATGACATTTATCGGCTGGTTAGGTGGCGCAACTGTGTCTAACATGTTCGGTGGGCTGAATAACTGGATCGCCTTTGGACTCCTTGTTTTTGTTGGCCTCAAGATGCTGAAAGAATCCTGGGACACTGCAAAACGTGTCGAAGGATTTGATCCGACAAGAGGCTGGAGCCTTGTGGGCCTTTCGGTAGCTACTAGTCTGGACGCCTTGGCGGTCGGTATGACATTTAGCCTGATAGGGATGAAGATATTGGTTCCCGTTTTAGTCATTGGCGTTACGGCATTATTGATGACCTTAGTTGGAATGAAGATTGGACATCATGTAGGCAAGAGTCTAGGCAAATGGGCGGAACGTGCCGGGGCGATAGTCCTGATTATAACAGGGGTTCGCATCTTAATCTAGGCCCTAGTTTGAGTCACAGAAGCAAAAATTAACCAATTTTCTAGATAGTACATCAATTAATCGCAGTAAAGGTAGCTGATATGATCCTCGACTTTCAAACAAACAGCCTGACAACAGTTACTCAGTCAGGGCCTGGCGTATGGCAAATTGAGTTGAACGCGGGAGACAATCTCCTCGAAGTTTCCGTTTTTCTCGAAATAAAAGCCCCTACTTTGGACATCAGAAAATCCGAAATAGTTCTAAAGAGAGATGTTCTCGGTGTCATTCCGGATATGTCCTCGGCGGCGGCGAAGCTTATAGGAGTTAGAGTTGGCCCAGGCATGACAAAGATTGTTAGGGAACTCGTCGGAGGCGTAGAAGGCTCCAATTGGATTGCGGACTTAGTCCTTGAAGCCATGGAAATGCTTGTAAACGCCATAACTGTTCCTGAGCTTGGCAAGGCCGCTGATAAGGGCGGTGAACAAATTCGAGTGTCAAGCGACGGCCCGAGAATTTTCTTGAATAACGTAGTAATTGGTCCCGAGATGATAAAGGTCTTGGGCGCCAATCCACGGCTTAAAGATAGTTGCGCCGCATTTCAGAATATCGAGTGAAAGGAGACTCAAAATTGATTTCAACAACCATGCCCATGTATAGACGAATGAAATCCTGCGGTGTTCAGAAACAGGGCGCTGACAAGAGAGTCATTTCAGGAGTGTTGGAAGACGAACTATACGCTATGCAATGTGAAATTCTGGTTGACTGGCCAAGTCTAACGATAGAGTCAATTCAGGCCAGACTGAAAAGATTCACCACAATAAAATGCATTCTTGCGGAAAAGGTTTTTCTCCGGTCGGAAGGCTGGAAAATTGATAGCCAGATCGAGGGAAAAATCAAGAAAGAACTTGGCCGGAACGGCTGTCGCCATATGGCCGCGTTGATGATTGATTGTCTTCGCAGCCTCGCCAGGTCCGAGCTTGCCAACAACCTGCGCTCCTCGATGGAATCAGAACCAAATTTGGACAAGGATCGTTTTATTGAGGATTTTTTTAAAGACCACCCTGATTTGAAAGGCCTTGCGAAAATTAGCTGAATCAACTTATGAGGTTCCTGACCGATGAGAATAGACCTGCACTGCCATACGAGCCCTATGTCTTCATGTAGCGAGATGACCCCTGACGAAATGATGTTAGCGGCTATTGAAGCCAAGTTAGATGGGATCTGTTTAACCGAGCACAATCGTGTGTGGACGCCTGAACAAGCTGATTCACTAAGTCAAAAATACGGGATAGCGGTATTTAGAGGCACAGAGATAACCACGACGGGCGGGGACATCCTGGTATTTGGAATTGATGCCGAACCTGAAGGATTGCTAACACCCCAACAGCTAAAACAGATCGTAGACGCTAATGACGCCATAGCAATAGCCGCTCATCCCTTTAGAGGCTTTCTTCTGTTTGGATTTGGAATGCTTCAAATGAACGTAAATGACGCATTTGAGAACCCTACGTTGTCTCAAGTCCATGCTGTCGAGATTTGTAACGGAAAAGTCACTGACGAGGAAAACGACTTTGCCGGTAAAGTAGCTGATGCATTGGGTCTGATCAAAGTAGGAGGGAGTGACGCTCATTCCAGAGAAGCCGTCGGGACCTGTGTGACGAATTTTGAAGCCGTCATCAAAAACGAACGGGACTTGATCACGGCCATCATGAATCAAGGCTTTTCACTCGAACGATGCAAGTAGGACCGGTAAGCCGCAACGTTCTTAACGGAAGGGTAATAATCAAGCGATGGAATCAAACAATATGAAATGGTCTGAGTGGACTCGGGGAATGGAGCGTTTATTACGTCTGAAGACATTTCCAGTGGGTTTAAAACTCCTCCAAAATGCAGAAGGCCTAAGTAATTACAAGTGGCTTAGACGACCTACGGAAAAACTTTCTTTATGTCAGCTCATTACGATTGTAAGGACATTTGACTGGACAATAGGAGGGACCGCTGAAGATCTGGCTACACTCGGTTGCGCTTCTGTCCTGGGGTTGTCTCAGCTCGACGAATTCGTTACCAGCGGAGAGATGCGCAGCAAGGTCTGGCTTGAGAAGAAACAGGACGCCGCCAATTGCGAAGCCATAATGCAGAGAATTCCGTTCGGAAAGTACAACGCGTTTATGTTGGCCCCACTCGCCTACGACCCATTTGAGCCTGATCTTGTCCTGATTTACGGGAATCCAGCTCAAATGTCTCTGATGATAAACGCTATCCAATACGACAATTTCAAACGACTCACATTTTATTCAGTCGGAGAAAGCTCGTGTTCGGACGTGATCGGGCGAGCGTTTGTAAACAGGGAACCGGCCCTATCTATTCCCTGCTATGGAGAGAGAAGGTTCGGTCACGCCATGGACGATGAACTGGCGATAGGCTTACCATCTGAGAGTTGCGAGCGAATTCTCCAGAACCTGGAAACATTGTTTAAGCGAGGTATTCGCTACCCTATCTCGCAGTACGGGGCGCAGGTTAGTCCATATAAAGCGCTGGACGCTGTTTATGGCTTTTCAAAGAGGCTTTAACTAATTCATGTGAATTGATATACTTAGACGTAGTCTATTTAATTAAATTCAAGTCTTCCTTGGAGTCTATTCCCGAAAAGTCGAGACTTTTAAGGAATGGGCTCCATTTTAGTCGGAGAACATTTAAAAACCCGCTTCCATATTGGTTTAAGGCCGTCCGGCGTTTTGCTGGATGGCCAG
>JARLHM010000138.1 GCA_031292235.1 Syntrophaceae bacterium | reverse complement strand
GATATAATCCAGTTTGCGGATGGCAGGATAATCGAGAGATACTCCAAACCGCAGCGAATAGACGGGGAAATCATTGGACGTGTTTGGAGTTTCCGCGATGTTACTCTCAGGATCGAGCTGGAAAAGGAACTCGCTGAAGCGATAGAAGAACTCAAAGTAGCTAATCGTGGAATTAACGCTCTATTAAGTTCAGCCAGAACTGTCCTTGAGAATGACAACTTTCGACACGCCGCTCAGTTTATCCTGAATTCAGCGCAGGAACTCACATCGGCTGAGGCTGGGCACATCACTGTGATGGACCCTGATGGGAAGGAACAGTATCTTTTATGTTTTGGGGCGAGCGGATTGACATGCGGCTTAGACCTCAATCAACCAATTCGAGTGACCGGCTTGCATCAATACGTCTATGACAAGAAAAGGGCTGTTTTCAGGAACGACCTTAGCAAAGCGGGGAACGCTCTTGTGCTTCCCGAGGGACACGCGTCGCTGGATAATATCTTGTTGGCCCCTCTTGTGTTCAGGAACAGGACCTTCGGGTTCCTTGCGCTCGGTAACAAACCCGGTGGTTTCACAGATGCGGACAAGAAACACGCCGAGGCCTTTGCTGAACTTGCGGCGATTGGGCTTCTTAACCGGCAGATGGCGCGAGAACTTGAGCAAAGCGAAGAGCGATACCGGATGATCTTCAACCACTCCCCCCTCGGCATAGCGCATTTTGACCAACAAGGCACAATTGTAGATTGCAACGACCAATTTGAAGAGATTATGGGCGCCTCATACCGCAAAGGACCTGCCTTCAGTATGTTGGAAAGCCTGGAAGACCCAAAGATGTTGGCTGCTATCAGAGCGAGTATTGCCGGCGAAACCGGTTATTACGAAGGAGATTACCTTTCCGTTAATGGCCAAAAGCTCACTCCAATGAGGGCGATCTTCGGTTCGGTAAAGTCTGAAGATGGTAATTTCCTGGGTGGCGTCGGCATTTTTGAAGACATCACTGAACTAAAAGCCGCAAAAAACACACTCTTACAGGCTGAACGTGTCAAAGCGGTGGCCGGTCTAGCCGGCGGTGTCGCCCACAACTTCAACAATCTTCTGCAAATAATTATGGGTAACGTCGAATTGTCACTTATGGATATCGAGGCCGGAAGGTCCTCCAATCTTGAAGTTTCTCTTCGACAAATAAAGGACACTGTCCGGCTGGGGGCGGAGACGGTTAGAAGGCTCCAGACCTTTGCCAAGGTAAGGCAAGAGGATAGTCAGGAAGACTATAAGGTATTTGATATCTCTGATGCGATGAGTAGGGCACTGGAGACGAGCGAACCTTCCTGGAAAGGCGTTTCGGGAAAGAAGGGCGCGGATATAACGGTCGAACAGAAACTCCAAAAGGGGCTTATGATCAGAGGGCGAGAGGACGAGATTTTAGAGGTTTTGATCAACCTGATAACCAATGCGGCGGAGGCGTGCCCTAACGGTGGAGAGATCCGGCTCTCCAGTTATTCGCAGGGTGAGAACGTTGTTGTCAAAGTTTCGGACAACGGAATCGGGATCGCTGATGGAGATCTGAAACGACTTTTTGACCCGTTCTGGACAGCCAGGAAAACAAACATAGGCACAGGTCTGGGCTTGGCCCTGAGCCGCAGCATAGTGGTAGCGCACGGTGGTTCCATAAAAGTCGCCAGCAAAGTGGGAGCAGGGACGACATTTACTGTTACCCTGCCATTGGTCAGGGGACTCGCCTCTGATGTGGAGCAACCGGAGCAGTCGGCAATCGGGTTCGCCATGACAGTACTGGTGATTGATGACATGGAGCCAATAGTTGAGATGTTGGCTGAGGTCATGACCCAAGTGGGCCACAGTGTTTTTACCGCAAACTCAGGAGCGGACGGTGTTGAGATCTTCAAACAAAACAAAATTGACGTAATTATTTGTGATCTGGTCATGCCGGGCATGGACGGGTGGAAAGTGGGTCAGGCCATCGCATCCATATGCGCTGAGCGAGGGGAACCCAAGACCCGTTTTATACTTCTTACCGGATGGGGCGGTCAGACAATGGAGGAAGAGCTTATCCGGAGATCCGGAGTGGACGCCTTGCTTGAAAAGCCCATAGACATGAAAAAACTTCTTAATACGATGGGTAAGCTGACAGTTCAAACGACAATCTGAACATTGGCGATGGGCTTGTTCACATTGGTGGTTGCAGGCCTCCGTGCCTGCGTTTTCGTTATGGGCAACGGAGGCCTGCGTGTCTATTTTTGATTATTTAGTAACCATTGCGAATTTTCCGTCGAGGCTACATCATGCCTTTGCCGTGACCGTGAAAACCATGGCCGGGTCCAGTCCAAACTCCCATTTTTTCTCTCTGTTCCGGGGTCAGCAAAGATCGTATGGATGTACCGAAAGTTCTGCCTTCTTTTCTCGTCTGATCTTTGAGCGCCCAGATTTCTTCCTTCTTCTTTTCAATAGCGGTCTCGTCCTGCGGGGTCTTGGACATAAGCTCAACCAGTTCGATCACTTTCTGACCTTTCTGTGATTTGAGGGCAAATTTCTTTTTCAGAAAGTCGATTTTCAGCGAACCGATTTTTTCTTTCTGCGCTTTCGTGAGGTCGGGAATTCGAGCTGCAAGGCCAAAACCCAATAAGGTCCTCATTTGCTCCCGCTGTTCCGGGGTCAACAGGGCTCGGACTTTCAATCGGAACGCCCTGTTTTCATTTATCATCTTGTCCTTAGTCGCCCAAATGTCTTCTCTTTTCTTTTGGATGGCGGTCTCATCCTGTGGGGACTTGGTTGCGAGTTCGGCCAATTCAATCCTTTTCTGCGCCTTCTGAGAACGCAACGCCTCTATTCTCTTCATAAATTCGTTATGAAGCTTGTCAAACCGGCCTTTTTGCTCCTTTGTCAGATTGTCGAGTTTTGATAGCCACGCGCCATGTTTATAACCCATGGCCCCGTCGTGCCCCTTACATCCACAACCACCCCAGTCTCCAGCCGACGCGACGGTTGTAGCCACCAGTAACGCCATTGCTGCTACGATACTCAGGATCGTTTTCGGATTTCTCATTTAAAAAGCTTCTCCTTTTCTAATCTGGAATAACGATAAACGACGTGATCGTTTATGTTTCTTAATACCATCCCTTTCGGAAAATCCCGCGGAAAAATCTCGCGGCTTGACAGGATGGTATTACTTTGTAATAATGATCACATAGACCGGATGAATCCACCCAAGAGGGTACACCAATATGAAAAAGGAAAAACAGGACATCATAACATTCAAAGTCCCAGAATCCTTGATGGAAGCGATGAAGGGCATCCCCAACAGGTCGGAATTTATAAGGACAGCCGTTGTAGCCGCGCTGGACAGCGTATGCCCCCTATGCAGGGGCACAGGGGTAATCATGCCGAAACAGCGGCGTCATCTTGAAATGTTCCTGAACGATCATCACCTGGAAGAATGCACAACATGCAACGCCGTTCATCTGGTCTGTGAACGAGACCCACAGGCGAGTTTGAATGATAGCGGTTCTGTGTAAGACGCTATTGCATAGCATTGATAATCCAAACGTTATTGTGGAGGTTTTCTATGATTTCCAAACGCCTGGCCATCTTGTCGCTAACGGTTTTACTGGGAACTTGGTTTGGCTTGGCTTGTGCCGCGGAAGGTAAGCCCCCCCTAAAACCCAATGTGTTCGTGAGTATTGATCCTGTCGAGTACTTTGTTAAGCGCGTCGCTGGTCCTCTTGCTGATGTAAGCGTGCTTGTAGGACCTGGGCAGGAGCCTCATACATTCGAGCCTACGCCCAAACTCGTCGCGAAATTGGCGGACGCTCAGGTCCTTTTCAAGATAGGGTTTCCCTTTGAGGAGGCGTTAATAAGGAAGGCGGGATCTACTTTCAAGAATTTGAAGGTCGTTGATTTGCAACAGGGAATAAAAATGAGGACGATCTCAGAGGCGGAAGAAGAGAGTGATCACGACGCAGACGCCGCTCACAGACATTCTCATGAGGCGGGCGCAGTTGATCCACACACGTGGCTTGATCCCCGGCTTGCAAAGATCCAGGCAAAAACCATAGCGGATACTCTGATCCGAATAGATCCGGACCACCGTGCCATATACGAAGAAAATTTGAAAAAGTTCCAAGCCGATCTCGATGAGATCGACGATCAACTCAGAAGTTCCTTAGCCCCTGTAAAAGGCAAGGGCTTTTTCGTGTTTCACCCGGCGTTTGGATATTTCGGCGATGAGTACGGCCTGAAACAGGTCGCAGTGGAAATCGAAGGTAAAGAACCCACAGCGAGGCAGCTTGTGAGATTGATAGAACAAGCGAAAGCCCAGGGAGTAAAGGTCATGTTCGCAGAACCCCAGTTCCCGAAAAAGACTGCGGAAACTCTGGCCAAATCCATTGGTGGGGCGGTGGTCTTGATTGATGATCTGGCGCCTGATTATCTGAATAATTTGAAAGACGTCGCCATGAGTCTTGAGTCAGCCCTCAGAAGCCAAGCGAAGTGATTTATGACAAAGGTTTTTCCGTGAATGTGACAAGCCCCCCAGCTATTTTTACTAAAGACCTTTGGTTTTCTTACGATTCGAACCCGGTCCTCGAAGACGTAAACATCACTATCCCTCCGGGAGATTTTGTATCAATAGTTGGCCCCAATGGCGGCGGTAAAACCACGCTGTTGAAGCTGATATTGGGCCTGCTTAAACCATCGCGTGGGCTAGCGCAAGTGTTCGGGGAAACCCCTGAACAGACCCGGCGTCGCATTGGATATATGCCTCAACATTCGCAACTGGACCCGGATTTTCCCGCGACGGTTATGGATGTAGCGCTGATGGGACGCCTGGGACACGGCCGATTTTTTGGACCTTATTCAAAAAGGGATAAGGAAATAGTTACTAATGTTCTTGAGCAGGTGGGCTTGCGCGATTTTCGTAAAAAGTCCTTTGCGGCGATTTCCGGTGGTCAGCGTCAGAGGCTTTTCATCGCTCGCGCTCTGGCGTGTGAGCCGGACATTCTTCTCCTCGATGAGCCCACCGCCAGTCTGGACGTGGTCATGGAGGGAGACCTGTACGAATTGCTGCAAACACTTAACGAGCGTCTGACGATAGTCATGGTTTCTCATGATCTCGGCTTTGTTTCCAGAATTGTAAAGAGCGTGATCTGCGTGAAACGGAAAGTCTTGATGCACCCAACTGCTGAGATCACAGGCGCGATTATCAACGAGATTTATGGTTCGCCAATGAGAATGATAAGACATAACGGGGAGAGGAACTGCAATTGTCACAATTCCTGATTGACCTTCAGCATTACTCCTTTCTTCAAAACGCCCTTTTGACCGGGGTCCTGGCAAGCGTCGCGTGCGGTATAATCGGGACCTATGTTGTAGTCCGACGGATTTCATATATTGCGGACGGCATTGCTCACACGGTGTTGGGAGGGATGGGAGCGGCCCTGTATCTGAACAGGGTATATCATTGGCACGGGATGATTCCTCTTTATGGCGCGCTTGTAGCCGCTCTCATCGCCGCGGTCATAATCGGGCTCGTGAGCCTACGCGCGAAGCAAAGGGAAGACACTGCCATCAGCGCTCTTTGGGCGATCGGCATGGCTGTCGGGATAATTTTCATTTCGCGAACACCCGGATATAACGAAGATTTAATGGGATATCTGTTCGGTAACATCCTCATGGTGTCAACCAGCGACCTGTGGATGCTGGCAGGGTTGGACGTCTTGATTGTGATGGCCGGACTCCTGTTTTATAACCAGTTCCTGGCGGTTTGTTTTGACCAGGAATTCGCAGGCCTACGCGGACTCAGGGTCGAGGTCTTTTATCTGCTTTTGCTGGGCTTGGCCGCTTTGACCGTGGTGCTCCTTTCCACAGTGGTGGGTATAGTAATGGTGGTGGCGATGTTGACGCTCCCGATAGGGATCGCGGCCCTTTTCTGCCGGAGTCTTTGGGGCATGATGGTTATCTCGACAATTCTATGCGCAATATTCACCACATCTGGTCTTGCTGTCAGTTATGGTCCCGATTATCCTGCCGGGGCCACTACGATTATCCTCGCCGGCGCAGCTTACCTCGCCGCCATTATGGTGAAGTGGGCCGTTAGCCGCTTTTGATGATGACCGGGAAGTTTTGATTTTGGCCGCAGTCGAAATTAAGTGGTTTGGATTACAGAGGCCGGGTTGAGAAAATGGATTTTGGGTTGCGGTCCTGGGACTTGTCGGCGGTACGCACAATAGATTCCGGGAGGAGCTGTGATTCACGAATTACGACTGACTTGAAACGGCCCTTGAGAGGCGCGGGGATGGAAGCGGGGTTTCTGACCAATTTTACCTTGGTAGGATCAATACGTTTCCCCTTGGTAATAATTTCGAAGAAGAGGTGCGGCCCTGTGGAACGCCCTGTCGATCCTATAAGTCCGACGACTTCCCTCTGAGAGACGCGCTGGCCCTTTTTGACGAGGATTCGACTGAGATGGCTGTAACGGCTCTCAGTGCCATTTTCATGACGTACATTTACCCAAAGACCGTATGCGTCACCCCAACCCTGGAAAGTGACCACCCCATTCGCTATGGCGTAAACTGGGGTACCAATGGGAGCGCCATAATCCACTCCGGTATGAAATTTCCACACGTTGAGAACCGGGTGTATGCGCCAGCCATAACCTGAAGTCACGCGAAGGACGTTTAAAGGGGCCCGGAGGTAGTCCTTTCGTAATTCCACACCGTTTTCGTCGTAATATTGCCCGTTGAAAAGACACGCTGTTTTCCTGCCTGTGCGTTTACCTTCGTAAGTGGCGAAGAGGATCCTGCCATAGCCCGCCGGCGTATCATCGGCGTAACGTCTCTCAAAAACGACTTTACACACATCGCCTTTTCTTGGGTCCGACTGGAAATCAATGTCCCATCTAAAAACGTGAATAAGCTTGAGCGAAAATTCTTTGCTCTCATGGAGCCCCAGGATTGTGGTCAGGAAATCTTTTTTAATCTGGAAGGTCAACGCCTGAGTTCTGTATTCCAGGACTACGTCTTCCCGCCATGAGCGGAAGTTGTCCGCATCCTTAACACAATGGAAAACGTCTGAAGGGGACAACTCAATGGTGGCCTTCCGGAAAGCGCCATTTTCATCAAGAAATATAGAGTATCTCTTACCTGACTTCAGGTTGCTGGTTGGCGCAAATCTCTTTCCTGTCTGCGCCTGAATTGCGGCGGCGAGGCTTTTAGCGACCTGACTCGCCACTGTCTCATCAAAAAGGTTCATCGAAATCAGGGAAAGCAGCGTCTCGTTATCGCTTGAGATATCGGTAATTTCAATGGGGCGCCCCTTAATCTGCTCGTCGGTCGCCCTAACCACCATGTCTTTAATCGGACAAGAATCGTCGGCCTTTGCTCGCGCGTTTTCAGGGCCACTAGTTGTAACCGCTAGGGAGTGGGACGGATTTTTAGGTGTGAAATATTTGACGTATCCGGCTAGAGTCAAACCGGCGATCATAAGCGAACAGAAAGCGATGATGATTATAGGCCAATAAGGTTTCCGTGAGCTATTAATAGCCATAGAAGCCGCCTCAAGAACAGATTACGTACAAATCCAAACTTCTCTCAATCTGCAATGACAATAAGTTAGACTTAAACCGGAACTAAATGGTTGGGCCGTACTTTACGAGTGACAGCTAACGCTCCGGAATCTAACCAACAAAAATTACTATCCTCGTTATCACAGAATTATGGGGAATGTCAATAATTACTTGCGGTAAAATATCATTTATCGGCTTCAAAAGGTATTTTTACCGTGATCCTGGGCAGGAGTTGTGAGGCTTAACAAGGTCTTTGAACTGTTTTTGTCTGGAACGGCGTCAACCGGGCTGTTCTTCACCAGAGAAGTCCGATTCTCCCCGGCTCCCGGGAGCAAGGCTGTATACTTGTGTAAGACTGGAAACATTTTTAAATTTCATGGCGCCTCTATTGTATAGTATCAACTGATCGCCAATCCTCTTGGCCGTGTCAGGCCCCACAAGTATGTCCCCGTTGGTGGCCTCCGCAGCAAGCCTCGCCGCAAGATTGGTCACAGAACCGCTGGCTGTAAACGTCATTCGTGTCCCGGCCTTTCCTTGAAAACGTGACATTCCAACAGACGCGATCCCCGAATTTATGCCCATATTAATGACAATGGGCTGGAACCGGCCTTTCATCTCTTCGTTGATTTCAGCCGTACGACGGCGGATATCAAGGGCCGCCCTGCCTGCGTTCAGAGCGGTCTGTATCGGATCTCCCTGGAAAATCACCATGAGTCCGTCGCCTGCGGTTTCGTTGATATCCCCGCTATGTTCATAAATGATGTCAAGGAAGCTTGAGAAGTACTTTTCAATGATGAAATTGACTTGGTCCTGATTCAGGGACTCACTGATTCGAGTGTATCCGGCTACATCGAGAAACAGTACTGAAATTTCCAGTTCGATCTTGTCGAGGGACGGGGAATCGGGGTTTTTATCGACTATTTTTTGTACCGTCTGAGGAACAAATGGCCGGAGGTGACCGAGGATTCGATCAACTGTAAGTTTCTGTTGAGATACTTTCCAGTGTTTCTTGGCGTTTGTGATTACATTGGACGCGAGGTCCGTCAGGTCCTTGAGTAGTATCAGGTCCTTTTCGGTTATTTTTGAATCCTGTTTTGCGACAGCGTTTAACACCGCTAGGGGTTCCCCGTCGTGATATATCGGGATCGCTACTTCGGATAAACCGTCTATAGGGGTTGAAGAAGGGAGCATCTTAGAGCCGTCAGGCCCTGGGATTATGCAAAGATAGGCGCCAGGGTTCTCGAGACTTGCCGTTATGGCGCTACGGCCCCTCTTGCACATTTGACAGTTTATTGATTCGGTTGACATCGAGCAGTGAAGAGGTCTCGTATAATTTGCGGCGTCAGGGTCAACTAGCAGCAAACAGGCTTCCTGAAGGTTAGGGATGGATACCTTGGCTTCATCTCTGATTGTTTCCAGGATGTTTGAAATATTAAGCGACGCGGTGATCTTAAGGGCTACCCGGAAAAGGTTTTCGAAACGTTCCTGATATAGCATATAGGCCTCATTTAACGCGCACGATTTCAATAATCTTAGTCAAAAAAACATTTTTTACAAGAGGGGTCCGACAGATGTGAACCCTGGAATGCGCTGCCGAGCCGCCTACAAACAATATGAGAAAGATAGCGAATCGGGCTAAATTCTGGATAGCCGACTTGCTTCGTCGTGTTCAATAAGAAAACCAATCCGGCTTCGTAAGCGCGTACGAAAGTTTAACACATGATTATTGGGTGTTAATAAATAAACTTAAAATATACTGTTAAGCAATATTATAAATTATTTTAAAACCAACTTTCTAAGCCCCAATTTGTATAAAGTTTGTGGACAGGGCGACGCACATCGAATATATTCCGTTGCGCCCACGCAGGGGCTTTGTAATGCCAGGGACGCCTAATGGTGATTGCCTGAAATGGCGGAGAATTTCATAAGCTCACAACTCGATTACATCTTGTTCGTTCACGGGCTGGCTTTCATAATAATGGCCATAATTTGTCAGTCCCTGGCCCGTCAGAATAGAGACCGTCTGCCTTTCTCTCTGTTAGCGCTCTTCGGGGCCCTTAAAGGCGCTGACGAGTTGTTGGAGATGCTGGCCCTGAGTTTGCCCGACTCCTTTTTGTTTAGGGTAGTTCGGCTAACTCTTCTGGCCGGTTCTTTCGTCGCATTGTTTGAGTTTGGAAGGCAGGCCTTGCAGATTCAGACTAAAGACAATGATCTGGGCTCGTGGATATACTATCCTTTGGTGTTTCTGACCGCCATAGGCGCTCTTGACGGCATCAATGGGATTGTTGCTACGAATGGGTACGCTTTGGGCATCCCAAGCGCTATAATCTGCGCTATGGCATTGTGGCGAGAAGCCGAAATTCGTAATTCGCCCGAGAGCAAATACCTTGGAATAGTCGCGATCGCAATGCTTGCTTACTGCCTGGTTGTTGGATTGTTTCCCGGCGAGGCGAGCTTCTTCCCCGCTTCATCGCTTAATCAGCAATGGTTCTCCAGGACTTTCGGATTTCCAGTTCGGCTGATTAGCGCGTCCTGCGCTCTAATTGTGGTTTTCGGGCTGGGACGTTTCTATCTGGAGCGATGGTTCGGATCATTGGAATTCCCACTCGAGAAGTCCGGAGTCACATGGGGCGCCCGGCCCATAATTGCGCTGGCGTTGACAATTGTTGTCGGATGGGGGCTCACTCAGTTTATTGGAAAGCGTACGGATTCGGCCCAGCGAGGCAATTTGCTGAGTCAGACCAATATGCTGGCAGGTGGAGTTGACCCAGTGACAATAGAAAGCCTCGCCGGATCAGTGGCGGACCTTGAGTCGCCTCGCTACGATGCGATCCACAAGCAGCTTGAAATGATGAGGCACGGTAACCCATTATGCAGATTCCTCTACCTGTTGGGTTGGAAAGACGGGTTGCTTATTTTCCTGAGCGATTCCGAACCGGCTTCTTCTAAAGATTTTTCGTCCCCTGGAAGTGTTTACGATGACGCCCCCGCCGCTGTCAGGACGATCTTCGAAACCGGCAAGGAAATTACGGAAGGTCCGTATACAGACAGGTGGGGCTCGTGGATAAGCGCATTTGTTCCCTTACGAGCGCCGGGGGCGGACGGCAGGATTATTGCGATTCTGGGAATCGATGTTAGCTCGGCCGCATGGATAAAGACAATTTCGATGAGCCGCCTTTTTCCGATTTTTATGACTATGATAGTTGCGATCATGATTGTCGGCTTCTGGACCGTTCAGCTCAAATCCAAAGAGTCCGAACTCGAGGTGAGGGCCTCTGAGGGAAGGTTGAGAGCAGTCTTTAACACGGCTCATGACGCCCTGATCATCCAGGATGCGACAGGTAGGGTAATCAGTTTCAACAACATGATGTTGGACCTGTTTCAATTCACGGCTGACCAGATTATGTCCACTACGATAGAGAAGGACCTCCCAGGCCCTGCCAGTCCAATGGAATCAATGCCCGAAATCTGGCGGCAAGCGTTCGGAGGAAAAGACCAGGTCTTTCGCTGGGAAGCCAAACGATCGGATGGATCGACATTTGACGCTGAGGTAATCCTTAAGAAATTCACCGACGGCAATAATGATTTCGTCCTGACGAGTATCAGGGATACGACTGAGAGAAAAATTGCGGAAGAAGCCCTGCGCAGAGCTAAAACAGAGGTCGACGAAACGAACCTCAGGCTTCGGGACGCGATAAAAGACGCGGAACAGCTTACGGTAGAGGCCAAAGCGGCTAATGTCGCCAAAGGACAGTTTCTCGCTAACGTCAGTCATGAAATCAGGACCCCGTTAAATGGTGTTATTGGGATGACGGAACTCCTGTTGGACACCGATTTGGACGAAAAACAGCGTGATTACACGGAGATTATTAAGATCGGCGGTGACGCTCTGCTGACCTTGATAAATGATATTCTGGATTTCTCGAAAATTGAGGCCGGCAAACTTGAAGTAGAAACGATTGATTTTGATTTGCGGGCTACAGTCGAGGACATTTCCGATTTTCTGGCTGTGCGGGCCCAGGATAACGAACTCGAATTCGTGTGTTTGATAGACCCGGAGGTCCCTTCATTCGTTAGGGGAGATCCCGGGCGGCTTCGACAGGTCCTTGGCAATGTGATTGGAAACGCCGTGAAGTTCACTCCTCACGGGGAAGTCTCAATACATGTGTCTTTTCTGGCCGAGTTGGAAAACCAGGTGATAATCAAATTCACGGTCGAGGATACGGGAATCGGTATCGCTGAAGACAAGATCGAGAATTTATTTAACCCATTCTCACAGATGGATGCTTCCAACACGAGACAGTATGGTGGGACAGGCCTTGGCCTTTCCATCTCCAAAAACCTCGTTGAACTCATGAGCGGTGAAATTGGAGTCCAAAGCTCAGTTGGAAAAGGTTCCACCTTTTGGTTCACGATCATCTTGGAGAAGCAGCCATTTGTTCCAGTCCGAATGACGGCTTGTCCTGGAGCGGTCTGTGGACGCCGGGTCCTGGGTGTTGATGACAACGCTACGAACCGTCGGCTACTCGAAGCCTATCTTCGGAACTGGGGATGCAGATTCGACCTCGTGGATGGAGGACAGTCCGCTCTGGCTGAACTCAGGCACGCCAGTCTGACTGGCGACCCCTATGAGATTGCGATTCTCGATATGCAGATGCCGGGAATGGATGGCGAGACCCTGGGTGAAATAATCAAGGGAGATCCTCTAACACGCGACCTGGTTCTCATCATGATGACCTCGTTGAGTAGACGTGGTGACGCGAAAAGACTCGAAGAAAAGGGCTTCTCAGGTTATCTCACCAAACCTGTCCGTCAAAAGCAGCTTTACGACTGTTTGCTCATGTCTTTGGGGCAGGCTCAGGGGGAAGGTGGTCCCGGAAAAAGGAGCATAGTTACCAGGCACACAATAGCTGAGGCCAAGAGAAAGAGACTACACGTGCTGGTTGTTGAGGATAATTACACTAATCAAAGACTGGCGGTGTCAGTCCTGGAGAAACTGGGTCATGACGTCAATGCTGTTTCTCATGGATTGGAAGCTTTAGATGTGCTGAAGACAGATAAATACGACATAATCCTGATGGACGTTCAGATGCCGATTATGGACGGTTTGGAAGCAACCAGGTTCATACGGCAAGGCAGTATTGAGATTCTGGACCCCAATGTGCGCATCATCGCAATGACGGCCCACGCGATGAAGGGTGACAGGGAAAGGTGCCTGAAAGCGGGGATGGATGATTACATTTCAAAGCCTGTCCAAGCCGCTGACCTGGTAGATGTTTTGCAAAGATGGACTGACGGAAACGGCAATGGAAATGGTACCGGAGCAGATGCCTTGCGGTTGGATAATTCTGCGGCGCTTAACGATATGGGAGGAATCCAAAGGTCTACGACGGCAACCTAATTGGCTTGGTCCGGCCCCGGTTAAGCTTTTGGGCTATTAGGACCACTAACTCTCAAGGGTAGCGCCTATAAGGGCATTTTTGTCAGCCCATTTTGACCACAATGTCACTGATAATATTTGCGGCGTCATCTACAGTATCGGCGCTTCTGTTAAAATGTCTGTAAATCTCACGGTAACTTAGCATGAGCCTGACATTAGTCCCTGAGAAAAGCTGTTTTAACGCGTTTAAATAGGCGTCGTTCATCTTGTTTTCTATTCTTTTGGCCCTTACAACATATCCTGCAGCGACATTCGGGTTCTTCCTGAGGTGTTTAATCGCATTTAGCAGTTCTTCAGCTCCTTTTTGCAGCAATTCCGCCATCTGTAAAAGGAATTCATTGCTTTCAACTTCGAAAATGTCCATTTCCTTAACCGTGTTGTAGGCATGGTCAAGCACGTCGTCGATGGCTCTGGACAGCATAAATATGTCTTCTCGGTCCATTGGTGTGATAAAAGTCTGGTTGAGTTCATCAATCAGAATTCGACGGATGTCGTC
>JARLHM010000137.1 GCA_031292235.1 Syntrophaceae bacterium | reverse complement strand
TTGGGCCGATATGCTAACCACTCCACCCGGGTCCGTGTATTTTAATGCGTTGGAGAGCAGGTTGGCAAAGACCTGCGAAACCATTAAAGGATCAGCCAGCACATCCGGCAGGTCGTCAGGTAGCTTGATTTCCAGCGTGACTCCTCGATCCATGGCTGCGCTGCGAAAGGGTTCGATGGATTCCAATACCAATTCGTGGGGCCTAATCGTCTTGAGGTCCATGGTGGTTTTTCCGGATTCTATACGGCTGATGTTCAGCAATTGCTCCAGGATCAGATGAAGCCGATCGCTTTCTTCCCTCGCTGCGACTAGCAAGTCGGCCTGCTTTTCTGAAAGTGTCCCCACTTTTTCTTCCAGGAGCAAATGGAGTGACATTCTTATAGATGTTAGAGGTGTTTTAAGTTGATGAGAGACTGTGGAAACGACCCCCCTTTTCATTTCGTTTTGCTCTCTTTCCAAAGTAACGTCTGATAGTGAAACAATTACGCCAGTGGGCTGCCGATAATTATCCAGAATGGGAACAGCTTTCAGATGAAAATAATGTTCCTTCCCCTTAATGAACTTCTGGACTGGCGATTGAGAACTCTGTGGTTCTATGGCTCGTCCGGTCAGCATAGCTTCGTTGTAGAGATCAACAATCCCATGGGGCGCATCGTCTATCTTGTCGTTCGGTCGAAGGTTAAACAATTGCGTAGCCAATTCACTTGCGATTTCTATCATCCCCTCCGTGTTCACGATAACTACAGCCTCGGGTAAGACCTTGAATGCCTGTTCAGTGACGCGTTTGATGTTGATCAACTGAGCTGCGCGTGTTCGGCGGAATTCTCTAAGGGCCGCCGCCATGTCATTAAAGGTTTCGGCTAAGGTCCCAATCTCATCTTTGGAACGTGTGGGAACTACCAGGTCCAAATTTCCTGATTTTATTTCCAGGGCTGACGAGGTAAGGCCGGCTATCGGCTGAATGATCCACTTGCCTATGAGGAGCACAAAGGCTACCGCCAACAATGCGCCAAACACGAGTAACATCAGCATAAGCCGACGGGCCGCCTTAGCCTTTTTCAGAGCAAGCTGATTTGCATCGCTCATGTTCCGCTGATTCATATCCTGAATTTCGTCGTCGGTTGTTTTTATCTGCTGAAACAAAGGCAGAAGCGACGAGAAATAGGCTTGTCGCATACCATCGCTGGACGCTTCTTGTTGGGTCGCTGAGTCTATCGCTTGTACACATTGCTCGAAAAGTTCCTGAAGATGCGCCGCCTTTTCTGCCTCTCCCGCAATTGTAATATTTTGAAGTTCAACATCGAGCGCTTTTTGAAATGATGCTTTATTTTTGATTATAAGATCGGTTCCTTGAGGTTGATAGCCGAGGAGTATGAACAACATCCCGCGATCCATACGATCTAGGGCTTCTTTCATCTCTTGACACGCGAGCACGCTACGGTAATTTTCCTTCAGTATGACATCTATTGAACCACCGAGTTCAGAGAGCAGGGATACGCTTTCGAGACCGATGATCACTATGACGGCTAGTAGCCCGCCAAAACCCAAAGAAAGCTTTTGCCGAATTCCAAGCATACCGAGGCCTCCAGTAACAAAGAAGAGCAAGGATGGCGCCAAAGGACGCGTTGACACATTTGATATGATATCAAAAGGTTGAAAAAATTGTATGTTTTATGAAATTGCGCTTTGCACAGATTAGGTTTAGCAGACCTTGCAGTTTGCAAGGGAGTATTGTTCTCAAATCCCGTATTGTTTTCTGCGGCGCCAAAGCGTAGCCTGGTCTATACCAAGTATGTCGGCCGCTTCCTGAAAGGACTTGCTGCTCGCAAGCACCAATCGAATGTGTTCCTCTTCGATTCTGTTTAGATTTACCGGGTCGCCAATTCGCAAGGTCGTGAGACGCGGCGCTATCTTATTAGGTAAGTATTCTGTTCCAACTTTATCCACCGAACAAAGAATTGCGGCCCGTTCCACTACATTCCTTAATTCTCTGACATTTCCCGGCCAATCATACTCCTGGAGGGCTGCCAAAGCTTCATCCGAAAATCCGCTTAGGGAACGGTGATATTTGCGAGTGAAGAAAGTTAGTGATTTCTCGGCAAGAGTGATGACATCTTCAGGCCGCTCCCGCAATGGTGGTATTTCAATCTGTATTACATTGAGCCGATAGAATAAGTCTTCCCTGAATTTTGAGTTTTCAATAGCGTGTTCCAAGTCTACATTGGTGGCTGATATTATTCGCACGTCCGCCTTTCTGGTCTTGTGCGAGCCCATTTGTTCATATTCCCTGTCTTGTAGAAACCGTAAAAGCTTAGGCTGAACAGAAAGATGAAGCTCGCTGACTTCGTCAAGGAAGAGTGTTCCACCTTCACACACAGCTATGCGGCCAGGATTGTCTCTGATCGCTCCTGTAAAGGCCCCTTTAACATGACCGAACAGTTCACTTTCCATCAACTCTGGGGATAGGGTTGGGCAGGAGATGACTCCAAATGGCTTTGACCCTCTATCACTCCAATGGTGGATCTGACTGGCCAGGATAGTCTTGCCGGTCCCACTCTCACCTCTTATGAGGACAGTAGCCTCTGTGGGAGCAACCTGACGTGACAGGATTATAGCCCTTTGCATCTTGGGATTACCACTTGAGAAATCGACCTGCTGACTGGACCTTCCGAGTTCTTCCTCAAGGGTCGATAGCTTCTGTTCCAAGGAACGAACTTGAGCTACTTTGTCCACAGCTAGTCTGACTTGCGCTGGAGTAAACGGCTTGGGAATGTAATCCGATGCGCCTCTTCGCATGGCCTCAATGGCTGTTTCAATAGAAGAATACGCAGTGATCACAATGACTTTCAGCCACGGGGAGGATGCGATCAAGGGCTGGATCAGGTCCAATCCACTGTCCGGACCAAGTCGCAAATCTACGAACGCCAAATCAAAAGACCTACGGGAAGCCTCCAACAAAGCGTCTCGATAATTGCTTACCGCTAAAACTCTGTGTCCGTCAGATTCCAGACAAACCGAAAGAGTACGGCGGATATTAACTTCGTCATCCACCACTAACATGTTCAAGGGATTAGCCATGCCTTGCTACAGCAAAATACAACGGGTGTGACTGGCCCCCATTGAAAGGCCAGGGTTGGTGTTTCGATGTGTCGAGAAAAGCGCAGAGCCCAGAAGCGCCTTGACAGAAAAATTGAAAAGAAGCTTCCTTAAAGAACAGCGGATATTTGTAGAAAAAACATCATTGTATCCACCCGTCCCATGTCCCTCCAGTGACTTTCGTGTTTAGCCGGCGGTTCAAGGATTTGCCACATGGATATACCCGCTTCAGCTCTAATTTGCGCGGCATGGTCAGCGAACCTCAGGGTCGGAGTACCGAATTTTAAGAACTTTAAGGCTATATTCCAGGACCAATAACTCACTCCATGGCCACCGGTTCCAATGGTTCCGGACAACCTCAGTCCTGGGGACAAGACACTACCAAAAGTGTCAGGCGCTGGGCCGGCCCAGAAGGGTAATTGATCAAGCTCAACGCCTCCCCCAACTCCCAATAGAGTGTATCTACTAGCGCCGGAATCGGCCCAATGCCGTGTATGATTTGTCAGGCTCATGTCCTGGATGTAGTCCACAAACTGGACCCTAGGAAAGAACTTCAGCGTGTGTAGCGCCAAAACAGATCCAAGGTGAAAATCCGAGTTCACCGACACAATAGTAGTTGTGTTATCGCCAGAAAGAGAATCCCCAATTACTAAAGCGTATCTTCGAGCCAATTCGGTATCTGTTACTGTTCCATTTCCGTGAAACTGAA
>JARLHM010000014.1 GCA_031292235.1 Syntrophaceae bacterium | reverse complement strand
CCCGCTCTGATCAACATTTCTTCATTTGGAAAAGCTCGACAGAATGGCCCTTGTTTGGGAGCGCGCTAGCCATTGCTTTTACCAGAACACTTGTGCGTTTCTTCTGAAGAATTGACATTACCAAATTCTCTGCGGAAAATTATTATTTGTCGAAAGGTTATGCCATCCCGGGCGAATGCCGATAAGGCATATTGTTCACCATAGCGAACCCTAAAAATTCCCTATCTGTTTTATACGGATAATCACATCTAAAAAAAGGTTTTCTATTGCAGAGTTTATTTGACAAATAGGTAACAATTTTAGTATAGCGATATTAAGCGTTGTTCATTATGATGGCGCAGACATTAACGCTGATTTTCTTTCTACTTTCAAATATCCGAGAACACAATCGTAGGTGTTTTGTTCACAGGCCAACATCGAACTTATCAGTTAATTATAAACCTCCCAGAGGTCCTGCTTCGTGAACTTCAACGCAAGCGACGAAGGAATTTGGACCAAATGAATTATGTTGAATTGCTTAAATTTTGACGGTCACTGGGTTTCCTTGGTCTACTTTGGAACTACGCCCTAAATATCCTTTACGGGTTAAAAGGGGCTTAAAAACAGGTTCTTTTTAGGAGGTGGAATCATGTGGCTAGGCATGGGCAGTTTCGAGATGGCCCTGGTTTACGTGCTTTGTATAGCAGCAGGGCTATGGTGC
This sequence comes from Syntrophaceae bacterium, assembly GCA_031292235.1. Classification (GTDB taxonomy): domain Bacteria; phylum Desulfobacterota; class Desulfomonilia; order Desulfomonilales; family Desulfomonilaceae; genus CAJBEZ01. The sequence continues at coordinate 20,435 of JARLHM010000014.1, read as the reverse complement.
CTTTTTTACGGTATTTTCTTCTGGAAAACCGAGGATCGACCGGATGATGTCCGAGGCGCAACCGATTGGGAAAAGGAAGAACGGGAACTCCATTAGGGATCTTCCGAAACTTTTAGCACAATCAGAAAGCGCATTTAACGAGGAGGTACCATGACTGAAGGACTTTTATTCAAGATCGTTATGACCATTCTTTATGTGTTTATCACTCTGTATCTCGGGTATAGAGGTTGGAAAGAAACTAAAGTAGCGAATGATTATTTGCTCGCTGGTCGAGGAATGGGATCATTCGTTATGGCCATGTCTTACGGCGCGACATTTATCAGCACATCGGCGATAATTGGCTTTGGCGGCGCAGCGGCTTTATTTGGTTTCTCGCTCTTATGGTTAACTTTTCTAAATATTTTTGTCGGAATTTTCATAGCCTTTGTTGTGTTTGGCACTAGAGTGCGTCGTATGGGATTGGCCCTGGACGCTCACACATTTCCGGAGTTGATTGGCCGTCGGTATAGATCACCGTTCTTGCAGGGGTTCGCCGGTCTGGTTATCTTCATTTTTTTGCCTGTTTACGCAGGAGCAGTGCTGATTGGACTGGCCCGTCTCCTGGAAGTTTATTTGGGCGTAAATTATTATGCGGCATTGATCGGATGTTCTTTCCTGATAGCGATGTACGTATTGACAGGCGGGCTTAAGGCGGTCATGTACACGGACGCGTTTCAGGGCACGCTCATGTTTGTAGTTATGTTGATTTTCCTTATTGGAACATATTGGATGCTCGGCGGCGTGATCCCAGCGCACACAGCCCTAACCAATCTGGTCTCACATTACCCCGAAAGCTTGAAGAAGGCTGGCATGATCGGCTGGACCCAGGGAGCGGTCCCATTCAGCCCGATCTGGTTGACTATTTACACCACCATAGTGCTGGGAGTTGGAATTGGAGTGTTGGCCCAACCACAACTTTCCGTACGGTTCATGACAATCAAATCCGAGCAACAGCTCAAGAAGGCTGTCAGCTTCGGAGGTATCTTCATCCTTTGCATGACTGGTGTGGCCTTCGTAGTCGGGGCGCTCACCAATGTAGTCTTCTGGGAACATCCAGTGCTTCAGAAGGTTGTGGATGGAGTCACCAAGACGGTCCCTGCGATTTCGGTAGCAGTGGCGGGCGGGAATATAGACAAGATCATTCCCATGTATATCGACACTATGTGGCCTGGCTGGTTCAGCACTCTATTCGTTTTGGGGATGTTCGCCGCGGCGATGTCAACCCTAAGCGCTCAGTACCATGCGGGCGGGACCTCATTTGGGCGAGACTTTTATGAGAAATATTTGCTCGGCAGGGGCGACACCATGATGGTGACCCGAATTGGAGTGGCGCTTACAATACTCTTCACACTAATTTGGGGACTGGTGCTCCCGGGGAGCATTATCGCAATAGCGACAGCGTTCTTCTTTGGTCTTTGTTCGTCATCTTTTCTGCCTGTTTTACTATTGGGCCTCTACTGGAAAGGGATGACCAGGGCCGGCGCAGTATGCAGCATGGTGGGCGGCTTTTTGATTAGTTCCCTTTATGCCCTATTCATCCACCAAAAGGAATCAGTCGCGATAGGCTTAACAAAAGCCCTTTTTGGCCTGGATACTCTTGTGTCCTCGTTCCCTCCCATGGGCTGGCCATGGAAGCTGCAATTCGTCGACCAAAATGTTATCGCTATGCCATTAGCCCTTATCATCGCAGTTATTGTCAGCCTCGTTACCTCCAAGATGGATAAGGCGTACGTCGATCGATGCTGGATAAACTTCAAATAGTCCTATCGGTCTAATGAAAAAAGGCGCCTCAACAGGGGCGCCTTTTAAATTGCCTCTAGATCTTGACCTCTTGGTAAGATTTTTCTCTTTCCGTCTCTCGATCAGTTAACTTTTCGAACTAGATCCACTACTTGATCATGTCCTGAATTTTGTTTATCTGTTCCTGGTCCTTTTTATCAATCCCTACCTGTTCCTCTGTAGCGTTTGCTTTTTGCGCCTTTTCCGCAACCGCCGGTTTAGTCGCTGGAGCGGTTGATTCCTTTTTTTCCTGACAGGCGAAAAGAAACACTGAACACGCGCAAACACCAATGAGTAAGAGTTTAAAGAGTGGGTTCATCATATCATCCCTTCAAGATACTGAATTTGAATTAGCGGCATTATTGAACCCAACGGCTTATCGAGTCAACAATTCTTTATCCCAGAGTTCTAAATAATTCGGTATTACGAATTGCTGCCCCTGACGGAGATTATTAATGGCGCTGGTCAGATATTTTTGCCCCCCCATCTCAAACAGCATGATTGTAACCATGACGGGCTACCTATTACGCACAATTCCCTACAACTTGAGACCTCCTCAATTCTTAGGACGGAAATGAGTTTTAAAAGCAGATAAGCGGTTTGCAAAGCGTCTCCAAGCGCATCATGTTGTGGGCAGAGAGGAAGTTCAAGTCGCCGTGACAGGACTCCAAGATTATAGGAGATCTCTTCTACTGATTTCGTCGCGCCCATGTTCTTGAGTTTTGTTCTGCAATACTGGGCAAGCCGAATCGTGTCAATAAAAGGATTTGGGACCATTGCCCCAATCACTTTACGACATGCGTTTCGTAGAAACGGAAGATCGATTTCCAGTTGGTGACCTACAATAATAGAATTACCGCAGAACTTCACAAACTTTGGAAGGACATCCTCCAGTGACGGCGCATCAACAAGGCTTTCGGGGGTAATTCTGTGCACGAATGTGGCTTGGGAAATTGCCTCCCCTTTTGGCTTTATAATTGAATAAAAGCTCCTGTAAGGGACGATTGTAAGATTACTAACCGTTATGGCTCCAATTGAAATAATTTGATCACGTCTAGAGTTTAGTCCGGTAAGTTCAGTGTCAAAAACGACAAATTGCGACGACTCAATCGGGAGGTCCAGAATCGGTTCTTTGGACCCATGAACGGAGCAAATCATAATTACATACCGGCCCTGATTTTGGCGGCGTAACCTTGAGTCCGTTTGATGACAGCGAAAGATTCCTTCAAAGTAATTTTTTCAAGATCCGATAAATCAGCCGGGTTTATAAAGTTGTGGGGTTCTAAGCCCTTCTCAATTAGCCTTAGTTGTCCAACCAGTCTCAAGTGCATGATGAAATTGTACGCCTCAAGTAAATCCGAACAGATTTCCTTATCTATGAGACCATCCTGCATAAGTTCAGTGAGTCTATCAATTGTGTTTGTGAATGTTTTCCCGTGCTTTAAGGCCATCACACGGGCGAAGTCAACTACAGGAGTGAGCCCTCTGAGTTTGAGATCCAATCTGTTTTTATGCTCTCCATCACGTTCCACAATAAAATTTCTGAAAAAGGATAGAGGTGGCTCGATGGTGAGGCAATCGTTCACAATATGCTTCAAAAAGGCGTCACTCTTTTGAGCCTGTTTGGTAATGTGAGCCCTCAGTTTAGCTCCTACTTCCATGGAGCCAAAGATCGGTCTGAAATCAAAGAAAATCTTGGCGTTTAGTGTTTCCAGCGGATCTGTAGCCTCCATCCACTGATCAAAATATCCTACCCAAACGCTATATGATTTTCTCCATCTACTGACAGACGCCATCATGTCGCCCTTACAAAGAGGATAGCCACAAGCTGTAAGGTGTTTTATGGCCTGATTCCCAAATCTTCGGAAATACAGTTTGGTATTCTTGATAACTTCCCACTCGTCTGGAGGGTCTTCATAAACGATCGCATTGTCCTGATCGGTCCTGAATGTCTGCTCTTTGCGACCTTCACTGCCCATTACTATCCAGCAGAACGGAACAGGAGGCGGACCGAACTCATCTGTCATCAACGTCAACAATCTATGAATTATTCGATCATTTAAAACTGAAATCACGCGGGCCACGTTGTCCGCCTTGGCCCCTTCCTCGATCAGTCCACGAATTACCGAAACAGTTTTTCCCGAAAGCGAATAAAGGCCTGCAATTTCTTTTTGTGAATCGATTTCCCGCAGGAGAAAAATTGGTGAGCTTCCCTGAGCGATCAGGATATCGTGAGCTGTAATAACACCGGAGATTTTTCCACCAGTCTCTACAGCCAGATGATGGACCCCCTGGCTCATCATTTCCAGGATAGCGTCAAAGCAAAGCGCTGAATCCTGGATGGTCTTTATCTGACTGGTCATGATTCTTTCCACGGGTTGATCATAGCTGAGTCTTCTTGCCACTACCTTGGAAGTGAGGTCTTTATCGGTGATTATTCCAGCAATGTCGCCAGCGCTATTCTTGACCAGCAATGATCCTATACCGAGTTCAGCCATTTTAGCCGCCGCCTTATGGATAGGATCGCCCAGCGTCACCGACTCTGGTTCTCTGTGAGCGATGTCAGAAATTTTAGAGGCAAAGAGATATATATTATCTTCTGATCGCTGCGCATGGTTTCTGCGTCGTAGTTCCGAATAGGTCGATTCAACAAGCTTCTGGGAAAGGCTTTTTAAATAATGTGTAGCAAACCCGGGATTCTTACCTATCAAGTCAAGAAAAACATGGTGAGGGAAAAGATAACAAAAAGTATCCTCTACCGTTTGCACATTCAAATTGGCTTTGCAACCTCGAACAATGGCGATGGCCCCGAAGGAAGCTCCCTCCCCACGATAGTCCACGAGTGTTTCCGAACCATCATCACTCCTTAAAAATACTCTGACTCCTCCTTTTTGAATTACATACAGATCTGAAACTTCGGTCTTGTCCTGTTCCAGGATTAACTTTGCTTTCGGATAAAATCCGATTACCGCAGTTTGAGACAGGTTTTCCAACTGAGGCTGAGACAATTCATTAAACGGTAATGTCCTCTGCAGAAAAGAGAGGACCACTTCCTCTGCCGCCCCATAGAATTTGTCTTGCGTGGACATGGGTACCCCTACTTTGGTTTCATTCCAAAACGGAGATGCCTAAATTTCATTTGGTCCTCAGGAGTAACACGGGTCCCAACCCTGATCATCATTATGTTTTCGGCCCTCAGGGTAATGTTTGGTTCATTTGTGTAGACTTCACGAAAACCAAATTTACTGTATAGCTGTTTCATCATCGACCTGTACTGTGCTGCGCTCAGTCCTTTTCCTTCCAGGTCCCAATGCCATGAATAACCACACATGTATGCTATCTTATCTTCGAAAAAGTCATCTTCCATAGTCATACTAAGGAGTTTCTCTCCCAGTCTGCAACCGCGATAGTTGCGGCTCACCTCTATGGCTGCAAGCTCATACATAAGCTCCCCAAGGGCTGCCCACCTGTCACTCTTGTCGGGATAGGCGCCAACGCAATAACCGGCCACAACATTGGAGTCCGCAATCGCAAGAGTCACCCTACCGCCTTTTTGAGTGGCTATTGTCTCAAATGCTTCCAGTTTTTGAATTATTGAAGAATAGTGTGAAAAATGACCAAGCCCGTCGTCCAGTTTTAGGTTCCTGAAAAAGCCTGGTTCGCACAACCCGCAAATTGTAATCTGACCACAATGAGTTTCGTAGAACGCTGTGCGGTTTACCAGTTCCGGATTTGTCATAAGAGCCGTCTCCTGGACGTCAAAAATCACTCCACTTACTCTGGAGGTCGCGAGACATGATTACAAGGTCCCTGTAACCTCCATGTTTGTCTTTAATATAGTCTTTGAGCGAACCTTCATGTCGAAAGTCCAATTTCAACGCAGCTCCGATGGCTGAATCCTCAGCCCCGGCGACAAATTCGGCGAACAGTTTTTCGAGCCCCATATCCATGGCGGTTTTCACACAGTCCAGAATCATCCAGCTTCCAATTTTAAGTGATCGGAAATCAGGATGAACCATTACCCTCAGGTGCGCCACATGCCCTATACTTGGAGCAAGGGATAAATGGAGTCTTAAGTTGGCTACAATCTTACCGTCTTTTTCTCTGACTGCTACAATTGGAAGAGTCCGTTTATAATTTAGTTTTTTTAAGGACTCATGCAATATCTTTGGGTCGTTTAGTTTCTCCCTCAAGAACCATTGCTCCTGATCAGATATCTCGGAGAAGAATTCGTTCAGCGCCTCTTCGTCTTCAACGGTAACCGGCCTCAATAAGACCGAGTCACCGTCTTTGGTCACTATGGCCTTGGGATAATCCTTAAGCATAATTGGGCTCCTGGTTAAGGCTCATTCATCACTCATGATCAGAGGTTAACAGAATAAAATCTGTGTTTCAATTGTGATGAGCCAAATAAAAAGAATTCGCTCTGTGTCGAAAAGGTCGAAGGAGGTACTATTGATTTTGACATCCAGGCTAAAAGTAATCAAAATATAGTCAGCCAAATTGATTGATAGAATAGAGGTTCACTAATGGAAGGAAAAACTGTCAAATACAGCCGAATAATAATGGCGATTCAAATGAATCCCGAGGACGCCAATCCAGCCGGGAATGTTCATGGTGGGGTCATCATGAAGTATGTTGACACTGCGGCGGGGGTCGTCTCAATAAGACATGCCCGAAAGCTTGCCGTGACAGCTTCAATCGATAGACTAGACTTCCATCATCCCGTTTTTGTCGGAGACTTGTTAATCCTAAAAGCCGGACTGAATATGGTAGGCAGAAGTTCCATGGAGGTTGGTGTCAGGGTCGAAGCTGAAAATATCCTGACTGGAGAAGTCAGACATACGGCTTCCGCATATCTGACTTTCGTAGCGTTGGACAAGGAAGGTAAACCGGTCGGTGTTCCACCGCTAATACTCGAAACGGAAGATGATCGAAGTAGAAACTGCGAAGCCATTGAAAGAAAAAGAGTCAGGATGGAGCAAAAGGCTTCTGAGCGGTGTAGAACAAAATAGCTGACTCAATTATTGGGCGGAGAATATTGCTATGATTTGCGACAGTTTCACGCTTGGCGGGTATTATCCGGGATCGATTGGACAGATCGTCGAATCTCACGCTTTATATTACAGCGAAAATTGGAGATTTGACGTTTCGTTTGAGACACAGGTAGCTACGGAGTTGGGCGAATTTATGGGCCGATTCGATTCCAAGATTCATGGTTTCTGGACAGCTCGGGACAAAACCAGTTTTGTTGGATCCATCGCCATAGATGGGGAGAAATCAATTACGGAAGGGGCACGACTGAGATGGTTTATAGTTGGACCCTACTGCCAGGGCAAAGGTGTTGGGAAACGATTGTTGAGCATTGCGATTAAATTCTGTGCGGATGTTGGACACAACAAAATATTTCTGTGGACCTTTTGTGGGCTTGACGCAGCCAGAAACCTCTACGAACGAGCCGGCTTCGAGCTGGCGGATGAAAAGGAAGTGGCTCAGTGGGGTACCGTAATTGTTGAGCAGAAGTTTGAACTGGAAATAGAGAATTTGAATACTGACAATTTCATGGGGATTAAAAGGTAAATATTGCTAACTGATCCATTCAAAAGAGGGTTTTTCGAATCCCGGTTCTGAGAATTCCGCGGCGACCTTAATTCCTATGCCACCTCGAGGATTCATTATCCCCAGGACCCTGGCCCAACGCGGAGAACAGGCTTCAACTATGTCGTCAAGCACCCTGTTGGTTATCTCTTCGTGAAACATTCCAGTGTTCCTGTAACTGAAGAGGTACAGCTTGAGAGACTTGGACTCGATGCACGAGGCGCTGGGTATATAGATGATCGTGATTTGAGCAAAATCCGGCTGCCCGGTGATCGGGCATACACTCGTAAACTCGGGACAATCAAACCTGATAATGTAGTTGCGGGACGGGTACCGATTTGGAAAGGTTTCCAGTCTTGCATGATCAGGGCCTGAAGGATATGACTGTTTACTTGATTTAAGTATGGTGAGATCATTGAATTCATTTAAAGCCATGCAGGAATTCCTTGGGAAGGTATTGACCCCATAAAGAACCTTGTCAAATGGGTCCAGAGCTATCCGTCCAATCGAGTTAAGATTAGTGTCTGAGGCTGATACAAGTCCTCATTTATACAATAACAGGCCATCTTATGCGAAGCAAAGAAATTAGTATTGGAGGATATTTACCAGCAAATTCAATTCTTCACAGGCTGGATCCCCGCACAAAGCTATTTGGCCTCATGGCTTTGCTTGCGACTGTTTTTCTAATTCCCTGCTCTTATAAGATTTTCTTCCCTGTTTTGGCGGCTGTTCTGGCGCTCTTACTATCCGGACTCGGATGGCGCGTCTGGATCGACGGTTTACGAAAATTCCGGCTGATGCTCCTGATTACCCTGATTCTCAATTTTGCATTAAACAGAGATGGCTTGCCAATACAGTTTCATGGATTCGTGACACCGTTCAGCTACGATGGGCTTGCTAGCGCCGTATTCTTGACGGCAAGGATCGTTCTGGCGGTATTATTTTCACTGTCATTGACTTTCACGACATTGCCTTTGCAGATAGTCAAGGGACTTCAATTTTTCATGAGTCCTTTAAAGATGATTGGAACCCCGGTTGCGGACGCGTCTTTAGTGCTATTCCTAGCCTTACGTTTTGTCCCGATGCTCCAGGAGGAGTGGTTGAGTCTAATTGAAGCCCAGGAATCCAGAGGCATAGATCTGATGTCAGGAACGCTTTCGATTCGAATTCGCAGGCTGATGTCGTTAATCGTTCCTTCAATGCTACTCGCGTTTCGGAAGTCCGAGGAACTTTCTACGGCAATGACCACCAGAGGATTTAGGCCAGGTGAAGAGAGAACAGAATACAATCCGCCGGTGTTTTCATATATAGATTTTTACGCTTGGGGTTTTATACTATTAGTAGCGTTGAGTGTGATCTTTTTGTGAGATGGTTTACATCGTCGCATATACGCTAATGTATCTTCAGTGTTACTTTTTTAATTAATTATTGACCGGTTTGTTCATATATGTTTAAATAATTCGTTTATGTAACATTATTTACTCCGTTCCGAAAGGAGGGCTCGCGATGGGGGTCCAAGGCTATTCATTTTCTTCCGAATCCGTCACGGAAGGTCATCCAGATAAAATCGCAGATAAAATTTCCGACGCGGTTCTTGACTCCATGTTAGAGCAGGATCCTCGCTCTCGAGTTGCGTGCGAGACTCTAGTTACTACCGGCGTCGCTTTGGTGGCGGGCGAAATCACAACCAAAGCCGTAGTCGATATTCCTCACGTTGTCCGTAAAACGATCTCTTCCATTGGCTATGACGACGCGGAAATGGGTTTCGACAGTAATACTTGCGCGGTCATGGTAACTCTTGACAAACAGTCCCCGGATATCTCGATGGGCGTGACCGCTGGTGAAGGCCTATTCAAGGAGCAGGGCGCCGGAGACCAGGGTCTCATGTTCGGTTTCGCCTGCGATGAGACACCCGAATTGATGCCGATGGCAATTAGTTACGCTCACAAATTAACAGCCAGACTCACGGAAGTAAGAAAATCAGGTTCATTAAGTTTCCTCAGGCCTGATGGAAAATCTCAGGTCACTGTCCGATATGAGGGAGACAAGCCAATCAGGGTGGAAACCGTTGTAATTGCCTCTCAGCACTCCTCTGAGGTTTTATATGACACCATCAGGGAAGGAATTATTGAAGAAGTAATTAAAAAAGTGATCCCCGCTAAAATGCTAACAAAGGACACAAAGTATCTCATAAACGCGACTGGTCGTTTCGTTGTCGGAGGCCCGATGGGTGACTGCGGATTGACGGGCCGGAAAATTATCGTTGATACCTACGGTGGTTATGGCGCTCATGGTGGTGGCGCATTCTCAGGAAAAGATCCCTCCAAAGTGGATAGATCAGCCTCCTACATGGCGAGACACGTTGCGAAAAACATTGTGGCTGCCGGCATAGCCTCCAAATGTCTTGTCCAAGTGGCTTATTGTATCGGTTATCCTGAACCGGTTTCCCTCATGGTTAACACCTACGGCACAGGAAAAATTGATGACGGGAAATTGACCGACGTGGTTACACAGACATTTAGCTTTAAACCTGCAGTTATAATTGAATATCTTAAGCTGCTGAGACCAATCTATCAAAAGACCGCCGCTAATGGGCATTTCGGAAGAGATGATCCGGATTTCACTTGGGAATCTACTGACAGAGCGGGAGAATTACGAAAATTGGCCGGAATCTAGTGGGATCAATAGTCGTAAGACGATCAAGAAAATTGTCGACATTCTTATCATACAAGGAGTTTTTATGGATCACGACATTAAGGACATCACACTCGCTGCCGCGGGAAAGCTCAGAATAGAATGGGCGGAGCGCAGTATGCCGGTCCTCCGGATGATACGCGAGCGATTCAGCAAAGAAAAACCCCTCTCTGGAATCGTTCTGGCAGCTTGTCTGCACGTCACTACAGAGACGGCGTCTCTTGTGCGCACGCTCAGCGCTGGCGGAGCTAAAGTCTATCTTTGCGCTTCCAATCCTCTTTCAACACAGGATGATGTCGCTGCGGCGCTAGTCTCTGAAGGCTTTAATGTGTTCTCGATAAAGGGCGAGGATACGGAAACCTATTACAAACATATTAACGCCTGCCTGGACGTCAAACCGAACATCTCAATGGATGATGGCGCTGATCTCGTTAGCTCCATTCATTCGAAGAGACAAGACCTCGTTAAGAATATAATCGGTGGTACAGAAGAGACTACCACTGGAGTCATTCGGCTCAAAAGCATGGCGGATAGCAACGTATTACTGTTCCCCGTCATTGCGGTCAATGATTCCAATACCAAGCATTTTTTCGATAACCGATACGGAACGGGACAGAGCACTATCGACGGTATTCTTCGCGCTACCAACCGTTTGTTGGCTGGTTCCTGGTTTGTAGTAAGCGGCTACGGTTGGTGTGGTAGAGGACTGGCGTCAAGAGCGTCCGGGATGGGAGCAAGAGTAATCGTCACGGAAGTCGACCCATTGAGAGCGCTGGAAGCGGCCATGGATGGTTACTCTGTAATGCCGATGGCGCAGGCTGCGCCGGTAGGGGATTTCTTCTGCACTGTCACCGGAGACCGAAGTGTAATTCGAAAAGAGCACTTTGAACTCATGAAAGACGGAGCTATTGTTTCGAATTCCGGCCACTTCAATGTTGAAATTGACATCGAGTCTCTCGAGAAACTAGCTGTTACCAGAAGAATAATCAGGGACTTTGTTGAAGAATTTACAATGCCCGACGGCAGGCGCATCACTTTGCTTGGCGAAGGACGCCTTATTAACCTGGCCGCAGCGGAGGGCCACCCTTCCAGCGTCATGGATATGAGTTTTGCCAACCAGGCCCTGGCTTCAGAGTTTCTGGTCAAAAACGGATCAACTCTTTCCAAGAAGGTCCACAAACTGCCAGACCATGTAGATAACGAAATAGCCAAACTCAAACTTGAATCCATGGGTATCAGGATTGATACACTAACCCCGGAACAGGAACAATATCTCAATTCCTGGCAAATGGGAACCTGACAGCTTATAGGTTGTTTGCGAATTGTTGATGGGACCTTTCCGTTTTGTCGTAGGCGGAATATCAATCATCATTGTGAGCAAATAGACTCGTAGTCCCAGCCTCTTATCCGCGCCGGGAGCGTCTCATACGAGATGACTCCCGGCGCCGTGACAATCCAAATTGACCGATTTAAATTGCGTTGTCAGTCCATTGAATCGGAATCTCGATCTATAAACACACGCTGTATTCTTATCTCATTGTTTGGAGGGCAAAATTGGGAATTCCGGTAGTAGAAGAAAACAGGAAGACTGTTTACTCCGTGCTTGTCGTGGATGACGATCCGGAGGTCGGACAATTTATGCTAGGTTGCGTTCAGCATCTAGGACACGATGTAGATTGGAGCAGCCACCCTTATGATGCGCTGGAACTCATTGCCAGGAAGAAATATGACCTGGTCGTAACCGACCTAAAAATGCCCGATATGGACGGATTAACTTTACTTAAACGTATCAAGAACTTGAATGACGATACGGAAGTTATCGTGATCACAGGTTATGGCTCCGTCGAGAACGCTTTGGATTGCATAAACGCCGGAGCGGTGGATTATTTGATCAAGCCTTTTAGCGTAGAGCAAATCCAGGTGGCTTTGATCAAGACCATTCGTCATATTGAACTCAAGAAATTGGCCAAAGAGCGGGAACATTATCTCGAGATGTCCTATGAAGACGCGTTGACAGGGGTTTATAATCGCCGTTTTTTCGATGAGTCTCTGAAACTGGAAATCATAAAGTCTTCCAGGCGCCAAACTCCATTCTGTCTCCTTATGATAGATGTCGATCACTTCAAAACGTTTAACGACACTTTTGGGCACCAAATGGGAGACGAAGCTCTATCGAAACTTGGCGCTGTCTTTAGATCGACATGCAGAGGATACGACATTGTCACAAGGTATGGAGGGGAGGAGTTTGCCATAATCTTCCCAGAAACAGCCAAAGAGATGGCTTCTACTCTGTGTGATCGTTTAATGAACGAAATAGAGAACCTGGCGAAAGACCTCCCCAAAATATCTGAAACAGAAGGACTCGCCGTCTCAATAGGAGTAGCCTGTTTTCCGCACGACGCTGACGGCGCCAGGCAACTCATCGAACGAGCAGACATCGCGCTTTATGAGGCAAAACGCACAGGTAGACGCAAGTACAAGATATACGGAATGTTTTGACCGTTCAAACCTTAAAATCTGGTGAAGTCTCTGCAATCCTTTTCGAACTCCGCCGAAATTTCCTCCGTTAGTGAAGGTTTGATCTCAAGGAGGACTTCCAGAAAAATTTCCGTATTAAGCCGATAATCCGCTTCTGCCTGCAACTCTCTCTCAAAGGCCTTTTGAGTGACCTTCTGAAACAGATATTCGATGTCAGCCGGGGTAAACAGGGGCATCAAAGAAACAAGTTTCTGGACATCCACATGCCCGGAATTAGTTTTTGAAAGATAGTGTTCAAAGATCGTTCTCTGTCCGTCCGCATCTAATCCGCCTACCGGAATGATAAGGTCGAACCTGCCAGGTCTCAACAATGCGGTGTCAAGCTGCCTTATATAGTTGGTGGCGCAAACAAACAATCTCTTGCCTGGTTGCCTTTTAAAAAGAGGGACCTGCTTTAGGAATTCATTTGTTATGGATTTGTCTATCCGGGAAGCCTTGTCACGGTTTCCAGCAATTTCTTCAAATTCATCTACAAAGATTACAGCGTCTTCTAGGCGGCCAGCCGTTTCCATGAGGTGCTTCAAGTTTTTACCCAAACGATCCTGTCCGTCAGCCATGAGATCACTGGGGCTCACTTCGATAAACCACCAGTCCAAAACACCAGCTATAGCCTTCACAAAGTGAGTCTTGCCCGTTCCTGGAGGTCCAAAGAAAATTATAGTTTTTGGAGGAACAACTCCGTGTTTTTGAGCAAGATCTACCTTGGTAAGTGGTAATATAACCCTTTTTTCCACAATCTGCTTCGGAGGCTGAGAGTCAGAAATTGTGTCCCAGATGGATCTATCAACCAACTGAGCGCCCAGTTCTCTCAATGTATTGACTTTGTCGTCGTCTATTTGTTTGTCATTGATAACATCGATATTCTCGATGTAGTCGAGACAGGCCACCTTTATTCCAGCGTCTCTTCCCAATTTTTCCGACAAAAACCACTTGTGTTGTAAAATTTTTAGCCAGATTTCAGATGCTATTTCAGGCTCATATTTTTGTCCGGTGTAACTAAATATCTTGGATACGCATTCCTCAGACGCCGGAATATTAGCCACTATATCCATGGTCTCCTCCTGAAAAGATCTGGCAGGTACTCCTCATTGCGACGTACCTGCCGGAAATAGGCTATTTACATGTTACGAAAAGACATGTCAAGGTCGTTAAAGTTCCAACGGACTTCCCGTCCGCCGATAATTCGTTCTAATCAAGCAACTAAAGACATTTTTGTTCTTAGTTACTACTCTTATATCAGATCTAAGGTCATTTTATTAAGAAATGACTCAATTTATGTTAATTTTAAGCTTGAAACTTCTTGAGAAGCCATGTCAATCTGATCCGGTAGCGAAAACGATAGTAGTTGAATTTCGAAGCGCCAATAGACATTAGACAGGTGTTTTGTGGCACATTTTAATGACACCAACATATTGCTCCAGGAAGTTTCTACAAGGGACGGACTTCAAAACGAAAGTCGGGTTCTTTCGGTGTCTCAGAGAATTCAGATTATCGATGCTCTTGCCAAGGCGGGGTTGCGTCGAATTCAGGTTGGGTCTTTTGTTAACCCTCGTCTTGTCCCGCAGATGGCTGATTCTGATAGCGTTTGGCTCGGCCTCGACCATAACAACCATAATGTGCGCTACACGGTCCTGGTTTTAAACGAAAGGGGAATGGAAGCAGCGATCAATCTAAAACTGGACCACATTGAAATTTATGTGTCAGCTTCTGAGACACATAGCCTTAAAAACTCTCACATGGAAATGAAAAGGGCTTTAGACAACGCAGTCAGAATTATTTGTCGAGCCAGACAAGCTGGAATGGAGATAACAGGAGGAATCATGTGCGCATTTGGCTGCTATTATGAGGGACCTATTTCTCGAGACACAGTGTGTGACATGGCCTCGAGATTACTGGACGCAGGCGCAACCGAAATTGGTTTCGCTGACACCACAGGAATGGCTAAACCCCAAGATGTAAAATCATTGATCTCGCTGGTCGATAAGCTAGCGCCATTGGAAATGATCGGACTACACTTGCACGATACTCATGGTTGCGGCCTGCTCAATCTCGAGGCGGGACTCGAATCCGGCATTAGAAAATTTGATTCTTCAGTTGGGGGAATTGGCGGTTGTCCATTTATTCCTGGGGCCGCCGGCAATGTGGCGACAGATAAGGTCGTTGAACTGGCGGAACGGCTGGGTTTCAGGGCCGGAATTGATCTTAGAGAACTCAGGATTGCTGAATCGATCATAAGAAGTTTTTTAGATTCATCAAATCATTGAAACCAGAATCCTGCTATCTTGCCATTCTCCATATATATCTTTACAAGGGCGTCGTCGAACCCATCTCTATATTCAATCTTCCAAAGGGTCCCGACAAGATCAGCCTGCTTGAATTCCGTCAAGAATTTTACCTCGTATCCATTCTTGAGATGTTGCGCAAGTCTTTCCGAAACGTTGTGAAAATGCTGTTCAGATATTCTTGATTTGAAATAGTCTGATCCCCCCTCGACAAAGGTCCCATACTGATCATTTTCAATGCATTTAAGCAGCTTGATTACTTGGGCGCGCTCATCAGGGTGCGGCGCTTGAGTTTGAGCGTTTACGATCCTGGATGCGGTCAGAACGACGAAAACAAAGAACACTAGCAAAACTAATACTCGTTTAAAATCCATTGGAGCGTCCTTTCTTTACACGATACTTTTGAGACGCGAAATGCTATGGAGCTTTATATACCAAAAGGAAGCGACTGCGCCAATGACCCCGCTAGGCCTCAATGCAAAAATATCCGTCCCAACAACGTTATGAGATTCCGTTTCAAATAGACCCAAACAAGACTTGTAAATTTTCTTTTGAAATCGGGGCCAGGGCATTATATATATGGCCAACGCCTTAGTTTTTCCAAATGAGAGAACTAACAATTTGTAAATGAGGACGGGAATTCATGGTTGCAGCGTATCGGCTACATGTCTACAGTCTCACTGTCAAAATTGTTTCACTCTCTAAAATCATGGCAAGCGATGGCTCTTCGCTCATCAGGTATTCTAAATGAAAACTGGAATCCTGTTAGCGGCTAATCTTTGTCTTCTAGGATTGTTTCTCTTCCTGCTGTTCAGAAAAAACGGCCTTTCTTACTACAAAGACGGCCGTGTTTGGCTTACCTGGCTGGCAGTAGCCGTCATAACCTTGATGGATGAATTGACTTCGGTGTTCTATGCGCCAGCCGAAGCTCACAGGTTCATAGGACCGAGCGCCATTGTGTTCATAGCGTTTACGGCCGCATTCATCCATTACATGACAACCAGGTTGGTAGAAATTGCGGAGATCCTTGAGCACCACAAGATATTCGGTGGTGGGGTTTATTCTTTTTCCTATCTAGTTTTAGGTCCTACAGTATCATTCGTAGCTGTTTCGTCAATAATGGTCGACTACATACTGACGGCGTGCCTTTCTGCCGTAAGCGCCGTGGAAAACTCGACCTCTTTCTTTGTCATTCCGCATTTCGGGAAAATGGCCATATCAATAGCGATAGTATGGGGAGTCGCGGGACTAAATATAACAGGAATAAAAGAAAACGCCCGCTTCACTTTCTGTATCTTTATCTTGGCCGGGTTGGTTTTTTTTAATTTGATAGTTGGCGGGATTGTTTCTCTAGATGAGGATTCCATATTCCGTTTAAAGACATCTGTGGAGCATGTTTCTGAACGACTCCAGACAGGTTCCTGGACAAAAGATTACGGGATATTCATTGCGTCGGTGGCGAGTTGCGTGCTTGCGTATTCCGGAGTTGAATCGGTTCTACAAACGGCCGGCCTCGTCAAATCATGGCGGGAAATTGGCAAAGCCTACATATTTCTTGCTTTGACAGTGGGCTTGATTACTCCAATTGTAGCGGCCCTAGCCCTATCGGCTCCCATTGATTTTGCTAAACACGAAGGAGACCTGATAACCCATTACGCAACAATGGTCAATGGGGTCTGGTTTGGAATCTCTACCGCTGCCCTAGCCAGCTTAACACTCATTATGGCTGTGAATACAGCCTTTGTGGCTTCAAGTGAACTCTTGGAAGCTGTGTTCAAGAGATATGGGTTTCATTGGTTTATCGCAACCAACAGGAGAGCTTCACTATTCCGGATCCATTTGACTAACGCCGCCATCTTCACGGCAATCATACTGATAACTCAAGGGAGCCAGATGATACTGGCGGATATGTATGCGATAGGACTCGTAGCTAGTTTCTGCATCAACATGGGGTCTCTGATTATCTATCGCTACTTCATGGGGACCAAAGAGGTCATTCAGTTCAACACCAACAGACTGGTAACTTTGGTAATTTTCTTCATCTTTGTAAGTTGTTTCCTGTTTCTGGCATGGATGAAACCTCATGGGACGACATTATGGGCTACCATAACGGTTTTAGTTTTGGTGGCCGGTTTGATGGTAGCCAAGAAGAAGGGGCCTGAAATCAAGTCAATTGCGGCTACAGACAGTCACATGAATTTGATACTTTATCTTGCCGATTCGCCTGAAGAGGATGTTCAAATATTTTTCCGTAGACCGAGAGAGGAAGCAATTTCAGAGCCGAAACAAAATGAAGCCTATGTTACCTTTTATAACCCGCGGCACGGTACACCCAGGAGGCTGGCTCCAAACCATTTTCGGATGGTCGTAGTTAGAAGAAGCGTCTACCAGCATATCATAGCCCTGTTAAAGGTAATCGAGTATGAGTTCCAGGATCGTGATGTCAATATTCACTTTGGATGGCCATTGTCTTCATGGATCGATCGAATGTCTATTGGTGTCATGGTATTTAACATCATGAGACTGCCTAAGAAGTTCATACATTTTAACTTCAACATTAATTATCCTGGCCGAACCTTTAATCCGCTCCGCAAATGAAAGTGTGGCTTTGCTGTGATATTTCAAGTCTCTAGCGATTGCGTAAAAATTTAAGTCCCTCAAACCATAGAACACTAGTGATACCCGCTCCCAAACATATAACCAGATCATTTATGTGAAGTTGACAGAAATTAAAAAGGTCCTGCAAGATAGGCACATAGAGCGCCGCTCCCAGGAAGATCAATGTGCCTCCAGAGACCCACCATAGAGCGACATTTGGGGTCCCCAAGGTCTGGATGATAGTTTTGGACCAGGAGCGGTTGGCAAAGATTAGTCCAAGATTTGCAACCACAAGTGTTGTAAATGTCAGGGCCCTTGCGTCAGGTTCGCTATGGCCTCGGTACAGGGCGCTCGCATAAACAAGAAAAACTAACGCCAGCACGCCTAAGCCTTGGAGAAGACTCAAGACGATAATTCGCGGGCCGAATAATTTTTCATCGTGTTTTCTGGGCGGGCGTTTCATTACATTATC
Source organism: Syntrophaceae bacterium (assembly GCA_031292235.1). Classification (GTDB taxonomy): domain Bacteria; phylum Desulfobacterota; class Desulfomonilia; order Desulfomonilales; family Desulfomonilaceae; genus CAJBEZ01. Next base: position 2,435 of record JARLHM010000014.1, on the reverse strand, counting down.
TTCTCCTGGTTCCGCTTCAAAGACCAGAGAGCACGCCGGATCAATTATGAGTTCCAGGAACGCGACGTGTACGGGATACAGCACCAGAGGCCATCCCAGCAAAACAGGAATAAGGGAAATGCCGGCTATCGGGACGTGAACGGCGAAGATATACGCCATCGCTTTCCTGAGATTGTCATAAATTCTGCGTCCAATTTTGACCGTCTCAACAATAGATGAAAAATCATCATTGAGCAGGACAAGCGCCGCTGATTCTCTGGCCACATCAGTGCCTCTTCCTCCCATTGCTATACCGATGTGAGCGGACTTTAGAGCCGGGGCGTCATTGACTCCATCACCGGTCATACCCACAGTCTCTCCATTAGCTTTCAGGGCGTCGACAAGTCTCAATTTTTGTTCAGGGATCACTCTTGCGAATACATTCACCGTTTTGAGGCGTTGCTGTAATTCCGAGTCGTCGATTTTGTCCATTTCCGAGCCCGTAATGCATTCGTCCCAAGACTTGAGACCAATCTTTCTCGCGATACTTCGGGCAGTGTCCGGATAATCCCCTGTAATCATTATCACACGTATCCCCGCTTCATAGCATTCCCTGAGCGCCTCGGGAACACTTGGGCGAACAGGGTCAGCAAATCCGACTAGGCCTATGAACTGAAAACTGAAATCATGCTGCCCATCAGGGAGGGGAGAATTCTTAAAGGATGTCTTGGCGACACCAAGGACACGTAGACCCTCTGACGCCATGGAGTGGGTTACCTCAGATAATACTTCCGCTGATTGGGTTTCATCCAGATGGCAAAGGTCTGCAATGGCCTCAGGGGCCCCTTTGGCGGCTACGACGAATTCGCCATCGTGACTCGATCTCCAGACATGTGATATTGAGAGCAACTCTCTGGACAGTGGATATTGGTGGACAAGTTCCCACTGGTCATGTAGATGTTCACTGTTTAAGAGAAACGTCTCGCCTATCTCTTTAAGGGCCTTTTCCATCGGATCGAATGGGTCCCGGTTACCTGCAAGGACGCCGAACTCAACCAGCTCGTGGAACTCTTCTGGTAGGGGCGCATTATTATTGTGGTCAATGGAGAGGAATTCTCCATTAGCGAATAGCCTGTTCACAGACATGCGGTTTTGCGTCAAAGTCCCGGTCTTATCCACGCACAGCACAGTAGCCGCCCCAAGAGTTTCAATCGCGGTCACCCTGCGTGTCAAAACCTGCTTTTGCGAAATGCGCCATGCGCCTAACGCAAAGAATATTGTTAGGACAACGGGGAATTCTTCAGGGAGCATTGCCATGGCCAAGGTGATTCCTGCGAGAACCGCATTCAACCATGTCCCTCGGGTCAGACCAAAAATGATGACGACGAAAATACAGAGAGTTAATCCAAAGATTGCGAGGTTACGCACAAGGCGACCAGTTTCTTTTTGGATTGAAGTTTCCTCTGTCTCAATGCCTTGTAGGGCCTTGCCTATCTTGCCCATTTCCGTGTGAATACCGGTCGCGCGAACGCGGGCGATTCCCCTACCCTGCACTACCAAAGTCCCGGAATACACACACGGCTGGTCCTCCCCCCCCGGTCGTTTCATTTCACACGTGTCATCTTCGGAAATCTTTCGGACAGGCGCTGATTCGCCTGTAAGTAGGGATTCATCGACACTGAGGTTTAGACTGTACAATAGGACGCCGTCTGCAGGTACTCTATCACCTTCAGAGAGAACCGCCAGATCATCACAAACGACCTCCCGACCTGGTATGCGCTTGATTTGGTTGTCTCGTATAACGAGGGCCCGAGGACTCGAAAGATCTCGAAGAGCATCTAGCGCCCGTTCCGCCTTTCTCTCCTGATGTAGAGTTATTCCCAAAACAACTATTACAAACCCGAGCAGAATGAAAGCTTCTTTGGGATTTCCCAGCAGGAGGTAAATTGCCCCGCACGCGACCAAAAGCACGAACATGGGTTCGCGAATCACACCGAGAGCAATGAACAAAACGCTGCGTTTTTTGGATGAAGGCAACTCATTGTAGCCAAGTTCTTTCAAATGGTTCACTGCTTCAGCCTCTGAAAGGTGAGGCACGGTATTAAGGTCTATCCCCTCGATCATTATATTAACTCCCATGGTGACTTGATTTTTTTTCAGAGTTCGGCGACGGAAATTTGCCTTTCGTATAAACGAACTTTTACTACAATCTTTGGACCCATATCTTATGACATACATCAGATCAAGATTGGCGCCATTTTACACGTTGATAAGACAAAAACCTGGACATTCAAGCCTGCTGTCATATATTATTTTTGATATTTGATATAATGTTTTAGTTAAACTGCAATTACTCAACATAGTCTATAGGGGATAAGAGGTTTTTTCAATCTCAGTTTAAGACGCCCTCATTAATAATTGGCTGATGCTTCGCAGATTTTGTGCAGTCCATATTT
>JARLHM010000136.1 GCA_031292235.1 Syntrophaceae bacterium | reverse complement strand
TAAGCACAGGGGCGTTGTTCATTCTCGTCGGTATGCTTCAGGAGCGAATCGGCACACGTGATCTTACTCGTATGGGAGGTCTATGGACGTCAATTCCACGGATAAGCGGAGTTGCGCTGGTTTTCGCTCTTGCTTCTCTCGGACTTCCGGGATTGGGGAATTTTGTTGGGGAATTTCTTGTTCTGTTGGGCGTTTACAGAGTAAGCCCATGGATGACCGTTCCTGCGGCCCTTGGTCTTGTGCTGGCGGTTATTTACTCATTAAGGATGGTAGGAAAGGCCTTTTATGGTCGTGCGGATGAGAAAAGGCGAATTCAGGATATTTGGCCCAGAGAGGCTTCGCTTATGGCAGGAATGATCCTGATAATTCTATGGCTGGGTTTGTTTCCTCAAACTGTGATAAACACCGCTGGACCGGCTTTAACGGCAATACAGGAGAGAGTCGGCGCAGCGTTAACTGAAAATAATAGTAATAATAGAACCGTTTTCACTGACATTTGGGCACACTCTCAAAGATCAAAGGGAGTAGATTAATCAGATGAAAGTCGCTGAATTGCTCCCATTATTGCCCATCCTGATGATCTCAGGCGCCGTTATATTAAATTTAATTGCAATCTCGTTTTTCAGGAATCATTTTCTGACCGCCGCATTAACCAGCGCAGGTTTGATAGCGGCTTTGCTTTCAACTGCAGCGGTTTATTCCTCTGCCCCACAACAAGTAACGCCCCTAATCATTGTTGACGGTTACTCGATTTTCTTCATGGCCCTTATTTTTGGAACGGCGTTGTTAGTGACTCTGCTGTCTTATCGCTACCTGGAACTGCTGGACGAGAACCGGGAGGAATATTATCTCCTACTCCTATTAGCGACGTTGGGCTCGGCGGTAATAGTAGCAAGCAGTCACTTCGCTTCGTTTTTCCTTGGTCTGGAAATCCTCAGTGTTTCTTTGTATGCGCTGATTGCGTATGACCGCAATGGTCCTATGGGGATAGAGGCCGGCATCAAGTATCTCGTGCTGGCAGCCACATCTGACGCTTTCCTGCTTTTTGGAATTGCGCTCATATATGCGGGTACCGGCTCTTTGGAATTTGCTGTGATCGCTAAGACGATAGGAACGGTCCACGTGAGTCTTTTGCTCACAGGGACAGGCATGTTGATAGTAGGCCTTGGTTTCAAACTTTCTCTAGTACCTTTTCATATGTGGACGCCTGATGTTTACGAGGGAGCGCCAGCTCCTATTAGCGCATTCCTGGCTTCGATTTCCAAGGGGGCTGTTTTTGCTCTTATGCTGCGTTACTTCAACATGGTAGATATTCACTCGAGCAGTTCTCTTGTCCTGGCGTTCACCGCCATTGCCGTAGCCTCGATGTTTGGAGGAAATCTGCTAGCCCTAATGCAGAACCGCGTCAAGAGGATATTGGCATATTCCTCGATCGCGCATTTCGGGTATTTACTTACAGCGTTTCTGGCAGGTGGCGCTCTGGCTGCTCCCGCTGTGAGTTATTATCTTGTGGCTTATTTTGTGACCATTCTGGGGGCTTTCGGCGTGATAACCATGTTGTCAGGGGTTGAAGGAGAACCTGATCTTCTGGATTCTTATAGAGGCATGTTTTGGACGCGACCGTTGTTGGGCGCAGTCTTTACAGCCATGCTGCTGTCATTAGCTGGAATCCCGTTGACAGCCGGTTTCGTTGGCAAGTTTTATGTCATGGCGGCAGGGATTAGTTCACATCTGTGGTTGTTGGTTATATCGCTCGTTGTGAGTAGTCTGATTGGGTTATTTTACTATCTACGAATTATTGCGACTATGTTTTCAAAGGATTTGGGAAATCTTCGGTCTGGCGGCCCAGCTCTAACGGGAAGTGTCGCGGCGGGGCTCGCCCTAGCGCTTCTCACTCTATTGCTCGTGTTCTTAGGGATTTATCCTGCGCCACTAATAGAAATCATCGACAAAATGGTATCGAGTTTAACGTAAGCGCTTGACTAGAAAAATATGTGCGGGCAGGGCTCAACGGAATGTCTATTGTTTGTCGACAGACGATTTATAAGGCAGCGCCTCCATACGCAGCAACCCATTCAAGGCACCCAATTCCGGGTCTTTATGCATCAGCACAGCGCCCCTTCGGATGGCAAACGCGGCGATAATAGCATCGGCCAGAGAGACTCGATGTTCAGCCTTCAGTCTAGCCGCGGTTAACAAGGTCGATTCATCGATATCCCATAAGATCTTGATTTTAAGTTTCTTTATCAAAGCAAGGCGTCGGTCCGCTTCCGCCTGACCTTCTTCTCGAATGGTGATGTAATATGTTTCCAGAAGAACCGGCCAGGGTAACAAAGTTGTCGCCTGTTTTAACGCATATTCGACTTGGTCTGCGCCGGCTTCATCCTCAATGAAAGACAAGAGCGCTGATGTATCCAGGAGATATGGATGTGATTCCACTTCTACACTTGAAGACATATTATCCTCATCAGAGGCTTTGCTCACGATCACGATCCTTTTTTCGTTCCTCTAAAAGGCGTTCCGTCAATTTCTTCCCCCGACCTCGCCCGCGGAGGGACCCTATCGGATCATTCGATACGGGCACTACCCTGATCGTCTCTCCGTCATCCAGCCATACTAAATGGGCCCCGACGCCGATTTGATAGCGTTTCCGAATGGCCGCCGGAATGACAGTCTGACCACGTTTGGTTACGGCTGTTTCCATAGTTTAACCTCCATATTTACATTTTACAAGACAATAGTAACAAACGCAAGTCACAATATACAGACTGAAATGAGAAGCCGCTGACGAAAAACGCCGTTGGACCTCAAAATATGGTCTAATATATCGTTTAGTTATTCGCCCATCCATCGAGAGAAAAGTTGATGGGGTATATCGAACTGGTCCAAGACTTTCCCTATGGTTTGGTTAATGATGTCATCTATAGTTTTGGGTTTGTGATAAAAGGACGGGACTGGCGGCAATATTATGCCGCCCATTTCCGTCACTGCTGTCATGTGTCTCAAATGGCCAAGGTGGAGAGGGGTTTCTCTCACTATTAGAACAAGCCTCCGCCTTTCCTTCAACGTGACGTCGGCGGCCCTGACCAGAAGATTGTCATTGATGGAATTTGCGATCATAGAAAGACTTTTCATGGAGCAGGGGGCCACAATCATGCCCTGAGTCTTGAATGAGCCGCTGGAAACACATGCGGCAAGGTTTTCAGGAGAGTGAACCACGTCGGCCAAGTCTTCGACAGCTTCGGGTTTTACAGAAGTCTCATGCTCGATAATGATCCTCGCAGCACGAGAAAGGATAAGATGGGTCTCAATTCCCTCGATTGAACTCAGCGTTTCTAGCAGACGCACGCCATAAATGGCTCCACTTGCGCCGCTCAGCCCTACAACGATCCTGTTCAAGTCATTTCCTTCCAGTTTGAGCCTAAGTCTGGCTCTAATCCTTCATGAAAAAAGTATGAAGCCTAGTTGTTCTTGATAAACCTGTCTGATAGAATGCTTTTATCAGAATAAATGCATTGTCAACAGGGAGAATTAATTATGTCACAGGGCGTTTTGGGTTTCCAGTATGAAGTGGCGAAAAACATCGCTGGAGGGTGACATTCTGAAAGCGCTGTCCAAGGGGTGACAGCGCCAAGGTCGCGCAGAAGTATCGAAAACTGGGCCACGCCCGGGTAGTATTGAACTCGAGTGAAGCCGACCGCCTGTAGCAGTTGCTGGTCGCTGAAGAGAATAGAGCGTCATGTGCATAGGAAGAGTCAGGTCACGGGGTTGCAGGGTGAACTCTTCGAGTGGTCAACTGCCACTACCGATGAGAGGCAAAGCCTTGTCGATGGTAAAAAACACGACGTGCCGGGTGATCTGCCCACCGAACATTGAATAGTCGCATCGGCGACAAATGCTGGCTATCAAATCGTCGTTGGTTTCCTCGCGGAGCTTGGTGAGGTACAGCCTCTTGCCTGAGCATCCTGGTCCGGACTGAATGAACAGGTAGGTAGCGCTAGTTTCCGCCAAATTTGTTTAGAATTACTACCTTTTGACTTTGTTACTGATGTTGAAGACCTTTTTT
>JARLHM010000135.1 GCA_031292235.1 Syntrophaceae bacterium | reverse complement strand
TGATGAAAAGGACTCCAAGACAAAGGAACCATGCCCAGTTATCCTTCAGTTCGCCGAAAAAAGCTTCCGAATGATTTGCCGATGATGCAACAGATTGGCCTGCCATGACAAACTCCTATTCTTTTTGATTGATTGACTACTATTCCAAAAGTGGCCAAGAATCTTGTTATATTGAATTCCCACATTCTTGACAAGTTGTTGGCGTCAACACTGATGAACTGAAATGTAAATGCAGCATATTCGCCGAAAAAGTTTAGGCGTAGTTTGCCGAATTGAATCAGTAAACCTCAGGGAAGCTGGCCCGGATTGGGGTTCGGTGAGCTAAAGGATTCCAGAATCTTAACTATTGGGTCATATCGCATTGACGAAGCCCATCGGAGCGCTGTCCAACCGTTTCGATCGGTGGCGTTTGGGTTAGCGCCTCTTTCTAAGAGTAATTTCACACCATTAATGTTGAACTCCGACGCGGATATTATAAGGGCCGTGGCTCCATATTGGTCGCTGGCCTCAGTGTCGGCCCCATGATCGAGCAAGATCTTGATGATATCAAAATAACCTTTACGGCAAGCCCGCATTAGTGGAGTCCAGCCGTAATCATCTTTGGAGTTTACATTTGCGCCATTTTCGAGCAACGTTGTCGTAACATCGAAATACCCTCTTCGACAAGCTTTCATAAGCGGAGTGGCGCCGTATTGGTCCTTAGCCTCCAGGTCAGCTCCTTTTTTCGCAAGAAGGTTTACAATCTCCGCGTAACCCATAGATGCGGCCCATAAAAGAGCAGTCCAGCCTGAAGTCGTTTTGGCGTTCACGTCTGCTCCCCGCTCAATGAGGACTTTTTCCAATTCCTCTTTACCTTCCGAGGCAGCCAGGAGTAAAGGTGTGTAACCATACTCGTCGCTTACATTGGGATTAGCCCCTTTATCAAGAAGCGCCAATGCCTTTTCTAAATTACCTTCGGCTGAATAACGCAAGAGCTTTTCGTTCATGGGAAAACCTCGCGAAGATATCAGACTTCTTCGAGTTGCTTCAATAGACCGGTTGCTGGCGATTCCACGTGGTACTAGGATTTCTTTTGAATCCCTTTTTCATATTTCGCTAATACTGAAATAACTTCGGCATGTCTCATAGACTGAGCCCACATTAGCGCTGTCCAACTATTGCGATCTCGGGCATGTGGGTCTGCGCCTCGTTCCAGCAAAATTTTGACTGTTTCGACATGCCCTTCGGATGCGGCCATGATCAAGGCAGTCGCTCCGTACTGATCTGCTTCCTCAATATTTGCGCCGAAATCGACGAGCGTTTTGACCACATCAGCGTAACCTCGCCTTGCCGCGCGCATTAAGGCTGTCCAACCAAATTCATCTTCAGCGTTCACAGACGCGCCTTCTTCGAGAAGGACCTTGATCGCATCCAGAAATCCTCTTCTAGCCGCCTTCATAAGAGCAGTCGCTCCGTACTGATCGACAGCGTCCATGTCGGCGTCGTTTTTGGCAAGCATACTGACGACCTCAGCATGTCCCATGGAAGCTGCCCACATCAATGAAGTCCATCCAAACGCGTCTCGAATATTCACGTCAGCTCCGGAATCCAGTAAACCTCTTAGTTCAGAAAGATCTCCAGTGGTAGCGGCGTTAAGTATTTTATCGTTCATTATCAATTCTCCTTGAAGGGGGCATGCGGCCTATAATGGTTGGACCGCAGTGACAGTAGGAATTGGATCGAATTTTTTACACAAATGAATTAAGACGTTTCCTTCCAAAGACAAGGTGAAAAAGCCCCGCTGAACCGAGACCGTAAACACACTCAAAGAAAATTATCAAAACATCGTAACTTGGTCGAGAGAAATCCGGCGCTTTTAGAAATTATGAAATAAGAATTCGATTATTTTTATGAAATAAAGAGGAGAGCGCTTAAGAAATAGTCAGAAGGAATTGATGTGAGCTTTCCGAAGACGTTTCCTTGCCGGAGGCTTTACTCGCATCTTCGGAAAGTCCAAAGTCATAGCGGGTATATTACTGGCGCCAGCCGCCGCCGCCACCGCCGCCTCTTCCTCGACCGCCACCGCCCTGTCTGTCGCCTCTGTCTGTCCTTGGTCGGGCTTCATTGACCTTAATGTTACGACCCATGAAATCCTTGGAATCCAGCTCCTGGATGGCCTTCAGGCCCTCTTCACGTTCAGGCATCTTAACGAAGCCAAAGCCACGCGGGCGTCCGGTAAATTTGTCGGAAATTATAGTTGCGGATTCTACTTGTCCGTAGCTTTCGAAAAGCTCTCTGAGGTGCTCTTCTCCCGTGTTGAAGGACAGATTTCCGACATAAATGTTAATAGCGGCCACTTTTTCTTCTCCTTTGATACAAAATCGCCCTCAATCAAGCCATGAGAGCTGGTTGACACAATCAGCGCCCGTTGTCCGTTGCGGGACTATAGGAATGATTATTGGCTGGAGCCACGAGCGTTAGATCCTAAAACTAAATTCCTTGCTTCGCGCCCGTAGTCCTACTGAGGCCGGGAGAAAAGGCAAGCTCATTTAAACATATTTTATAGTTAAGACGGGTATCCTTGTCAAGTCAAAACAGGTCGTAAGTTGACTCATGGCCTAGTGTTTGTTAAATTCTAAAACTCTGACTAACAATGCTTGGAGTTACAAAATGGCGGATCTCGAAGGGTTCAAGGAAGCGAGAGATATCAAAGCGACGACCGGTAGTTGCGCCGGTAGTTTTCACATTAAGGGCGGTTCACATCTGGACTGGGGCATGAAAAACCGCCTGTCAAGGATCATCAAGCCCGATACGGGACGAACGGTGATGCTGGCGGTTGATCATGGTTATTTTCAAGGCCCAACATCAGGCCTGGAGATTATGGAAGATACCTTGGCGCCTCTAGCCAATTATGCTGACTGTTTAATGCTTACCAGGGGAATCCTTAGGACTTCCGTGTCTCCAGGGGTACAAGCCCCCATAGTTTTGAGGGTTTCTGGCGGCCAGAGCGTGCTAACCGAACTGTCGAATGAAACGCTAAATGTTGCGATAGAAGATTGCATTCGATTGAATGTTTCCGGCATGGCGCTATCAATGTATGTCGGAGCCCCGTACGAACACCAGACCATGGTGGCTTTCGCCAAGCTTATAGATGCAGGCTACTCAGCCGGTATCCCAGTTCTGGCGGTCACAGCGGTCGGCCGGGACATGGCGCGTGACGCCCGTTACTTGGCGCTCTCTTCACGTATAGCCGCAGAGATGGGCGCGAATATTGTGAAAACTTATTATTGTGAAAACTTCGAGAAGGTTGTCCAAACTTGTCCAGTGCCGATAGTAATGGCCGGTGGCAAGAAACTGCCTGAGATCGAAGCCCTCACAATGGCGTACAACGCTGTTACCCGTGGCGCTGTTGGGGTGGATATGGGGAGGAATATATTCCAGTCTGATTGTCCGGTTGGCATGATCAAAGCTGTTAGGGCAGTCGTTCACTACAACGAAAAACCGGAAATTGCGCTAAAGGTCTATGAAGACCAAAAGAAGCCACGTAAGGGATGATCTTCCAGGTTTCACGATCCCGTTGAGCGGGTGGCGCCGAAGACGACAAATCGTGCCGTCATCTTCAATATTGACCGATAATCGAACAGTCCTTGGGAGTTACCACATGCGCGTCGCCATGTACTACAACAATCATGACATTAGAATTCAGGAAACACCAGCGCCTGAAATCGGTCCGGATGAGCTGCTGGTCAAGGTCTGGGCAAGCGGCGTTTGCGGCAGTGATGTTCTCGAATGGTACCGGGTTCCCAAAGCGCCACTTGTTTTGGGGCACGAGATAGCGGGTGAGATTGTTGAAGTCGGCGCAGCGGTAGAGAAATGGAAAGTTGGGGACCGCGTGTTCGTCTCACACCACGTTCCGTGCAACATGTGCAGGTATTGTCTCTCCAATCATCATTCAGTATGCGATACTTTAGCCAGGACCAATTTTGATCCTGGGGGTTTTGCTGAATATCTCAGAGTCCCGGCAATAAACGTCCGCCATGGCGTATTCCTTTTGCCGGACCAGATGTCTTACGATGACGCTGTTTTTATCGAGCCTCTGGCTTGCGTGTTCAGAGGGCAACTTCATGCAGGTTGGGGCCCAGCCAAACATGTGCTGGTGATTGGGGCTGGCATAACCGGTCTTCTTCACATTAAGCTCGCTCAAAGGGTTGGCGCAGCGCGGGTCCTTGCTG
>JARLHM010000134.1 GCA_031292235.1 Syntrophaceae bacterium | reverse complement strand
GGTTTATCCAATCCCATCAATGATGTTCCGTCCTTGTTTTGTTCGTATTGGATTTTGGATTTGTCAAGGTTTGCCTTATCTGTGTCGGTCAGTACCGCTCCGCCAGCTTGTTTCTTTTCTAACGCAACGACTATTTTTTGAGCTCCCGCTGCTATTGTTTTGGGATACATCATATTCGGAGAAACAAGCACTAACAGAATCGCAACTGCTGTTCCAATCATCAGGCCGGCGATTATTCCCGCTGTATTAAATTTTCGCCAAAATAGTGAAAGAATTACAACTGGTAGGTTCCCGGACGATGCGACAGCGAAGGCGAGTGCGACCAGATGAGCTACGTTTTGTCTTTCAGATGCGATACCAATCGTGACGGCTATGGCTCCGAAAACTATAGCTGAAATTCGGGCTGCTTTCACCTGCTCGTGCTGATCAGCGTGTCCGTCTTTAACTATGTTGACATATATGTCATGGGAGATGGCAGCGGAAGCCGCAAGTACCAGACCTGAAACAACAGCCAATATGGTCGCGAAAGCGACCGCGCACAGGAAGGCCAGCAAGAAATCTCCCGCAAGAGGCGCAATCTGGTTGCCGAGCATTTGAGCAAGGAGCAAATTCGCCATGTTGCCGCCTGGATCCACATGGGAAATAAGTTGTGGGCTGACATTGATAGCGGCCCCGAATCCGAGAAGTGTCGTTAAAATATAGAATGTACCTATAATGAACATTGCCCAAATAACTGACTTTCGAGCAGCCTGAGCGGTCGGGACCGTGAAAAAACGCATGAGGATATGGGGCATCCCGGCAGTTCCTAGCACAAGGGCCATGCCGAGTGATATCTGGTCCCAGACATCTTTTAGTAATAATCCTGGTTCAAGGAAACGCTGACCATAATCAAATCCAGCCTTGGGTATCGCTTCCTTAAGAAGATTTATCTGAACCCAGCTTTTAATTTGCGCATTGGTGGCTATGTCAGTAAAGAACTGGACCGGGTTGAACCCGCATTTGGCAAGGACCAGGATGCAAAGAACAATCGCCCCTGTCATAAGCAAACATGCCTTTATGATCTGGACCCACGTAGTAGCGATCATACCGCCAAAAACGACGTAAACGATCATCAACGCGCCAACGCCGGCTATAGCCAGTTTGAACGGAATCCCGAGGAGCAGTTCCATGAGTTTTCCAGCGCCGACCATCTGAGCTGTCAAATAAAAGACGGAGACGCAGACAGTAGATATAGCGGCGGCGGCCCTGACAGGTTTAGGATTCGAACGGAATGACAAAATGTCGCCCATTGTGAATTTTCCCGCGTTTCGGCAGGGTTCAGCGACTATCAGCAAGACGGTAACATAGGCCACCAGCCAGCCGACCGAATACATGAATCCATCATAGCCATAGAGCGAAATAAGACCTGCAATACCAAGGAATGACGCGGCCGACATATAATCACCGGCAATCGCCCATCCATTTTGAAGCCCTGTGATGGCGCCACGGGCGGCATAGAAATCCGCTGTAGTTTTTGTTCGTTTAGCGGCCCAAACTACTATACCGAGGGTGATCAAGACGATTATTACAAAAAGAGCAATGGTAATTGTTTTGTTCGCTTCAACTTTATGAACAGTAGGGGCCTGAGCGGTAATCGCCGCGGCTATTGAATTCTCTGCTCCGGCCAAGCTGATACTAGGTAAAACACCGTTTATTGTTACGCCCAGAGTGAGGGCGACTATCATGATTACCAAAAATTTCTTCATTGCGCCTCTCCTCCTTACCGTAGTTTTAATTCATCAAGAAGTTCATTGGTTAACCTGTCGGAAACTCGATTAGCCCATGAAGCGTAATAAATAGCGATCGCCCAAGACACGAAAAACTGCGAGAGCGCAAATAAATATCCAAAATTGATGTGCCCAATGAGCTGGACACTGAACAACCCCTGCGCTGATCCGGCTCCTATGGGTAGCAAAAAATAGTAAATGTTGGAAAATATCCACCACCCGAAAAGAAAAGCTGACTTTCTTCTGTGCAATTCGACGAACTTTGGGTTCCTCGCAATTGCCGCCCAATCTGTTTGTTGTTGCGCCACGGTACGATTCTCCTTCCTCTTACAGAGATTAAGGGATAGAGAAGCTTTACACTTCCCTTTTAGCCAGACATCGGTAAGCCATAAGCGGTGTCCTTTTTGATCGGTCGATAGATGGATTCACCCAAACAAGGACACTGCCGCGCCAATAATGATTAAAATCAAACTAAATTAAATATTTGTGTCCAGAAGTGCCAATACAACCAACAGCTTGCAATCAACCTTCAACACGCTACCGTTTGTGGAGGAGATCGTCCATTAACCAAGACCAAGAAATGATTTCTATCAAGAAGAATTGTCGGAGGTATTTCAAAACCACTTCTTCTCATAGGTCTTAAAGAGCGAAACGCTTCTATGGCTTCTTTTAATTCTGACCATAGTAAGAAACTATGTCTGTTCTTATCTGGGATCATGGACACTGAAGATCTTAGAAGTGACAATAAAGGAAGGAGTCGACAATTAACCACGTAGATAGTCGATTTTGAACGAATAAACGTCCCACTGAACGAACCTAGACGGGCAGCGAAAAGACAGGCCCCGGTTTTTGTCGGAATAACTGATCGTGAATTGAGTCGAAGCGCGTTAACGCGTGAGTTTACGGAAGACAACCAACTTATCGACGAAATACAACTGATTATGAATTTTAAGAAATGATGGACATCGGCAAGCGCCCCACGCGTCAAACTACGCAGGGTGTCTTTAGAAAGAAAATCGTCAAACGCTCGCTGACACACTTGAGCGGCTCCTCGGCCATAGCCATTGTAAAAGGGTTGAAGCCTAAAACAGGAACCAATTGCCTATGATTAACTGAGCGTAATTACAAGGATGCCCTATTATATGAGCAATTAGAATCGCCCAATCCAAATCAATCGTAGTATAAACAAGTTGTCAAACGGCTAATTATATGTTGGAACTGACGAACGTGAACATCAGTGTCGACAAGGTTAATTTGATTTGGGGTCCTCTGTCAACTCAATTTTTTCGATTTGTTGAATATATTAATGTTGTAAGGATGTTAGCGTCTCCAGCAAATTGCAACAATCCGCGTATTTCAGAACTGGGTGATTTCTAAAAAAGGACTTGCGCTAATCAAACAAAAAACGTAATCATAAAAACCTCGTCACGAAGCGGCGTTGAACGCTCAAAAGCGTCCGCACACATATATTGGTTTGTAACTTAGCGAATCTAGTTGATAATTTGGCCTATATGCCAGTTCTTTTGAAACCATTCAACTGCGGGGAATTAATTCACAACTTGGCTATGTTCTTCGGACAAACCCGAAAGGGTTATAGATCTATAGACGCGACTTGGGGGTAACTATGACGTATGCGGAAGCTTACAGGGAATCTCTGGAAAGTCCTGAAACCTTCTGGGGACGAGCGGCTGAGGCAATTGATTGGGACAAAAAATGGGATTTGGTCCTCGACCGGTCAAATCCACCATTCTATCGATGGTTCCGTGGTGGGTCCCTAAACACCTGTTACAACGCTGTGGATCGTCACGTTGAACGGGGCAGGGGCGATCAAGACGCCATAATTTACGATAGCCCGGTTACAAATACGATCCAGAAATTTACCTTTCGCGAAGTTCAAAACAGAGTTGCAAAAATTGCAGGCATGCTGGTTGATCTTGGAGTGAAGAAAGGCGACACGGTCCTGATATATATGCCGATGATACCGGAAGCCGTCATGTCCATGCTTGCCTGCGCGCGTATCGGCGCTGTTCACTCTGTGGTTTTTGGAGGATTTGCTCCTCGTGAACTGGCGATCCGCATCGATGACGCCAAACCGGATGTCATATTGTCCGCGTCTTGCGGTATCGAGGTCAAACGGGTAATCCCCTACAAACCCCTGTTGGATGAAGCGATTGAGATTGCGAATCATAAACCCACTAAATGCGTGATCCGTCAAAGACCAATGGCTGTTGCGGACCTCAAACCGGGTAAAGATTTCGACTGGGAGGAAAAAGAGGCGGCGGCGAAACCAGCGGACTGCGTAACAGTTCAAGCTACTGACCCCCTTTATATCCTGTACACTTCAGGCACAACAGGAAAACCCAAAGGCGTGGTGCGTGACAATGGCGGCCATGCGGTGGCCTTAATGTGGAGCATGAAGCACATCTACAACATCGAACCGGGTGATGTTTACTGGGCCGCTTCGGATGTAGGCTGGGTCGTCGGGCATTCATACATAGTCTATGCCCCACTTTTTATGGGAGCTACCACCGTCCTGTTCGAGGGTAAACCGGTGGGGACCCCTGACCCAGGGGCCTTCTGGAGAGTGATCTCTCAACACAAAATAAAGGCCCTTTTTACCGCCCCTACCGCTATTCGGGCCATCAAGAGAGAAGATCCCAAGGGGGTGTTTCTAGCGAATTACGATCTTTCCAAATTTGAAACTCTTTTCCTGGCAGGGGAACGATTGGACCCGGATACGTATTTCTGGGGAACCGATCTCTTGAAAAAGCCGGTCATAGATCATTGGTGGCAAACAGAGACAGCATGGGCTATCGCCGGAAACTTCCGCGGTCTTGAGTTGTTTCCCATCAAGCCCGGTTCCGCAACCATGCCAATGCCTGGCTACAATGTCAAAATACTTGACCCTGTTACCGCTGAGGAACTAGGTCCTAACCAAAACGGCGTCATAACAGTGAAACTACCACTGCCACCTGCGAATTTGCCGACCCTGTGGAATGACGACAAACGTTTTGAGGAATCTTACGTGAATCCCTTTCCAGGTTATTATCTCACTGGAGATGGGGGTTACATGGACGAAGATGGCTACGTTTTCGTCATGGGCCGTATAGATGATGTCATTAACGTTGCGGGTCATCGTTTGTCAACAGGAGGGATGGAAGAAGTCCTGGCGAGACATCCCGATGTGGCGGAATGCGCTGTCGTTGGTGTCGCCGATGACCTCAAAGGTCAGGTCCCGGTGGGGTTTGTTGTTCTCAAAGCAGGGGTAACCAAGCCGAAAGAGCAAATAGTTGACGAAGTTATTAAAATGGTTCGCAGCGACATAGGAGCGGTCGCTTCATTCAAAAAGACAGTTGTTGTGGATCGTCTGCCCAAAACCAGATCTGGGAAAGTCCTGAGGGGAACCATGAGGAAAATTGCGGATAATGAAGCGTACTCCGTCCCTTCAACCATCGATGATCCGGCTACACTTGACGAAATCGGGTCCGCTCTCAAAACTATCGGTTATGCCGTATAGGAGTCCCGGTCAGAAGAAAACGCGGCCCTGCTTTGGGCCGCGATCATATCTCTGAGAGTTGATATACCAACATTCTTGAGCCTTTTGGCAAGGAACAGGAAAAGATAAGCGGTTTGCATTGCGTCTTCGAGAGCGTCATGTTTTTCGAAGAG
>JARLHM010000133.1 GCA_031292235.1 Syntrophaceae bacterium | reverse complement strand
GGCGCTGTTTTCTGTCTCGTTCATGATCTGATCGTAGTCTATGGTTTTTTCGTCTGGACCGGAAAAGAGTTCAACCTCACTATTCTTGCGGCCATGCTAACTGTTATCGGTTATGATATACATGATACCATTGTCGTTTGCGACCGCGTCCGGGAAAATCTTAGAAGCATGCGGAAACAGCCCCTTGCTGAGGTTCTTAATCGGTCGATAAATCAGACGCTTTCCAGGACGGTTCTCACTTCAGGATTCACCTTACTTGTCGTAATTGCGTTGCTGATTTTCGGCACAAATGTGCTCAGGGATTTTGCTTGGGCCCTGATGATAGGAATTGTTTTCGGGACCTATTCGTCAATATTCGTGGCGTCCCCGCTAGTGCTCGCTATTGACAAGTACATTCCCGTAAAAAGAGGTTAATATTAGTTTCTGAACGACCACAAAGGGAGAATGTCTTCTTTGTCTTTCTGTAGTATCAATTTTTCACATTCTTCATCAGTGGTCGTTCAGGTCATTCCTTCCGGCGCGGCCTCACTTATGTTTTAGAGTTGATCGGACAATATTGACGGAATGTCATAGCTTGTGTCCCTTGTTCGCTGCGTTTAAACTCCTAATCGATGGTTGTTGACCTTTTTAAAGTCAAGAATATGACAAAGATCCTGGGGCATGAAGAAATTGTTTCAAGTTTGGAGAAATCTGTATCTGAGAAAAGGACCGCCCATTCCTATCTCTTTTCAGGTATAGCCGGAATCGGTAAAAAACTCATCGCAATTGAATTCGCGTGCATGCTAAACTGCCCTTCCTACTCATTTACAGAACATGAAAGATGCGGAATGTGCGTTAAAATCCGCAAGGGGAACCATCCAGACGTTCGAGTTGAAGGTCCTCAAAAAGGTTCCATAAGAATTGACCGGGTGAGACAACTCCAGGGCTTTCTGAAATATGCGCCCATGGAAGCCCCGTACCGCGTCATCATAATTGATGACGCCCATTTAATTAATAGGGCTGCGCAGAACGCATTGCTCAAAACCCTGGAAGAACCTCCTGGAGGCAGTGTTCTCGTCCTGATAACCGACAAGGCTTCTTCTCTTCTCCCTACGGTGAGGTCGAGGCTAAGGACAGTCAAGTTTGCGCCTCTGGAAAGGTCCATAATTGCGCGGGAAATCACCCGTTTGAAACATCTGGGGCAGGACGAGGCCACATGCGTGGCCGGTCTGGCTTCGGGTAGTCTGGGGCGGGCCTTGGAGTTATTGACAGCTAACACTTTAAAATTTCGTAAAGACCTGGTTGAATTCTTGAGTCAGGGGAATAATTTTGGTCTTGCAACGCTTCTCGATCTGTCTTTTCGTCTGAGTTCCGATGCCCAGAAACTTATTGACACCATAGAATTCGGAATGACGTGGATAAGGGACCTAATAATTTTGAAAACCGGAGGCGCCATCTCGTGCGTAGTTAACACTGATCTTGTTGACATTCTGACTACTTCGGCTCAACATCACTCTGTATCCGGATTGCTCTCAGTTTTTAACGAAATGGCCACCGCTCTTGGATTACTGGCTTCCGATACCAACATCAACAAGAATCTATTAACTGACGTAATGTTTCTAAAAATTCGCGATAGGCTGAACGATACAATGGGCTAATCTGCCCAACCGCTAACAGTTAAGGGCCACTGAAATGACGGATAACAAACAAAGGGGTGAAATATCATACTTGCCCAGGTCCTGGGGCCAGAAGGCTAGTCTAACACCCAAGAGAACGAATGACACGTCCAGATCTTTCCAGTCTGACCGTTCTGGTCTTATTCCGGAGCTTGAGGATCTTAATCAAGGGCCCTCAACGGATTATCAGGATCAGGCCCTCTGGCAGGTTCACGACGAATCCAACGACTACATGAGTTCTTCCGATTCAATCGAAAATGGAGAGTCTGTTGAATTCCTTGATAATGAAGGATTTCATGACGATTTAACATCGGTCCAGGAACCGGGTCAACATGGCTACATGCAGACTACCGGTTTAACGCCGCAAGAACAGGGTCACGATTTGACCGTCATGCGTATCACCGGCATAAGATTTGGTTACGCGTGCAAGGTTTACCATTTTGACGCGGGCGACATCGCCCTTGATTATGGAGACTGGGTCGTCGTAAAGACCGAGAAAGGCTTGGGGTTGGGACAGGTTGCGCTTCCCCCTTTTGAAAAGGAAATTGACGCTACCCAGGCTGAGACTTTACGAAAAATTATTCGTAAAGGCGAAAAAGTCGATATTGATCAAAAGGAGCGCTGCTGTCAGCGGGAAACTGAGGCTTACGTTTATTGTATTGATAGGATTGAGGAACTTAGCCTACCTATGAAACTGGTCTCAGTTGAGTGTTTTTTCGATTGTTCCAAGTATGTGTTTTACTTTACATCCGAAGGCCGAGTGGATTTTAGGGAACTCGTAAAGCTCCTTGTCTCCAGGTTCCCGGTGCGTATAGAAATGCGTCAAATTGGTGTCCGGCACGAGGCCAAGATGACCGGAGGAATCGCCTGTTGCGGGCAGGAACTGTGCTGCTCAAGATTTCTAACAGACTTCAGACCGGTGTCCGTCAAGATGGCGAAGAACCAGAACCTCTCTTTGAACCCCACAAAAATTTCCGGGGTTTGTGGTCGCCTCATGTGCTGCCTAAGTTATGAACATGACATTTATGAAGACTTCAGTAAGGGCCTGCCCAAGGTTGGGAAGCTTGTCGCTACCTCTAAGGGAGAAGGTTGTATAATCAAACACAACCCGCTTGAAGAAACTGTGCTCGTAAAGATGGCCGACGACACCACAATAGAGGTGAGGCCAGAGGACATACTCGGTGAACTCGAACTGGAGAATCCGAAAAAGAGTGGCGCCACTGGTTCATCCGTCGCAAAAGCGTCAAAAAAAGGTCAAAGCAAAAAGCGCCATGGTGATTTACCGTGCGAGGAAAATTGAAACTGGAGTCTGTTTTTGATTGGCGGAGCTTATACTACGGAAATTGATCCTCCTGTTCTGCCCCAACCTGAAGGATAGTCTTTATGAAACGAGTAATTCTTGGGACTGCCGGTCACATTGATCACGGCAAAACCCAACTGGTCAAAGCTCTCACCGGAATAGACACAGACAGGCTGAAGGAAGAAAAAGAGAGGGGCATCAGCATAGAACTGGGTTTCGCGTATCTTGATCTGGGGTCGGACGTCAGGATCGGAATAGTAGACGTGCCCGGTCACGAGAGATTTGTCCGCCAGATGGTCGCCGGGTCCGGCGGAGTTGATATAGCGGCCCTGGTGGTGGCGCTCGATGAAGGCGTAATGCCTCAGACAGTCGAGCACCTCGATATATTGTGTCTCTTGGGGATAAAGCATGGCTTGGTTGTGCTCACAAAATTGGACCTTGTTGACGAAGAGCTTGCCCTCCTGGCTGAAGAGGACGCGAAAGATCTTGTAAAAGGGACCTTCCTGGAAAATGCTCCAATGGTTCGCGTGTCCGCTCGGACTGGAGAAGGAATCGAGGAACTCAAAGAGGTCATATTGGAGCTTAGCAGAAATGCCGGGCAAAGGTCGGTTCACGGCCTGCTAAGATTACCCATTGACCGTGTTTTTACTTTAAAGGGGCATGGGACAGTGGTTGCAGGCACCTTGATTTCGGGGACCATTTCAACGGGCGATGAGATTGAGATCTTGCCTCAAGCGATTCGATCCTCGGTTAGATCTATTGAATCACACAAGCAATTTGAGCAGCAATCATTTCCAGGACAACGGGTGGCGGTAAACTTGCGCGGCATCGAGCAGGATGAGGCTCATCGCGGTAACGTGGTCACTCACCCCGGCGAATTTCGGCCATCATACATTGTTGATGTAAAACTCACGTCATTGAATCGAAGTTCAATAAAACTGACCAACCTTAAGAAGGTCAGACTGCATCATTATACAACAGACGTAGAAGCCACCATTGCATTTCCTGACAGAGACTTGCTGGAACCCGGAGAAGAGGTCCTGGCACAATTACGGACATCGGCCCCGATTGTGCCGGCAACCGGTGACCGCTTCGTGATCAGGGCTATATCTCCTTCTGTTACGTTGGGGGGCGGGGTAATCTTGAACCCAAGGGCCCCAAAACTTCGAGCCAGGTCGGTCAAATCCTTCCTGGAAACCGAAAGAGAAGATGATACTGGTGTAATATCCTCCCTTGTTAAAGGTTCAGGGGTAAACGGTGTCAACAAGAACGAATTGCTTGGCATGTCGGCGTTTTCATCTACCCGATTGGACAAGACGCTCGATAAACTCAGGACAGCAAGAACAATCATTCAATTGGACTCCACGGAACGCAGGCTTGTCCACCGTGACTTCCTGGATCTGGTAGAGAAGAAGATAACGGACCGACTTGGTCATTTTCACATGGACAATCCCTTAAAGGAAGGGATCTCAAAGCAGGAACTCAGATCACTAACCCCGGGAAGTGACCGTCTTTTCAAGATCGCTCTAGATGAGCTGATTTCTAAAGGCTCGCTTGTTGATCAGGGAGACACCATTAGGGCGTCTACTCATAAAGTTAGGTTAAAGGACAATGAAAAAAACGTTCGCGAAAAGTTGTTCGCCACACTTCATCAACAGGAGAATGCGCCGCCACTTTTCAAAGAATTGGTAGTTCAGGTCGGCGCTGATCCCAAGCAGGTTAAAAGTTTGCTTAGCGTCTTGGAAAAGGAAGGGAAAATTGTAAAAATTAAAGAGGAAATGTATTTTTCTACTGACTTTATTAAAAGCGTAAAGGAACAACTGGTAAAACGTCTCAAGAATGAAGGATCCATAACCCCGTCAAAGTTTCAGGAGATAACTAAAACTTCACGAAAATACAATATCCCACTTCTGGAATACTTTGATCGAGAAAAGATCACTTTGAGGATTGGTGATCAGCGCGTGCTGAGGGGAGCAGGCAACTCGACAGAGGCGCCTGCAGAGGCGTAAAACTGGGCGAGGTTCCTGATCTTTTCGAGGCATTCGCCTCTTATGGCATCGAAACGCTTGGCGTTCGCAGGTGTTTTATCGTCAATGTACCTGGTCATTGCCCATGCCTGTTGATCGAGAGAAGTGTAGACGGAGTCAAGAATTTTGAGCCATTTCCTTTCGTTTCCCAAATTCATTGAAGCTACGACCAGGTTGATTTTGGCTCTGATCATTCTGATCCTCTTTTGAATATTGGCAACCGTTTGGGCTGCCGATGACTTGTCCAAAGCGCCGGTGACGAACTCATCTCCGACCATTCCGAGTAATAGGAAGGAATCGTTGGCATAAGCCGTAGCGGTCTGCGCAAAAGCGTCAGTAAGCGTTTGCTGATCAGCGAAAGCGCTGTGGGCCGTCATCGCAATGACAATTGCTACTATGAAAAATGAAACACGGTTCATTGGACTAATTGACACCTGGATCATTCGTGGCGACTTGGTTTTACAAAAATAGCACGACTATTGGAAGGAGACAACCTCATTAATGAAAATACTGCTACACGCATGTTGCGCGCCGTGTCTGGTGATCCCTTATGACGACCTCTCAAAAGAGGGGCACGAAATCACCTCTTTGTTTTTCAACCCGAATATACATCCATACAGCGAGAACTTGAGACGGCAGGACGCTTTCAATTCTTACACCGAGGCAAACGGAATTCGAGTCATGGATGATGAAACTGGAATTGAAATGGAGGAGTGGTTTCGGGAAGTCGTGTTTAGAGAAACACAGAAATGTTGGGTCTGTTTCAATTTCAGGATGGATACGGTGGCCCGCCTTGCTGAATCGAAAGGGTTCGACGCGTTTTCAACCACACTGTTTTACAGCCGTTTTCAAAAACATGACTTGCTAAAAACCGCGTGTGAGGCAATTGCGGAAAAGCGGCAAATACCGTTGGTATATCGCGACTGGCGCACCGGATGGAACGAGGGTGTAAAGCGGTACAGAAAACTCGGTCTTTACCGTCAGAAATATTGCGGTTGTGTATACAGTGAAAAAGAACGGGCAAAAAAAATAATTTGAGGTAACAAAAATCAATTAAAGCTTTTCCAACGGAATTGGCCTGTTGCCTATCAGCCACAAGGTGAGTTATAAATGTAGCTCTTCACTTTCTGGGTTGTGGGAACAGGCTAATGATGTCTTTTCAAACATGTGGCGGGTCATTGAAAATTGCGTACGCTTGCTCGATCGCAGTGTGTTTGTTGTTAAACCTCTCCAGTTCCGCATTTCCTGGATCTCCGGACGAATCGGAAGTGAATGGGGCTAGGCGTCGCAGACCCTGGATAATGGTCGGCCTGTCTACGGACGGATGTTCAGGTGGTTGTAAACGGCTCCGTTCAGTCATTAGCGAGATGAGTGGGAACAACAATGTGGTGACTTTAGATTTCAGGAGCGCTACGTTTGAAATAATATCGGACCTGGACCCTGAATTTTTGGTTTTAAGCCCTCAAGGCACTCCTTGGTGTCGGTATGTAGGCCCCACCGGTATCGCCTTGCAAAATTTTTTGTGGCTGATTCCACAGATTGCTGAAGAGCTTGATGTGCCAATTCTTGGCATCTGTGGTGGACATCAGGCTATTGCGCTGGCGTTTGGCGGCAAGGTCGGTCCGATCCGGGCCGGAACTGACGATTGCATGCCATATTCACGTAACCGACAATCCGGTGTCACCAAATTGAACCAAAATGCCCATGACCCGATTTTCGTTGGGCTTGATAACAAAATTAGTATCGTAGAAAGCCACTACGATGAAGTAAAAGCGTTACCACCGGGTTTCGTTCTACTGGCATCGGAACGGACGAGTCGTAATCAAATTATTCGTCATCCCTACAAACCGGTCTATGGGATCCAGGGTCATCCGGAGAGTTTTCTCGGTAATAGGCCCGACGGCGGCGCCATTATTAGAAATTTCTTACATATAGCTGAGACGTATAACAAAAATGTCCGAAATATGGATAAAACTGGAGACATCAAAGTCTCATTAAATAGGATTACAAAAAACTTTAAATGACGAACGTGGGTCCTTTGTTACCATGAGGCCCACGAGTATTGACGCCGGCGACACTTTTTAGTCGCTCTTGATTGTAAACACGGAGGTAGCCTATGGGCGATGAAGATCAGAAGATTCTAGTCGTAGGTGGTGGAATCAGCGGGATTACGGCTGCTGTAGAAGCCGCCGAGACGGGCGCTAACGTGGTCATAGTGGAACGAAATCCTTATTTGGGCGGCCGAGTGGCCCAACTCAATCAGTATTTCCCCAAACTATGCCCACCAACATGTGGTCTTGAGATTAATTTTCGAAGAATTAAGAATAATCCCAAGATCTCCTTTTTTACTCAAGCCGAAGTCCTTTCTATATCGGGTAAACCTGGGGACTATTCAGTGGCGATTCAGGTGAACCCAAGATACGTGAACGACAATTGCACTGCATGCGGCAAGTGCGCTGAAGTATGCGAAACGACTGTTCCAAACCAAATCAATTATGGGATGGATTCTGTAAAAGCCGCTTACTTACCCCATCAGATGGCGTATCCATTCAAGTATGTTATCGATTCCGAGATAATTGGAACAGATGAGGCTGATAAATGCGCTCAGGCCTGCCCTTACAACGCCATAGATTTGGAAATGAAACCTGAAACATTGCACATTCAGGTTGGAGCAATTGTCTGGGCCACAGGCTGGGACCCTTACGAAGCTGAGAAAATCGATTACCTGGGTTTCGGACGACTCCCCAATGTTTTGACTAGCGTAATGTTTGAACGACTGGCTGCAATCAATGGACCCACTGGTGGCAAGATGGTACGGCCTTCCGACGGCAAGGAAGTCAAGAGTGTAGCCTTCGTGCAGTGCGCAGGTTCCAGAGACGAAAATCATCTGGCTTACTGTTCCGGTGTTTGTTGTCTGGCTTCTTTGAAGCAATCCACTTATATCCGGGAACGGGTACCGGACAGCAAAGCTTTCATATATTACATTGATATTCGAGCCATGGGAAAATATGAAGACTTCTACACCAAAGTACAACAGGACAAAAATCTTTCCCTTATTAAAAGTAAGATAGCCCGGATAACTGAAGACAAAGAATCAGGCGGACTTCTTGTTGAAGGAGAGGACATTTCCGCAGGCTCCCAAGTTAGTCAGGTGGTGGACCTTGTTGTCCTGGCGGTAGGAATGCGGCCTGGAACGTCTAAGATCAGGCCGGATCTGGAAATGAATTACGACGACTTTGGCTTTGTGACCGGTTCTGGAGACTCCGGAATTATTCCAGCCGGATGCGTCAAGGCGCCGATGGAAGTGGCGGCATCTCTCCAAGATGCTACCGCCGCCGCTCTCAAGGCGATACAAGTGGCAGTGCGGAGGTAATCCATATGGATCAAAATATTGGTGTTTATTTGTGTTCTGGATGCGGAATCGGAGAAGCTATAGATTTTGACACCTTATCCGGTGTCGCTGGAGAATCCGGTGTCGCAAAGATTTACACTCACGCGTGTTTATGTGGCGCCGAAGGGTCCAAAGTAATAATGGACGACATAACGTCCGGCGCCGTTAATTGCGTTGTTTTAGGGGCCTGCTCAGGACGAGTAAAATCTGAAGTTTTCGAGTTTGATCCCATGCAGACTATCATGGAAAGGGTCAATCTGCGTGAACATGTCGCATGGTGCCAACCGGCCGGCCACGAAGACACGCAGGCCATGGCGGAAGATTATCTACGTATGGGTATAATACGGGTCCAGAAATCCACTCTGCCTACTCCATATCTCGAAGCCTTAGACAAAACGCTGCTGGTTGTGGGTGGCGGATCCGCCGGTATGCAGGCTGCGCTGGACGCTGCAAAAGCCGGCTACAGCGTTAAGTTGGTGGAGAAGGAGCCTGAACTCGGCGGACACATGGCCAAATGGCACAAGAACACACCGACGACCCCCCCATACCATGAAATTGAAGATATTGACCTGTCCACAATCATCGAACAAATTGAAGGTAACCAGAATATAGAAATATTCAAAAGCGCGGAGATTGAAAAAGTTTCAGGCGCGCCTGGAATGTTTGATGTAACACTGAAAAATGGGGGAGGCGTTCATCGCGTCGGCTCCATTGTTCTTGCCGCAGGTTGGAAGCCTTATGACGCCACAAAACTGGAAAACCTCGGGTTTCAGAAATTTCCTGATGTTGTTACCAACGTTCAGGTAGAAGAAATGGCCAAGGCAGGGTCTCTAACTTGTCCATCAGATGGTTCAGCCCCTTCAGTGGTAGCGTTTGTACAATGCGCTGGATCACGCGATCCCGACCACCTTCCTTATTGCAGCGCCGTCTGCTGCAGGGTTTCTCTCAAGCAGGCCATGTATTTTAAGGAACAAAACGAGGAAACAAAAGTCATCGTTTTCTACAAAGACATGAGAACACCCGAACAGGCGGAGGAGTTTTACAAACAGGTCCAAAAAAAAGGCGTAATCTTTGTAAAAACGGACACTTCCAAATTATCGATCAGTGAAGGTTCTGAGCACAAGATTGCCATTGATGCGACAGACGAACTGCTTGGTGAACCCATTCAGATGGAAGTTGACATGTTAGTGCTCGCTACTGGCATGCAGCCTGCAGTTCTGGATGATCCAATACTAAACCTTGAATATCGTCAGGGGCCGGCATTGCCGGCGCTGAAATATGGCTTTCCGGATTCCCACTTTGTCTGTTTCCCTTACGAAACTAGACGGACCGGGATCTATACAGCCGGGTGTGTCAGACAGCCCATGACCTGCACAAGGTCAAAAAGTGACGGGACCGGCGCGGCCCTAAAAGCCATACAATGTATGGAACTTTCCTCGCAGGGTAAAGCCGTCCACCCCAGGGCCGGTGATCTTTCATATCCAAATCTCTTCATACAGAGATGTACTCAATGCAAACGTTGTACAGAAGAATGTCCGTTCGGCATGTACAATGAAGACGTTAAAGGAACACCCCTTCCGCACCCCACCAGATGTAGGCGATGCGCTATCTGCATGGGTTCATGCCCGGAGAGGATCATTTCCTTTAACAATTATTCCGTGGATATGATCGGGTCTATGATCAAATCAATCAGCGTGCCTGATTAATACGACGAAAAACCCAGGATAATAGGACTAATTTGTGAGAATGACGCCTTCCCGGCAGTCGATATGGTTGGATTAAACAAACTCCAGTATCCGCCCTGGGTCCGTTTTATACCTTTGCGCTGTCTGGGATCAATAAACCTTGTATGGATTGCGGACGCTCTGTCTAAAGGAGTCGATGGTATCGTCCTTTTCGGATGTAAATTCGGTGACGATTACCAGTGCCATTTTATTCAGGGAAGCGAACTGGCAGATACCAGAATGAGTAAAATCAAGGAAACCCTGGATCGTCTCGTCCTTGAATCCGATCGTATCAGGCTGGAGCAGATTTCGATCGACGATTATTACAGGATCCCGCAAATCCTGGAGGAATTTACCGCTAAACTAGAAGAACTCGGGCCCAACCCATACAAGGGCTTCTAAACGAAGGATACGAAATGGAAACTAGAATACCATTCCTGGAAGTCAGTGACGCAATAGTAATGTCAGGAGCAGAGACTTTGTACTGGTGCATGCAGTGTGGACTCTGTACAGGCTCCTGTCCGTGGAGGCTTGTGCCCGGCGAGGCGTCTGAACAGTTCAACGTCAGGTTAGTTCAACGTATGGGACAGCTCGGCCTTGAAGGTTTTGAATCGGAAAACTGCCTCTTTGCATGCACGACCTGCCGCACTTGTGTGGACAGGTGCCCTAGAGGTGTGGACATCATAGGTAATATTCGAGGCATGCGTAGCATGATGGCTGAAGTTGGGACGATCCCCGGCAGCTTGAAACCAATTGTCGGCAGCCTTCATTCACAAGGCAATCCGTGGTCAGGCCCGAGAGAAAAACGACCTGAGTGGACGGAAGGCCTTAATATTCCGACATTCTCCGAAGATACGGAATATTTTCTTTTTGTATGTTGCACTTCATGTTACGACATTAGAAGTCGTAAAATAGCAAAATCAGTTGTAAAGGCGCTCCAGGCGGCGGGTATCTCTTTCGGGATTATCGGATCTGAAGAAAGCTGCTGTGGAGAATCCATTAGAAAGGTCGGAGACGAGGCCCTCTTTCAGAAACTGGCTGAGTCAAACATCAATCTATACAATGGGAAGGGTGTGAAAAAGATAATTGTCACCTCTCCGCATTGTCTATACACGTTCAAAAACGAATATCCCGAACGTGGCGGGAAATGGGAAGTGTATCACTACACTGAAGTCCTGGCTGACGCCCTTAAATCCGGAAAGATCAAACCTTCCGGAGACGCGATGGGTCGCGTGGCCTTGCATGATCCCTGTTATCTCGGCAGACACAATGATATTTACGACCAACCTCGTGAACTTATTGAATCTCTTCCCGGGGCCGAACTCTGCGAGTTGTCGCGAAACCGCAAAAACAGCCTTTGCTGTGGTGGAGGTGGCGGCAGAGTTTGGATGGAAACTAAGGCCGGAGAGCGTTTTGCCGAACTACGCATCTCGGAGGCATTAGACACCGGCGCTAACATCTTGGCCACGGCGTGCCCTTATTGCATAACCATGTTGGAAGATTCCTGCAACGTTATGGGAAAATCCGACCAGCTTAAAGTGATGGATCTCTCGGAGCTTTTGGCTGAAAAACTGTAGGAATTGCGTAATGCCTTGGGGTTTAGTCTGACTCAGAAGACCAAATCATATCGAAGCGGTAGGAGTCAGACTAAAACCCCCAACATCGTCGTCTTACTGAACTTCCTGGGGTTCCACAAGAATTATATAGACACGGTAATATATCTCTTCTTTGCATGTTCACCCGGTCAGGCTGTTTTAGCGTCTTACAAGAATATCACCCCTTTGGGAGAGTAAAATAGAAGGTTGAACCTTTTCCTAGCTTTGAATCTACCCATATCCTTCCCCCATATCGTTCCACTATTTTCCTGCATGTGGAAAGACCGATGCCCGTACCGCTCGGCCCAGATAAGTCCTTTACTCGTTCAAACATATTGAAGATCCGGTCCAGATACGGGGGCTCAATTCCAGTGCCATTATCACTGACCGAGAATTGATACTCAGACTCTTTGGATATAAAACCAACGTGAATTTTCAGAGGTTCCAACTCTCTGTATTTGATCGCGTTACCGATGAGGTTTTGGAAGATTTGAACTAATTGAGAAGCATTGACCTTGACTGTCGGCAGGGTATCGCTAGTTACGACTGCTCCGCTTTTCTTGATCGATAATCCCAAATTCAAAAGAGCGTCTGCCAGACAGGTGTTGCAGTCCGTCACATCATAGGACACTGGAGTAAGTGTAAGTCGCGAGTATGCGAGCAAACCCTGGAGCATGGCATCCATTCGTAGTACCAAATTTATAGCCTTTGCCATACACTTTCGCCCTGTATCCTCAATGGTATTCTTGGTAAGTCTTTCCAAAACCTTGAGGTAGGCGCCTATAGCTACCAAAGGTTCTCTAAGATCATGGGCCGCTACATAGGCAAATTGCTCGAGGTCTTTGTTGCTACGTTCGAGTTCCTGTGTCCTTTGTCGAAGGGCATCTTCAGCTTCTTTGCGCTTGGTGATATCGCGGCAGACCCCCCGATAACCCCTAAATTGGCCGAGAGAATTAATTATAGGGGCCCCACTGATTTCCAGAAAGACACTGTGGCCGTCGCCATGTATGTGCTGACTCTCGAGACCATTGAAAGACTTTCTAGAAGCAAAAATGGCTTTAACATTGTCAGAAATTCTTTCCGCTTCTTTCCTGCTCATGAAACTCGGAAAGGTGGCCCCAAGAGCGTCCTCTGGTTCATAACCCAACAAATCCCCTATCTTTGGACTGAAATAGGTGTAAACACCACTTCGATCCACCTCCCACACAAGGTCACTCATGGCTCCGACTAGATCACGGAATCGATTTTCGGATTCACGTAGTTCAGAGGTTCGTCGCTCCACCATTTCCTCGAGACGTTCACTGTATCGTTTCAATTCCGCTTCAGCCTGCTTGCGTTTCGTGATGTCCGCAATGACCCCGACCACCTTGGCAGGTTTACGGTCTGCTCCTCGGATGCTGGTAGTCGAGAGGTCAGCCCAGAGGACCATTCCATCCTTTCTCAGATAACGTTTCTCGAACCTATAAGAACTTTTCTCTCCACACATGAGAGCTTCCAGGCTACGATTGGAAATTTCTACATCATCGGGATGGGTAATCTCTGCGAATGTATGTTCGTAGAGATCCATTTCATTGTAACCTAGCATTCTTAACAGAGCCTGATTGACCTGCACAATTTTACCATCCCGGTCAAGCACGTTTATTCCCACCCCCGCGTTTTCGAAAACTGCTCTATAATGTTCTTCACTATCAATTAACGCCTGTTCGCTTTCTTTCAGTTTTGTTATGTCCGCAACAACCGTTATCGCCCTCACCGGTTTGGAATTTGCGTCCATAATGCTAGTCGTTGATATGTCTCCCCAAAGTGTGCTCCCGTCCTTTCTCAGATAACGTTTCTCGAACCTACAGGAACTTATCTCCCCGGACATGAGAGCTTCCAGGCTGCGACTGGACACCTCCCTATCGTCAGGATGGGTAATTTCCTCGAATGTGCATTGGGAGAGATCTCCTTCAACATAACCTAGCATTGACAGCAGAGCCTGATTTGCCTCGACAATTCTACCATCTCGGTCAACCACAAGAATTCCTATACCTGCGTTCTCAAAAACACCTCTATAATATTTTTCCATGTCATTCATGATTGCTACAACCTTTTGAGTTCAATGACATTAGAAACAGATATGAAATAGACATTTGAAGAGGGCTAGAGATCACACTCACCCTCAATTTTACTGATAGTCACGCATATTCTTATGGCCTCCTGTATATCACTAGGCAAATCGGAAGAAAACTCTATTAGGCGGCCAGAAACAGGGTGATTAAAAGCCAGGACAGCAGCATGAAGCGCCTGTCTCTTGAGAATTGCGGTAAGCATCCTAAAAATCTTATCCCCTGACGCAAGCTTGCGAACTCTTGTTCCGTAGACTTGATCCCCTAGTATTGGTAGACCAATGGACGCGAGATGAACCCGAATCTGGTGTGTTCTGCCGGTCTGAGGACGGATCTCAACCAATGATACTGGGCCATATCTTTGTTGAACTTTCCATAAAGTCGTGGCTTGTCTGCCTTTCTGAGTTACAGTAGATATCTTTTTTCGGTCTGAACGACTTCTACCAAGTTCTTTGTCGACAACTCCAGAATCTAATCCTGGGTTCCCTCGAACAAGCGCCAAGTAGACTCTTCCTATTGAGTGTCGCCTGAATTGCGCCGAAAGGTCCTCATGGGCAATCAAAGTCTTTGCTACGACCATTACCCCTGACGTATCTTTGTCAAGGCGATGCACAATTCCCCAGCGACCTGACTCTCCTATCCCAACCATGCTAGGACGGGACTCGACCAAAATGTCCATCAAGGTCTGAAACCGCGGTCCCGCCCCCGGATGGACAACCAACCCGGCAGGCTTGTCTAAGACAATAACGTGGTCGTCCTCGAAAATGATTACAGGCTGAGATTTTGTACCTATAGAAACAGCCGGGAGTTCTCGTCTCGATTCGAAATCGATCACAACCTCCTGGCCGGGTTTGAGAGTTGTCGAAGGTTTTACCTGTTTGCCTTCCCACGTTATAAACCCGTCTTTTAACAGGTGGGACAAAGATGATCTGGTCATAACCCCGAAAAGAAGATCGGCAAGAAGTCTGTCAGCCCTATCCGGGGCCACATCGTCGGGGACAACCAGGCACGAAGGGACCTGGGATTCAGGTGGTCTTCTGTTCAATGTTGTTCGCGTCCGTTAAGGCAAAATCTACTATAAACTCCGAGCCCCCATTTTCAGGGCAATCAGCGTAATTCTCACAATTCGAACATGATTCGGCGACATCTGACGATTCGACACCGTGCTCCATCAAGTATGGACAACGTTTACTCGAGAAAGACAATCTAAATCCATACAATTCCGAGAACATCCTGATCCTAAGCAGGTCTATTCCCTTACCCCCGGCGTTAAAAGAATAGGGTCTGCGGCTTGAGTAATTCTCGGTGTCCTGAACCGGATAAAAGCCTTCGAAGATCAATTCCTTGTCTTTATCGGGAATACCTACGCCGGTATCTTTAACCTTTAGAAGGTACCGGTCTCCTTTGACCTGTCCGGTAACCGTCACCTTTCCCCCGTCAGGGGTGGCCTCGATGGCGTTACGTATTAAGCCTTCCATGATTGCCTGAAGGACATGCGTCGGAATAAGTAGTTTTCCTGGCTCCATGTGAAAATCCAACGAAACTTTACGCTTCTGTTCATCGGCCCTATTCCGAGTAAATTGGCCAATAGACAGACCAAATTCCCCCATATCGATCAGGTCTAATCGGTCATGTCTTGTCGGAAATGTCTTTTCGAGCCATTTGTGAATGACTGCGGCTGCATTCTTAATTTCAGGAGTCCATTCAGACTGAACGTCCATGAGATCAAGAGCTGATTGAAGGAAACCGGTAATGTAACGTTTTTCCCAGGAATAGCCAGTCATAATGATGCTTTCGACCTGTGACTCCAGCCGACTCAAACTCTGTATGTGACGATTCATCCTTGCCAGAGCATTGTCAAAATCCGCTATCCCCTTCTCAAGTAGCTTTTTCTCCATATTTATGAGCGTGCCGCCAATTATTGCCAATGGTGTCCTAAGCTCATGCGAAAGGTGGTTCAATACCTTGGACTTGACGCGGTTCATATTTTCCAAATCACGGTAAGACTTCATCAATTCTTCGAAGAACGTGGTGTTTTCTACCGCCAGGGCCACAACACCAGCCAGTGAAGTCAGGAGTTGAACATCGTCTTCAGAAAATCGACCTTCCTTTTTGTTCATAACAACCAGGCAACCTATGGTCTTTTCCCTAGTGTTTAAAGGGACAATAATTTCATTTCTGATGACAAGACCCGTTAGCTCTTCGAAGGCCCTGAAAAATAGCGGATTGATACTAGGGTCGTTTATGAGAGCCGATTCGCCCAATTTGAAGACCTGACCACTTATGCTCCCCTCGATGGGAAGCCTCAGGTCCACTCCTTTAGAGCTGATCAGCCCTCGAGTATCCTGAATCTCCCTCCAGTAAAGATCTTCACGGCGCTCATCATAAAGGAGAACACCACCAGCTTCAGTTTCCATGGCGCTTCTCAGATCGCTGATGATGACTTCGAGAAGATGATCCAGATCCATAGTAGCGGTAACAGCCATACTCGAGCGATATAACATCTCGAGGGCGTCACGGGACTGTTTAAGTTTCTTGTAAAAGGTGGCGTTCTCTACCGCTAAAGCGACGCTCGACGCCATTGAACTCAAGAGCGCCTCATCCTGCTCCGTGAAATCGCCTCCGATTTTGTTCATAGCCATCAACACGCCGATGGTTTTCTCTGGGGTTCGGAGTGGAACCTGCAACACCTTATGAATTTCAAAACCGCTTTTTGCTGATATTCCAGGATAGTAGCGGGGATCTTTCGACGTATCATTAACTATCGCTGATTCATTATGCTTAAATACCCAACCGGCTATACTGCTATCCATCGGGAATCTTAGAATCTCGGTTTGAGTGGCAAGGATCTTTCTAGCGTCTTTGACCTGGCGCCAGTATAAGTCGCCACGATTTTCATCATATAAAAGAACCCCACTCCCTTCCGTGAGAAGCGCCTTGTTAACCTCATCTATGACAATTAGCAACAATTCGTCCAGGTCCATGGTAGACGCTAGGGCCTGCGATATATTGCATATTACCGCCAGGTCGAAAAGTTCATGATGCTCCTGATCCATTGCAGTATCGATAAGCTGACCAGTCAAACGCTCTAAGTCTTGAACTCGCCGTTCCAATTCTTCATACGTCGGTTTTCGCATCAATCGGTCTCCTGGCTTTCTGGGCGCCCAGATCTATTTTTTGGGATTGATCCCATGAAAGCATCCTTTTAAATCCCTGATGTGGATCTGCAAGATTCTCTGAAATTATTGACGCCCGTAAAGAACTCCCTCATCATGATGACCCACCAATAGAGTCCTTTTCGAGTTAGTCTAAGTATTTTACCGTTCTTCTGTAAAGATCCAATAAGCCGAAAACCCAAAATTTCTTTCCACATTGTTTTTTGAAAATTACCCGAGAAAACTCGTTCAGCCAGTTCCAAGTCCAGCGAAGAGCCAAAAAGTCTCATCATGAAATAGTATCTAGCCCGCTCTTTGAGACTAAATTCTTTGCGCGCCATCAAGGGGAATTTCCCCGCGTTGACCTGTGCGATATAGTCTGGGACCGAAAAAGTATTGGCGAGACACTGACCCTGAACATAACCGAATGAGCCACTGCCCACGCCTATATATTCATCATAGTCAACTATATATTCGTCAATCATCGTCTTTTTTCTCGAAAAGCACCATGCTGTGCCGATTGTGTATTGGTCGCTCAATAAATCATATATCTCATTATAAAATAACTTCTCCTGGCGATAACTGATGGATCCGAATCGTCGGGACAACTCGTTCTTCGTGATATCCGAGACCATCAATGGGTAGAATGTCACCTGATCCGACCTAATTTCCTTAATGGTTGCTATATCATTATGCAACATTTCAATAGTTTGAGTGGGAAAGTTGAAAATCATATCAACATTAAGGGTATCGAGTCGACCTAGAACACGAGACAGTCTCTCCTTAATTTCGTCGCCGGACCCGTATTTGTGATAACGGCTCATTTGCTTAAGCATTGAATCGTCAAAACTTTGCACACCTACAGACAACCGATTTACACCCGAGTCAACGAGAACCTGAACAATTTCGTCAGTCAAGTGGTTTGGATTTGTTTCAAGCGAAACCTCTTCAACAGCAAAATTCTTCCTCAGACCGTTCAAAAGGGAACTGATTTCGCGCGGCATCACTGTTGGTGTGCCGCCTCCCACGTACACGGACCTGAAATCAAACCCCATGTCCTTATACATTTGAATTTCCAGGTTCAGCGCCTTGAAGTACTGCTCTGCTAGGTCCTTCTCGAAAATATATCTGTTAAAAGAGCAGTAAGGACAAAGCTCCTCACAAAACGGCACGTGTATGTATATCAGATAACTGGCGTCGTCTTCCGGAGCAGGTGGAGTCACATCTATAAATTCATTGAAACTTAGGCTATTGGAGAAGTTCTCTTTAAGATATTTAGTGAGCGCCGTCTCTAATAACATTCTAGCAGTTCTTTCTTAGGGGAATAGGTCATTTGGTATGGACGTGGGCCGTGAATCTCTTCAAAAAAGACAAACCTGGATCGTCGAGCTTCTATGATCCAGTATCTATTAGTTCGCGCGGTTTTTCCATAGCGCCAGAAAGATAAGGCGCCACATGCTCTTAGTGCTTCTTCAGACGTGGAGATGATAACGCCAATATAGGACTTATGATTTGCTCAAAAGCCTTGGTCGTCGGCGAGGCGGGATATTCTGTCACAAAGGGTTTTCCATCATCCGAAGAGGTCACAACCCTGGGGTCAATGGGAATGCTCCCAAGAAAACGGAAGCCTGTCTCCCTGGCCAGTTGCTCTCCGCCGCCGGTTTTGAACAACGGGTGATTAGACCCACATGTTGGGCAAACGTAGCCACTCATATTCTCAATTATGCCGAATATCGGCATTCCTAGGCTTTTACAGAAGTTTATCGACTTCCTGACATCCCGAATCGCCACTTTTTGCGGGGTAGTGACTATGATAGCCTGGGATTTCGGAGGCGCCATCTGACAAATTGAAAGAGGTTCGTCACCTGTACCGGGGGGCGCGTCAACGATGAGGAAATCGAGGTCTCCCCAGTCAACCTCTGAAAGAAATTCATGAATCATGCGGTGTTTCATGGGTCCCCTCCAGATCACAGCCTGGTCCTTGTTGTCATGGATGACGAATTCCATAGACATGACTTTGAAATTCTTGGCGATTTTAATAGGTTCAAGCCCCCTCCCGATACCATGCCCTACTTCTGCTCCTTCGAGTCTTAACATCGTAGGGACACTCGGGCCGTGAATATCAATGTCAAGAAGCCCAACTTCTTTATCGGAAGCAGCTAATGCCGCTGCCAAATTTACAGCAACAGTGCTTTTGCCGACCCCTCCCTTTCCTGACAGTATTAGCAGGGTGTTGTCTATTCGTGTCAGCGTATCGGCCAGTTTTAGATCTTCACGGAGTTCTTCTATCTGTTCTTTTGTTAACGGCGGTTTTTTCTTCTCGTTCATATTAATTTCCCATACCGGGTTCAGGATATCCCGATCCCTTCCAGCAATTTTTTTGATTTAATCCTGTGCACGTCCAGTCCCACTTCCTTCGGACTCATCCCCAGAGACAACCCGATGAGTTGAGTCAGATAGAAGGTAGGAACCTTTACCAGGTCCTTAAATTTCCTTGAAAGCGCGATTTGTCCCATGTCGAACTGTTCAAAACAGGAAGGACAAATAACTGAAAGCGCTTCTATGTCTCTTTCCCTTATGTGTCGCAATTTTTCTTTCACAATTGCATAACCTGCGTCCTGGTCGGAATTTGCGCCCAATGGAGACCCGCAGCATAGAAACTTTCTAGAATATTCAGTGGGTTCCATCCCGATAATGGACAACAGATGGTCCATTCTGACCGGCACATAAGATTCGGAATCCGACAGTTCTTCGGGATACATCACTTTTGGAGGCCGAAAATAATGACATCCATAATGGCACCCTACTTTTAATGGAAGCTCACGAACTTTTTCTTTAATCAGCTTTTCTATCACACTGTCCTGATACAAAACATCCAGAATATGAGTAACTTCGATAGTCCCTTTAAAATGGTGGTGCTGTTCTTCGAGTATCCGATTTACTTTCCGCCTTTTCGAGTCACTCTTT
>JARLHM010000013.1 GCA_031292235.1 Syntrophaceae bacterium | reverse complement strand
GGTTCTGGCCCTTATCATGGGCTTTATCTGTGTTCGTTTGTCAAAACTGTACTTTGGAATGTTGCAGCTCTCGCTAGGTTCACTTGTTTGGGTCGTCGTATTCAGATGGTATTCATTCACTGGTGGCGATGACGGGCTACACGGGGTCCCAATACCTTCGTTAATCAGTTCAGTTAGTGGGTCATACTATTTTACATTAATAGTTTCGGTAGTTTCTTTAGGATTGATGTATGTCATCCTTAATTCTCCATTCGGTCAAATTCTTCAGGCTATTCGCGATAACCCTGAGAGAAGCGAAACCATAGGGGTTCATGTTAGGGCCCATCAACTGGTGACACAAGTAATAGCTGGTTTTTTCGCCGGTGTGGCCGGAGTTCTTTTTGTGACTGTAGAGGGTTCCGCCTTCCCGGACCTGATGTCGTGGACCCTATCACTTGAATTTCTTATCATGTGTCTGCTCGGTGGTTGGTTTACTTTCCTTGGACCAATGCTGGGGGCGGCGATAATTGTGTCTTTGAGGACCATGGTGGGTGTGTACACGGAATACTGGACGACAGTATTGGCTATAATACTCATGCTGTTGATCTTTTTCTTGCCCGAAGGTGTAATTGGTTATCTAGAAGGATTTTTTAAGAGACCAGACGTATCGACAGCGGAGGATAGATGAATGTTAAGCGTTAAAGACGTTCAGAAATCCTTCGATCGATTCCTGGCGGTAAAGAAGGCCAACCTGGAAGTGGAGCGTGGTGAGATCGTCGCCGTAATTGGCCCGAATGGAGCGGGAAAGAGCACGCTATTTGGACTGATAGCGGGACGCCTGGCGCCTGATAAAGGCCGGATCATTTTCAAGGGGAAAGATATTGGAGGTTTGGCGTCATATCTAATTTGTAGACGCGGCTTAAGTATGTCTTTCCAGATCGTTAATGTCTTCAATCGGTTGACAGTGTTTGAAAACGTTCAGGTGTCTGTTCTTTCCCGTTTAAGACGAGCGTTTGACCTAATCACGCCTTCCATACGCGTCGCAGTTGAAGAAACGAGAGAAATACTCAAGAGTGTGGGACTGTCAAATGTGGAAAATAGAGCAAGTGGTTCTCTGTCACACGGAGAGCGAAAAGTCCTGGAGATAGCCATTGCGCTTGGCGCTAATCCTGAGCTTCTCATTCTGGACGAGCCTACAGCGGGAATGGCGCCGGATGAAACAGCTTCCACAATCAAATTGCTTGAATATCTAAACTCTGATCTCGGGCTTACCATCCTGTTTTGCGAACATGACATTGAACTGGTCTTTTCGTTTGCTAACCGGGTAATGGTCATGCGGCAAGGTGTATCCATTATCCAGGGGACCCCTCAAGAGGTCAAGGACAACGAACAAGTGCGGGAAGCCTATTTGGGTGGGAGCTAAGTGATGCTTCAGGTTGACGGAATCCAATCCTTTTATGGATTAAGCCATATTCTATTCGGGGTGTCACTCACTGTATCCAGAGGAGAGATAGTTTGCCTGCTTGGACGTAATGGCGCAGGTAAAAGCACCACCATGAAGAGCATTATGGGTTTGGTCCCGCCCCGCCAGGGATCCATAAGATTCATGGATGAAGATATCACAGGCAGGAAACCTTATCTTATCGCAAGGATGGGCATGGGATTTGTTCCGGACGATAGACGGGTTTTCTTTGATCTTACTGTCGATGAAAATCTTGAGATATCGGAGAGACGGATTGACAAATCTGATTCCTGGAATAGAGAGCGTGTTTATGATTTCTTTCAACCTCTTAAACACATTAGGTCCCGTAAAGCAGGTTTTCTGAGTGGAGGTGAGCAGCAAATGCTCACTATAGCCAGGGCCCTGGTAACCAACCCTGAACTGCTGTTATTGGACGAACCTACCGAAGGGCTGGCCCCGATGATTGTCGATATGCTGGAACATCGTATCCTTGCGCTCAGAGACGCGGGTCTAACCATTCTCCTGGCGGAACAGAACCAGAAAACAGCCTTGGGCCTAAGTGATCGAGGTTATATCCTGGATAACGGCGTTATAAGATACCATGGCACGATTAAAGAATTACGGGAAAATGAAGAAGTGATGAGAAAGTATCTGCTCGTATAGTCCGTTCTGCGTCAACTTAACCTCAAACATTTTATTTCTACCCTGAATTACCGATGAAAGTTCTTGATTAGCGTTGGCTTCGCGCCGACGTCTTTGCCTCAAATCATGTTGGTTTGGCT
This sequence comes from Syntrophaceae bacterium, assembly GCA_031292235.1. GTDB lineage: Bacteria > Desulfobacterota > Desulfomonilia > Desulfomonilales > Desulfomonilaceae > CAJBEZ01. Next base: position 1,375 of record JARLHM010000013.1, on the reverse strand, counting down.
CCCACTCAACCGAATTTCAAGTTGCCAATACAATCGCCACTTGTTTATACTCCTACATAATTCCGTCTGTATTGCGGGACTTTTCACCAATTTTTTCTGATCAGCCCCATTGTCAGCGCTGCGCTGGGATTTGGTGTCCATTCTTAAAGACTGGGCGCAAGTTTGGAAGACAGGCCTTAGGATTAGAATGCTCGTTCTAAAGAAAGTCCGGCTCAATTCAGTTCGGGTTCCACCTGGTTCTGTTTTTTCAGTTGCGCCATTTATCTTTTTCTTAGCTATCATTTTTTCTCTCAATGGTTGCGCGACTTACAAGCCTAAACAATTGCCGTCCAATCCAGACCTGGCCCCGAATGTGCCGAAATTGACTGTTGACCGCTCTCGTTTCTCGTTAAAAAGTCTCAAACCTCGGCGATTTGACGCTGAAGACGGGCTGGACATGACGGCAATTGCCACGTTCGCTGTCATCAACAACCCTGATCTGAGGGCGTTGAGAACCAAACAGGGAATTGCCAGGGCGCAGTTATTCTCTGTGGGCCTACTACCTGACCCCAAGTTTTCCGTGAAAATGACCTATCCAACCGACCCACAAAGCCCACAAAACCCAGTATTGGTAACCGGATATGAGTTTGGGGTGAACTACAATCTCAATTATTTTGTGACCCGTCGCGCCGCAATTGACTCTGCCGCCAAAGCAGTGCGTCAGGTGGACTTGGATGTTATCTGGCAGGAATGGCAGGTAATGCAAAGATCGCGAATCCTTTTTGCGAGGCTAATGTCCGAGTTACGGAAACTGGATATCCTAAAGCAGATTCGGGGTTTGTATGACAAAAGGTATTCCCGTTCATCCAGGGCGCTTCAGGAAGGTAACCTGACGCTCGACGTAACTGGCACTGATCTGACCGCAAAAATTGACGCTGACACCAAGGTAAGGGATGCCGAACTCTTAGTCAACAAGACACATCATGAACTGAACGCTCTGTTGGGAATATGGCCGGAAGCTCAACTCAAACTGGTTCCGTCCCCTCTGCCTTCAGGTCTTGACAGACAGTGGCTAGATCAGTCACTCGCAGGGTTGCCGAACAGACGTCCGGACCTGATGGCGTTAAAGGCCGGTTATGACAGTCAGGAAGCAAAAGTTTATGAAGCCGTGCTTGGCCAATTTCCATCCCTGGATGTTGGCATAGTAAAGGGCCAGGACGATACAAATGTGCATTCAGTCGGACATGACACCACGCTCTCTGTTCCCATATTTAACGGTAATCGAGGTAAGATTGCCGTTGAAAAGGCTACCAGAGAACAACTCCTACAGGAGTATCAGGCACGAATCGACCAAACTCAACAGCAAGTAGATTTACTTTGGACAAATCAAATTATG
>JARLHM010000132.1 GCA_031292235.1 Syntrophaceae bacterium | reverse complement strand
GGCCTGAAACGCAAGGATAGCGCCCATGAGCAGGCTTAAAATGATTACAATCGGTACAGCGTCAACCCCCGCCTTTTCAAACAGTTTTGTGAATCCCTCCCATTTGATTGACCCCGGGCGGCGTAATCCTGACGAAAAAGCATCAACTATACCCCCTAAAAAACTTATGATGTCATAAGTATTTTGCTTGAGATTCACCATCCCCTCGCCAATCTGTTCAACGAAGCCTGGCCCCTCAATCCCTTCCAGAATGCTATTATCATCATAGATTGGGCATTGATCTTGATCCAAGAAACGTTTTGCCGCAGAGGGTATGTTCAACAGGGTAATACTGTTACGGAGCTTATTGCAGTTGTGGGCAAAGCTACGAATTACCGCCATCCCCGCACCGTCCAGATAACTCAAGCCACCAAGGTCGAGTTGAATATTTTTCAAAGGCTGGGATTCCAATATTTTCAATAACTCGTTATTTACAGAAACCGCGTCCTCCACTGAAACACTGCCAGTAATGTGTATCAGGAGTTCATCAAAAGACTTCTGTTTATATTGAATTTGAAACATGGAACGACCCAGACTCACAAATCCAGATTGCCGGGTTTGCCGACAAGTTGCGCACATTCAAAAAGGGTTATGAATTTGCTGTTTCAAAAAAGGCTTTCACAGCTTTTAACGATCGAGTCAAGGGACTTTTGTGAAGACTTTCGAAAAAGATCTTGCCATAGCTCTTGGTCACAATTCTGGTATCCATAACGCACAAGGCGCCATGATCGGTCCTGTTTCTAATCAATCTCCCCAGACCCTGTTTCAACGCTATTGCGGCCATTGGGACCTGCAACAGGAAAAATGGATTCTTTCCTTCAGACTTTAACAGCTCAACCCTCGTGGACAGGATCGGATCATCCGGGGGAGCGAAAGGTAACCTATCTATAATGACGCATGATAGCGCCTCTCCCTGAACATCCACCCCTTCCCAGAAAGAAGATGTTCCAAAAAGTACTGCGCCATTGTTACTCTTGAACTCTTCAATGAGTTTTGTTTTGGGTTTTGTGCCCTGCAACAGGAGCGGAAAAGGCAAGGTTCCCCTCAAATTCTGGAAAACCATTTCCATGTTCCTGTTTGAAGTAAACAGTACAAAGGCCCGACCTTTGGTTACCAAAAGAATCTCTCTTATCTTTTCGGTCAAAACCGGGACAAATTCCTTGGAATTAGGTTCAGGAACGGATTCGGGAATGTAAAAAAGCGTCTGTCTTTTGTAGTCAAAGGGACTATCCAGGATTTGCTCCCTGGAAGACAAGTTTCCGTTTAATCCAACACTGGACTTGAAATAATTGAAAGACCCGCTGGTAGCAAGAGTAGCAGAGGTAAAAACAACCCCTGGAACTTTCTCATACAGCCTCGATCGCAGGGAATGGCCGATCTTAATCGGACAAGCGTGGCCCGCGACCATCCTGTCTCTCTTTTCAACCCAAGTCGCGTAGTCATTCCCGGAAAGAGGGCCAAAGATGGTATCTATTTCAACACGGAGATCCTGAGCGCGTTGCGCCACATTCTTGAGTTCTTCACTATGCTTTGAGAGCGCTTCCAACATTGAAAAAACGCTGCTCAGGTTCTGAGACAGATTTGACCTGGCCTCTATGACGCGACTATCGGTGGGGTCTATTCTGATTCTTTGAGCTGGGTTCTCTTCAAAAATCCCAAATAAATTTTTTGCGTGTTCTTCTGATCTCCGCAGCTCCTTCTCAAACTTTTCTTCATTCGTTTCGGCCTGGTTAAGTTGAAACCTACAGTCTTTGACAAATTTTCTGATCTTGTAAACGCCGGAATGGAACCCAAAATGTTGAGTCACGGCTTCTTCGAAGGCATGGGCCTCATCTATGATCAACGCGTCAAAACGAGGGATTACCTCCCCACGGCCGCTAGCGCGAACAACCATGTCAGAAGCCAGAAGACTATGGTTAACAACCATCAGCGCGACATCCGAAGCCTTAGATCTCATTTTCTGGATAAAACATCGCTCAAAATCAAAACAGTTTCGGCCCAAGCAAGTCTCGGCAGTTGAACATATTTCAGACCAGAGTGGACTTTCGTCAGGAAGGTTATCTATCTCGGCCCTATCTCCCTCTCCCCGAATAGATGTGTCCTGATACCACTGAATGATCTTTTCAAGAAGCTTTTCTTCCCATTGTTCATAGAAACTAGGTTGACGAAGGTAATTTTTGAACCTCTGATGACAAATGAAGTTACCTCGCCCCTTCAGAAGGGCCGCTTTTAGGCTAGGGAATATAGACTCTCTAACAAAAGGGATATCCTTAAAGAAAAGCTGTTCCTGCAGGTTTTTTGTGCCGGTTGATATGGCGATCTTCTTGTCACTGAGCGCCGCCGCCACCAGGTAGGCCAAAGTTTTTCCCGTCCCGGTAGGAGCTTCAATTATCAACGTATCTTCCGTTAGCAGAGCATCTAGGACGGACTCAGCCATGATGATTTGCTGTTCCCGGAATTCGTACCCCGGAATAGTCCGCGCCACTATTCCATCAGGTCCTAAAATGGCTTTAATTTTGTCTCTTGAAGATTGTTTCGAATTATTCAAGTTATGGTTCCGATCGGTCAGGTTTGATGATTGTTTTTAGGTCCCGGGGTCTATTGCTTGCTGGTCGGATCCGACATTTGAGTACTATGATATTGAACCGCCCGTTTTAATATATGGCCGGCCCATTCCTGCGCGCCCAATGCGTGCAGATGCAGATATGTCCCTAACGCATTGTTTCGGAAAATACCATCATAAGCGCCATTGATTCCATGCCCGCGAATCACCTTGAACGCATATGAACTTGAACTGACCTTCTCGGATTGTATATACGAGTAGTGAAACTCGTGTCCTCTGAAAACGGACCCAACGGGGAAGAATGGATTGGGGACCGCCACTTCCACTGTCATATAACCGTGGCCTTGGGGTGTCCTTTCCAGGACTGTTCCAACATCAAAAACCCCAACCATTGGATAGGTGGTATTATCTATTGTCAATTCTCTGGCTAGATACATCAATCCGCCACATTCAGCATAAACGGGGAGACCGGATTCAACCGCTTCAAATAAAGATTTCTTGAAAACCGTGTTTTTTGCCAAACATTCCGCGTGCGTCTCAGGAAAACCACCACCAATATAAAGAGTGTCCAACTTTGGAATAGGTTTGGCTTCAAGCGCCGTAATTTCGACCAGTTTTGCTCCGGTCGCAGTTAGAGCGGACAAGTTTTCCGGATAATAAAACTGAAAAGCCGAATCTCTCAATACACCAATTTTTAGGTCCACGTGAGTCGGGTCAACTTCAAACGTAAGCTCGGCTGAATAGGCGCAATTAAATGGGTCCGCAGTACTGGCTATTGTGATTAGCCGATCCAGGTCGAGTGAGCGCTCAACTACCTGTGCGGCCTGAACTACCAATTCGTTTGCCCCGGAGTGCTCGAAAAGCGGCAAAAGACCAAGGTGCCTTTGGGGGAAGTTATCAAGCGAAAGCTTGTTGACACACCCAATGACTGGTATAGAACAATGGTCTTCTATTGACTCACGAAGCGTCTTCTCATGCCTGGAACCAGCCACCCTGTTTAGAATTACGGCTTTGATAGAAACCTCAGGGTCCAACAATTTACATCCAAGGACCAAAGCGGCTGCGGTACGAGTCATTTTTGACGCGTCCACGACGAGAGCGACGGGGCAATTCAGAAGTTTTGCCAGCTCAGCCGAACTATATTCGCCAGAAGCGCTGACACCGTCAAACAATCCTCTGTTTCCCTCTATTACGGCAATGTCACACCCTGTTGCGCCACGGCAAAATGAAGCCCTAAGAGTGTCGGCGTCAAATAAGTATGAATCGAGATTACGACACTGACATCCAGCAGCCTTACCAAGCCACCCAGCGTCAATGTAATCAGGACCTTTCTTGAAAGTAACTACGGATAACCCACGATTTTTTAGAGCGGCTGTTATCCCTATAGTGAGTAGAGTTTTACCAGCTCCGCCTCTCAGGGCGGCGACCATGAGTCTCGGGATTTTTTGCATTTCTCGGGTTTTCGTTTTGCAGTATTTTATTCAATCGAAATTCTTGCGCCTTTCGAATCAGCGCATCAGCCCACGAAGGTTCCCCCAACGCATGAATATGCGAGTATAATCCTAGGGCGTTCTTTACGCAAAGACCGTCATGAGCGCCATCTAAGCCATACCCCCTCAACACATCAAATGCTCGGTGATGGGAACCAACATTGTCCAATACCATTGTGGAATAATGGAATTCATGACCTCGAAGCGTTTTCCCAGTTTCGAAAAACGGGTTCTCGTCTCGGGCCCTGAGTTCAACATATCCCAATCCTTGCGGTCTGGTGCGCAGGATGGACTGGGCGGCAAAAACACCGACCATCGGAAATGTTTTATGGTCTACAACCAACTCACGGGCCAAAAACATAAAACCACCACATTCAGCATAAACAGGACCACCTGATTCAACGAACGATTTGACGGAAGCTTTGAAAAACCAGGCCCCGGCGAGTCGATCGGCATTGGTCTCCGGAAATCCACCGCCTATATATAGGGCGTCTATCTCTGGTAGGCTATTGGATTCAAGGGCGCTTATTTCAATGATCTCAGCCCCTCGGACACGCAATGCTTCAATGTTTTCGGGGTAGTAAAACTGAAAGGCAGAATCACGTAGGACCCCTATTGTCACACGTTGCCCCAAACAGCCGCTTTGAGGGTTGTCTCCGATCCGCCAAACAACGTGAAGGTCCCCAGCAAGTTGCGATACTTTTTCAATCTCGTCCAAATCCAGACTATTCTCCGCAATCATCCTCGCTTCCTCTACAAAATCCATAGACGCTGGATGTTCTTGAATAGGTATCAACCCGAGATGCCTTTGCGGAAAATTCTTTAACCTCATGCCGGGCACAACTCCCAAAACAGGAATGTCGCTAATTCTCTGAATAGATTGTCTCACGACCTGCTCGTGTCTGGCGCCTTTAATTCTATTTAGAATTATACCGGCAATATGAAGTTCCGGATCAAATTCCAGGCAACCTTTCACAAGAGCTGCGGCTGTCCCGGTCATTTTCATACAATCGATTATCAGTATTGTTGGACTCATCAGCAATTTGGCCAGTTCCGCACTGCTAAACGAGCCTTGATTGTCAACTCCGTCGAAAAGCCCCCTATTACCTTCAACTATTGCAATGCGGGAATTTGCAGATCGATGTATAAATGAACGGAGAATAATGTCACGGGGAAAAAGATACTGGTCAAGATTATAACACGGGCGGTTTGCGGCTATACCCAACCACCCGGAATCTATATAATCCGGTCCCTTTTTAAAAACACTCGGGCACAACCCTCTTTTACGCAGAGCCGCGGTCAGCCCCACTGTTATCAGCGTCTTACCGGAACCACCTTTAAGAGCGGTTATGAGAAGTCGGGGAATTTTCATTTCTAAGAATTTACGCCCATTACTTAATATCGATTTTATTTTCTATCATCAAGTCTTGACAGTTCTGGTATACATCAAAAATATGATCGACCAAGTTTTCTTTGATTATTTCAAAGTCAGGGGCCCGTTGATCGTAAGATTCAATTATTTGAATAAAAAGTTGGGACCAATCTTCGATTGTACGCGTCCCAAGAGTTTTAATAAATTTTTTAAAAAAATCATAGCTTCCTCGCTTCTCCTGCTCTTTCGTCATCATAGATTTCAGGAACCCAATAAATATTGATTTGACGAATTCTCCTCGAAGCCACACAAATTCTCCTGTCCCATCTATCCTGTCAATTCTGGCGCGAATAGTCAGATTGGCCAAAAATATCAATAACGCATCGTTAAGATTTTCATGTGAATCATCGGGAAAGGAAACTCGACTTTCATATTGTCTAACTGTTATCAACTTCACATCGGGGAAAGGGGCCAACTTGGCTATGAAATCACCCGCGGCGTGATGCCAAGGATATATCTCCTGAAACGTGTCCAAATTGAAAAAGTAGCTCAAGATATAAGAAACTTTCTCGATTAATTGAAGCGCAACAGACTCGGGGAACTCGCTATAACCATTGTCAGTATCCCACAGGCTGAAGACGGATTGATTGTTTTTTACTGAGTTGGCGATATGGAATTCGTGATATCCCCTGAACCATTCAGCTAAAAACATTCGGATGGGAGATCCGACCATTGATGCGCTACTGTCTTGAAGTGTATTAATGAAGAAAACTTCAGGCAAGAATTTGTTTTCACCTTTAGAGCCTAAGGATTTTAGTAGATCATAATCCTGCCTGATTCTGGACAAGCCTCTCTCGGTGAGCGCCACGTTTACGGCGAACCAGATCTCATCCTTCCCTGTCCGGACCCTTACAGAGGCTGGAAAGTAGTCGGCCCCCCGTTTCTCAGCAACCAAATCTATTGATCTTGTTTCTACAGTGGCCTGACTTTTCTCTAAAACCAGATCATGAAATTCTTTTAAATGCTCCAGCAGAAAAGTTCTTATAGATTCCATATAGTTTATATAAGTTATATGGTTTACTTTGGATGAAGGCGATTCGTCCCTTGTTACAGGAACGGTGTTTTGAAGGCCTGTTGAATCAAGAATTCTGGGGTTTCCATCTGGGGTCGAATACATGAAACGAAATTCGGGTATCATAATCTGCATTGGAGGCTCCTAATTGAGAAAAAGTATTCTCTTGAACAAAATGTCACAAAATTCAAGTATGGCATAATTAGGGAAGATGTTATTTACTAAAACTGTTGGGATTTTTTTCTTGACTTGGACTACTCATTTGAATTAGATTTTTAAGAATCTTCAATTCGGTGGCCTTTTTCATTCATGCTCAATAAATTCGCCGGTTTGACTAAATTCTAATCAGCTCAAAAAGCTTGAACAGTCGGGTATGCCGGCGTTTTTTGTTTCTGGTCACTTGAATAGATCACGATCGCTCGAATCGCAGAAGACCTAAGTAGAGAGGAGGAACCTTTAATGGGAAAACACAATACCCCTATGCTTGATGAATTAGAAAAGGGGCCGTGGCCTAGCTTTGTATCTGATATCAAGCAGCAGGCGGAAAAAGGAAAACACATTCTCAAAGACGCTCCTGAAGATTTGTTAGGAGTGATGGAACTATCTTACGTGGACAAGGTCACTCACTGGAAGCATGGTGGTATCGTTGGCGTATTCGGTTACGGCGGTGGTATCATAGGACGATATTGTGACCAACCAAAGATGTTTCCCGGCGTGGCTCATTTTCATACTGTCCGAGTTAATCAACCATCAAGTAAATTTTATACCGCAAAATATCTGAGAAGCCTATGTGATCTTTGGGAACACCATGGTAGCGGTCTCACCAACATGCATGGATCCACCGGTGATATCGTATTTTTAGGCACAACCACGGATCATCTTGAGCCTCTATTCTTCGAAATGACTCATGAATTGCATCAGGATCTCGGTGGCTCCGGATCTAACCTTAGAACTCCCGAGTGCTGTTTGGGGCAGTCTCGATGCGAATTCGCGTGCTATGACACTCAGGAAGCCTGCGATAACCTGACTCATGAATATCAGGATGAACTTCATCGCCCAGCGTTTCCTTACAAGTTCAAATTCAAGTTTGACGGTTGTCCTAACGGTTGCGTGGCGTCTATCGCCCGTTCCGACATGTCTTTTATCGGGACATGGAGAGACGACATCCGTATAGACCAAGCCGCAGTTAAAGCGTATGTCGGTGGAGAATTCGCTCCTAACGCCGGCGCTTATTCGGGTAGAGACTGGGGAAAATTCGACATTCAAAAAGAGGTTGTTGACCTTTGCCCAACCGGCTGTATGCGCTGGGATGGATCAAAGCTCGAAATCAACAATAGGGAATGCGTCCGCTGCATGCATTGTCTAAACGTTATGCCTCGAGCTTTAAGAAAAGGCTTGGAAACTGGCGCTTCCATTCTGTTCGGCGCAAAAGCCCCAATTTTGGAAGGCGCCCAGATGTCCACTCTGACGGTCCCCTTCTTGCCGATGGAATCCCCATTTTCTGAAGCAAAAGAGCTTATTGAAAAAGTTTGGGATTGGTGGATGGAAGAAGGCAAAAACCGTGAGCGTCTTGGTGAATTGATTCAAAGGAAATCCTTCCAGGAATTCCTGAGAGTCTGCGAACTTGATCCTGATCCAAGAATGGTTGATGAGCCGAGATCCAATCCGTACATTTTCTGGAAAGAGGAAGAAGTTGAGGGCGGATGGACCCGAGACATCGAAGCTTTCCGAGCGAAACATCAGAGGTAAAGGGAGGTCAACAAGATGCCATACGATCCCAGCGAACCGTTGAAAGATAGAATTACTGATATTGGTCCCAGACACTATGGGGAGTTTTTGCCACCTGTCATTAAGAATAACAAGGGCAAATGGCTTTATCACGAGATACTCCAACCAGGCGTACTAGTTCACGTGGCTGAATCTGGAGACAAGGTTTTCTCCGTGCGCGTAGGTGGTTGCCGTTTGATGAGTGTCGAGCACCTCAGAGAAATCTGTGACATCGCGGACAAATATTGTGAGGGGTACCTCCGGTTTACCACAAGAAACAATATTGAGTTCCTAGCGTCTGACGAATCTAAGGTTAAGCCGCTAATCGACGACCTTAAAAGCCGTAAGTTCCCGGGCGGATCAAACAAGTTCCCCATTGGCGGAACCGGCGCTGGCGTTACCAACATAGTTCATACCCAGGGTTGGGCACATTGCCACACCCCGGCTATTGACGCTTCCGGTGTCGTAAAAGCCATCATGGATGGAATTTATGATGAATTCGGTCACATGAGACTCCCCGCTCCCGTGCGCGTGTCTCTAGCCTGCTGCCTCAATATGTGTGGAGCGGTTCATTGTTCCGACATAGCTATTCTTGGGATCCACCGAAAACCACCCATGGTGGACGGTGAGTGGATCGATAAGCTCTGCGAGTTGCCTCTTGCCATCGCCGCATGTCCTACCGGCGCAATTAAGCCCGCAAAAACAGCGGATGGCAAAAAATCGTTGGAAGTCAACGCAGAACGATGCATGTTCTGTGGAAACTGTTACACCATGTGCGCCGCAATGCCGTTGGCAGATGAGGTTGGAAGTGGAATCGCTATTCTGGTTGGTGGGAAACTGTCCAACCGTATTAGCAAGCCTAAATTCTCGAAGGTAGTTATACCGTTTATTCCCAACGAGCCCCCAAGATGGCCCTCAACCGTGAACGCGGTCAAGAACATTCTTGATGTTTACTCCAAAGACGCCAACAAGTATGAGAGACTTGGTGATTGGGCGGAAAGAATCGGTTGGGAAAGGTTCTTTGAGAAAACCAATATTCCATTCACCCATCACTTGATTGATGATTACCGTTTTGCTTATACCACATGGCGGCAGTCGACTCAGTTTAAGTTTTAATCGGTGGAAAGGAGCTTTCCATGACCGAGGAAGAAGCAAAGAAATTAATTCTTGAAACATTGCAAGGCAAATCAAAGGCCAAGTCTAAATTTTATCTCAAAGATTTTTACGCGATGATTCCTGACATGAAGGCCAGGGAAGTAAAAAACATTGTGAATAGGATGGTTTCCGAGGGCCTTCTGGAATACTGGTCCAGCGGAAGCACGACTTTGATCGGTTTGAAAGGCATGGGCAAACAGCACGGTGAGGAAGACGAAGCCTAATCCTTATAAACTTGATAAAGAAATTTGAATAGCCGCCAATGGAGGGAGATTACAATAAGTGGTCTCCCTCTTCATTTGTCATTCTATCAGCGTGTTTTGAAGATAAATCCATTCCATTCATTTAAGCGAATTGTCTGTTCGAGATGCGCCTTTGGAACGGAAAACTTGACCTTCACTAACTCAAACATAGAATCCGGTATTCCCGAAAGGATCAAATAGTGTTTGCACCGAGAGATAAGTTCAGTCTTCAATCTGAGTAACACCGGAGCCGCCAGGTTGGCGATTACGATATCAAAATCTGATTGCGTAACATCAACGGACCCAATGTAAAAATCAATTCCCCATGGTTTCTGTTGAAGACCCATGCTTGAGTTGAGATTCACATTTCTTTGAGCCAAATGAATGGCGCAAGGATCCAGATCGCACGCAACAACAAAATCGCATCCCAGAGCTTTGGCCGCTATAGACAGCACACCTGTCCCAGTCCCCACGTCCAAAAATGAAATTGCCCCATCATGACCGAGCAAGTCGCTTATTTTCTTTTCCAGGAGTTCCAGCGCTATGATTGTTGTCGGATGATTACCAGCCCCGAATGAAGCTCCAGGATCGATTATCAAATCATGTCTATCAGTCCGTGGACGCCAACTCTCCCAGTATGGGACTATCCTTAAAGACCGGCCAACATCAACCGGAACTATACCCTCTGTCCACCCTTTCTCAGCGGACCTCCATTTGTTGGGTCTTTTCAATGAACCTCCCCCAGTTAAAAACTGAAACTGATTTACGAAGGGAATGATTAGCCCCAAGCTCAGCCATTTGCTATCTCGTACTGTTCCTGATTTAGGTTTGGGTCAGGGTTGAGTTGCACAGTAGCTCTATGTTTCTTTTGGATCTCCTCCAGTTTTTCACTCTCCTGCTCGAACAGCAATTTTACAACTTCAGGATGGGCCGTTATTTTTATATTCGGGGGACATCCATCTGCAATCTGTCGTGTAATGGCTCTCAATATTTCGTAACAAACAGTTGTCTGGGATTTTAGAAATCCTTTACCTTCGCAGTAAGGGCAGTGCTCACAAAGAGTACGGGTTAGGCTCTCTCTTGTCCTTTTTCGAGTCATCTGAACCAACCCTAACTCGGAAATTTTTAGTATGTTGGTCTTCTGTTTGTCCTTCTTCAGGGCGTCCTGAAGAGTATTGGTGACTTTTTCACGGTCCGCCGGTCTGTCCATGTCTATAAAATCAACGATAATGATTCCACCTATGTTTCTTAACCGAAGCTGATAGGCTATCTCCTTCGCCGCTTCAAGGTTAGTCTTGAGTATTGTTTCCTGCAAGTTACGTTTTCCTACGAACCTGCCTGTATTTACATCAATCGCCACCAGCGCTTCCGTAAAATCTATGTTGATATATCCGCCTGATTTCAACCAAACCTTTCTCCCCAAGGCTTTGTTCAATTCCATTTCTATGCCGAAATGATCAAATATTGGTTCTTCACCGTCGTACAATTCTACGCATGGTTTGAGTGAAGGCATGAAGGTATCCATGAAATCAAGGACCCTTTGGCATGTTTCAGCCGAATCGACAAGTAATCTTGTCACATTTTCCGTGAAAAGATCTCGAACCCCCCTTAAGCACAGATCAAGGTCCTCATATATCAGAGATGGAGCTGGAGCCTGCTTTTCCTTTTCGGTAATCCGCTGCCAGGTTCCTTCAAGAAAGCCAAGATCAGCCCTTAATTTTTCTTCGTTTTCATGTTCACTGACCGTCCTGACTATCAGTCCGCACTCCGGCGGTTTAATATTCAATATAATTTCTTTGAGTCTTTGTCTTTCTACTTCGTTCTCGATTCTACGGGAAATCCCAATATGATCAACAGTCGGCATAAAAACTAGATGCCGGCCAGGTATAGATATGTGTGAAGTTACTCGGGCGCCTTTACTTCCAAGAGGTTCTTTCGAGATTTGAACAAAAATGTCCTCTCCCTCGGTAATGAGTTCCTCTATTGGGGTAGTGAACTCCAACCCTTCCCCAATACCTTCCTGCAATGAAATGTCCTCCGGCTTTTCATTGTCCTCCTCGGTTTCTTCGTGGACGACTAGGCCGATATTCTGGGGATGATGGTGAACATCACCAACATAGAGGAAAGCCGCCCGGGGCAATCCAATGTCAACAAAGGCCGCCTGCATTCCAGGCAGTACTTTTATTACTCTTCCTTTATAGATATTACCGACTATCCCCCTTTCGCCCCGTCGCTCGAGATGGATTTCCGCAACCTGACCATCTTCTATAAGCGCTAGCCGAGTCTCCCGATCTGTAATGTTCATTACTATTTCGTTACCCATACCGGTTCCCTTCACCTAAAATGGATCACGACTCGAATTGGACTATTTTCTTGGTTATTCCCAATGATCTAGCCTGTTCATCAGATAAACCGAGAACTGACCCAATGGCTTCATAAGGATTAACTGAGCCGGACGGAGTCATCTTGATTTTTACTGTGAGAGTTTGACCCGAGAGACTAATCGAAGAAATGTACTGCTTGAGGTCCCGAACCTTTCTTTTTCGGTCCGGACCAAATGATATTATCAAACTTTCTTTTTCAAGAAATTGACTCAGTCTTTCCCTAACACGATCTTTATTAAATTCATCGTTTAAAACTATTTCGTAGATTACCGTTTGAATTCTAGCAGACAAAGGGGCTTCATTCAATGAAGTTTCGCATATTTCTATAGGTTTTAGCCCGTCCGGTAGGGTATTTTTAAGTGTTTTGAAAATGTCGTCCACATTTGTGACGCAATCTTTTAAATCAAAGTCCAAATGTTCCGCAAGACTTTCTATACCTAAGGCGATGGGTGGTGAAAATCTGAGTTTTGGATGTGGATGGAACCCTCCGGAATAGTCTAACTCCAAATTAGCGCGGCGGAACATCCTTTCAAAACATCTCACCACATCATGGTGCCCAAGAAATTTCATGGCGCCGGACTTTGAGTATCTCAGCCTGAATCTTCTAATCTTTGGTTCAGCGCGCCGCTCTTTACTTGTTTCCGGATAGGAGAAGTCCTTATCTAGCGACATATTGTGGACTACAGGAGCGACCTTCTTAAAATCGCACACACCACAGCCAACACAATTCCCGGATCGACAGTCCGCGGTTAACTCACAATCCATTGCCTTGTTCAACTCGCCTATCAGATACGATTCCCTTACACCCGTTTCTATCGGCTCCCACGGCAATGGCGCACTTATCGGCCTTTCATCGAGGTATGAATTCGGGTCCAAACCCAATTCATCAAAAGAATCCATCCATAATTGAAAATCCAATCGCTCATCCCAACCATCGAATCTGGCGCCCTTTCTGAACGCCGTCTCAATGACTCTACCCAAGCCTTTGTCTCCTCTAGCGAAAACCCCTTCAAGAAAACTGATTTTAGGATTATGAAATTTCAGTGACGCTGATTTTCTTCGCATGAGGTCCTTTATAAACATCTGGCGTCTAAATGTTTCTTCCAAGGAAATTTGGGCGACCCACTGAAATGGAGTATGGGACTTTGGCACAAAAGTAGAAATTGAAGCCCTTATCTGTCCGGCTCTCCCCCATCTGGAAGCTTTAAAAATCAGGTCTACGATTCCCTCCAAATCCTCCTCGGTCTCGGTCGGTAAACCTATCATGAAATATAACTTGACCGCTTTCCAGCCCTCCCTGAAGGCTGAGATGATGGCATTCTTTAAATCTTCCTCCGAATTGCCCTTGTTGATGACTCGCCTGAGTCGCTCCGTACCCGCTTCCGGAGCCATAGTGAAACCGGTTTTTCTGACTTTCCTGATTTCGGAAGCCAATTCGGAGTCAAAGGTGTCCGTCCTGAGAGACGGTAGTGAGATGGCGATCTTTTTATCCGAGAATTCGCGAGTTAAAGCTTTTACTAAAGGGCCGATACAAGAATAGTCTCCAGACGACAAAGACAGCAATCCAATCTGGTCCCAGCCTGTCGATTGCAGCAACTCTCTGCTTATATTCAACAAACCTTCATGTTGACGTTCGCGAACGGGTCTATAAATCATCCCCGCCTGACAGAAGCGGCAACCTCGGGTACAACCCCGTGCGATCTCTAAACCTATCCTGTCATGTGTTATGTCGCAGAAAGGCACGACAAAATTTCGAGGGAATCCAACAGCATCCAGATCAGACACAATTCTCCTGGTAATGGTTTCACCGAAGTTATGAAGCGAAGGAACAAAAACTCCCTTTATCTCCTTTAGTTCGGACAAAAGGCCAATCCGGTCCCCACCTTTGTTTTTCCACGATTTGAGCTTATCGCATATTTCGAGTATCGCCTCTTCACCATCCCCAATTAGGAATGCGTCAAAAAAATCCGCCATGGGCATTGGGTTGAAACATGCGGGGCCACCCGCTAATATCAGAGGGTCCTTTTCTCCCCTAGCCGATGAATGAAGAGGAATACCCGCCAAGTCCAACATTTGCAATACGGTGGTCGAGCATAGCTCGTATTGCAAGGAAAATCCGACCATATCCATCTTCCGAACTTCATGGCATGTTTCCAACGTCAAAAGAGGAATTCCCCTTTCTCGCATCTGTTGTTCCATATCGGGCCACGGAGCAAAAACCCTTTCAGCGTAAATATTCTCTTGAGAGTTAAGAATGTTGTAGAGGATCTTGAGCCCCAAGTGAGACATTCCCACTTCGTACACATCTGGGAAAGCCAAGGCTATTCGGACCTCTGTTTTATTAGGGTTTTTGTATACCGAGTTAAATTCTCCACCGATGTAGCGCGCCGGTTTCCTAACTACTGACAGAACATCGTAATTGATTCTATAATCAACCATATTATCCTACTCATCATATTGATATGACTGTTAATTATTCTATGTGTAGCCGCTATCTGATTTCTAAACCTGTTACTTTCCAACAAAAAAATGTTAACATACTATTTATGAGAAATGATCTTTCGGTTCCCACATTGATTGGCGCTGTCGTAGCGGTGGGATCATTTACCGCTACGATGTCGAACCTCCTAAATGACAGTTTTCCCGAGAACGGTTACCAGATCGTCTGGGCATTTCTAATTCTTGGGCCAATCGCAATGGCTTCCTGCATGCTCGGGTATTCCGCATGGTGGTTCAGCAAATTCATATCAGCCCTCGTCTCAAACCAACATGATAGCGAACCGGACAAGCTTGGTCGTCCTCCGGATCAATAGGGATTAAATAGGCGACCGAAACCCCATAACGATCCGAAATATTGATTAAAGGATTTGATTTCCTCCTGGAGCAATTGATGAACGATTTCGAGAACAATCCCTTGTACAAGATAATGCATCCAAAAAACATCGCGTTTTGGGGCGCGTCCAGTAACTCCATGTCCATGGGGAGCATTCAGTTGGCAAGTCTGCTGATGCTGGGATTTGAAGGCAACGTATACCCTATCCACCCAAGAGACAAAGAGATCAAAGGATTAAAAGCCTATTCTAGGATCTCCGACGTCCCAGAGAAAGTGGACCTCGCAATACTTGTAATCCCCACGGCAATCGTGGCCCAGATCCTGCAAGAATGTGGAGAAGCAGGCGTTAAAAGAGCAATAGTTGTTTCAGCGGGCTTTTCTGAAAAGGAAGGAAAAGAAGGGAAAGAACTCCAAAAAAAGATAGTGGAGGTAGCCGATAGTTATGGGATCAAGTTTATAGGGCCGAATTGCATTGGTGTCGTCAATTCGTATCTTAAGCTCAACACTACATTCAATCCTTATGACGCCGCCCCTGGTTTCATAGGAATGGCGTCTCAGAGCGGCAGCTTTATAACCCAGATGTTTGGTCATCTGTCAAAGTCTGGCCTAGGCTTCAGTCAGGCGTTAAGCCTTGGAAATGAAGCCATGATCGATCTTAGTGATTGTCTTGAATATCTTGCGCATTGTCCAAAAACTAAAGTTATAGCCCTTTACATTGAAGGCATCAGAAGAGGGCGGCATTTTGTTGAAGTCGCCAAAAAGGTCTCTAAAATTAAACCTATTGTCTCCTATTATATCGGGGGCTCAGAAGCTGGTAGACGCGCAGGGCAGTCACACACTGGCGCAATGGCCGGTCCGGATCGCCTTTATGACGGGGTCTTCCGTCAATGTGGGATAATCAGGGCCCACTCTATTGAGGAACTCTTCGACTTCTGCTACGTGCTCGGAACTCAACCACTACCACAAGGTAATCGCTTGGCCATCCTGACACACTCAGGAGGGCCCGGAGCTGCGGCAGCGGACAGCGCGGAAAGGGCCGGCCTGGAATTGGCTGAACTGTCCCCGGCCACATTACAAGCCCTAGCCCCTTTGCTTCCCTATACGGCGAGCGTCAAAAACCCTGTAGATTTGACATTCGCCAAGAACTTGAATGACTACATGGCGACCCTGCCGAGAATACTCCTAAAAGATCAGCAGATAGATTCATTATTCCTCTACTGCCTGATGCCTCAACAACGAGTCATGTTGGGCGTTTTAGGGACCGGACAAGGTCTGGAACAGGCTCAACAAATTGTCTCGGAATATGTCAAAGAACAAAGCGCAATCGCTGCCAATTTATCTTCAGAATCCGGGAAACCGGTTGTTGGAGGCACGTTTTGTGACAGATCGGAATTGTTTGTTCGGGAATTACAGGATCGTGGCATGACAGTGTTGCCGAGTCCTGAACGCGGAGTCGCTGGCCTCGGCGCTTTATACCGTTACTCGAAATGGAGAAAAACCTTTTCCTAACCTAAATTCATGAAAAAACGACTTTGGGCGCTCTTTATCCATCCTGTCAGTCTCGAGGAAGTCCGTAGCCATCAGGACATCCCCTGACATGCCATGACCAAAGGGCGCTCCACACTTTCGATCTTTCCCGTATTCTCTCGAAAAGCCCCAAAGTTACGAGATTCATCACACTATAAATTGTCACATTTAGTCCTAGATTTATCATCACAATCGTTTTAAGAAAGCTCTTAGACATCGATCCATAAAATTTTTCAAAGAACGTGTAACGAGATCGATAAAATTCTATCCTTGCAGCCGCTCGGTAAGATTTGGCTGAACCTCCCTGAAGATGAAAGGCCTTTGCTCCAGGATCATGCATTACTCTCCAACCAGACTGACGTAATCTGACAGCCAAATCAGTCTCTTCAAAAAAGAAAAAATAACTGGGATCGAATCCGCCAACTTCGTCAAACGCCTCTTTTCTGATCAGCATCACCGCCCCAATTACCGTCTCAACATCCTTCGGCTCAACAAGGCGTTCATTTTTCCCAGGGTACCGTTTTGGAAATAGACGTTTGAGCAAACTCCTGTTGGTGGTTTCGGTCAACAGCGTGGGGGTGGCCTCATATGATGTCTGATGTGTGCCATCATCGTTGAGCAATTGTGGTCCAATAAGGGCGATACGTTGATCTGATTCGGCCAATTTCAGCATCCGCGCCAAACATACTCTATCAACAAGAGCATCTGTATTAAGCAATAATACAAATTCTCCGGCGCTCATCGAAAAACCTAGGTTGTTCGCCGCTGCGAAGCCCAAATTCTTGCCAGCCTCAAACACCAAGATTTCGGGATATAAACTCCTGGTAAGCCTCACGGAGTCGTCGGTGGAACCATTATCCACAACAATTATTTGAGGTATTTTATCGATATCTGATTCTAATACTTTGGATATACATCTTGTTAGTAAATCAGATGTATTTCTGTTGACAATGATCACCGACAGTTTAGGGTTGGCTTTTTTTTCAGGCATTAGAGGACATATTTGATGAAGCTTTTGAAAATGGAGGATTAACCGCCAATTGAGTTCATACCAACACTTATTTTGTTAATATTTGAAAACCTACCCGCCGGTTTCGCCAAGACCGCAGCCTTTATATAGGCTTCGATTTCTCTATCATCCGGGGAAGCTCTCAAAAATGATTTCATGTCAATTTCCGTGGGGCTCAACAAGCATGGTCTCAAAGACCCACGGGCAGTCAATCTTATACGATTGCAAGTCCCACAAAAATGGCCTGATACCGGATCAATAACACCAATCTTTCCCTGCGCCCCGTCAATTTTGAACATTGTGGCCGGGCCGGCCATTTCAGATCGTTCCATGGGCCGCAGCTCTCCAAAAACCCTTTCAATAATCTTCAGCGTTTGCAATGCGCTGAAAGAGGCCGGGGAATTGGGAGGAGGGACCTCGGCGCCGAACGGCATCCTTTCAATGAATCTAATATCAATAGGTTTATCGATGGTTAGTCCGGCAAAATCAGCTATGTCGGCTTCGTTTATCCCCTTGAGTAAAACAACATTGATCTTGATTGGGTCAAAACCAACATCGAGGCATTCGTCAATGCCTTTCAGGACACTGTCCAACTCATCAGCGCCGGTTATCGAATGAAAACAGTCTCTTCTAAGGGTATCCAGACTGATGTTGACCCTCTTCAAACCCGCTCGGTAAAGCCCCTTGGCCATTTCTGGGAGCCTTGATCCATTAGTAGTTAAAGCCACATCTTCAAGGTCAATTTCAGAATTCAACCTGGATATAAAATCCACTACTCCCCGTCTGACCAATGGTTCACCGCCTGTGACGCGAACCTTGCGAATTCCCAAATTTCTAGCCGCAATCACGATTCTTAATATCTCTTCATATCTCAGGATATCTGAATGTGGAACTAATGGCACACCCTCAGTGGGCCTGCAATATATGCATCTGAAATTACAGAGATCTGTGATTGACACACGTAGATAATCAATTGTCCTGCCGTGAAGATCAATGAGTTTAGGCGGCATATTTTAAACCATGTGGACGAGGAGTCGAAAGATGCGATGCGCAAGTTTCATGTTTTTTAAAATTAAGTCGTTTCACTTTCATAAGCAACATAGAAACCGTATATATAACTTCACGAGCAACTTACAGTTTTGCCACCAGGTCAACTATTGAAGATGGGTCCATACCAAATAGCCTGATTAAGGGGACTTTGCCCAAAGCTCCTTTATCGAAGATAGCGTCAGGCACCCTACCGAGTTCTTCCATGACATCCTGGACTCCCCAAGCGAGAGTACTGCCTTCTTCGAGTTGAAGGTCCGGCGGGGTCCGATTTCTGTCAAACTCCGCCACCTTATACCCTAGAGACCGGATCCTATTCACCAACGTGGCCGAATAGGCGATGCTCATTGCCGCCCGGCGATCTGGATCATACTCCATTGCCGCCAACACAAGATGATGAATCTGACGTGAAGCTCCAAACCTTGCCCCTTTCAAGGTGTCGATCGTATTTACGAACCGGACAATCCTTCCAGGAAAAGAGGCGACGTCATTTACTGTTTCCGCGTATGGGATCGCATAAGCCAGATTTGACTGCACCTCAGGAATTAGGTAGCCGATATTGAGACGCTTGAGTCTTTGGAGGGCCTTGTCCAGTTCCTCTATGACATTGGTCCTTGCGATCTCCCTGGCTATCGACGCGTAATGATTCAATGGGCCAACACCCTTGCCGATACCTAAAGAAAACCGCAAGGCACGATAAAGATGCCTCTTGGCCTTATCAATGCACTCCATCACCGGCATTCCGCCGGCAAGTAACGTTGATATTGCTGCGGACAACGTGCAGCCTGTCCCATGCGTGTGACGGGTCCGAACTCGAAGTGTCTGGAATTCATAGTCCTGGCGGCCATCATGCAGAACATCCACGGGTGCGTCCCTCAGATGCCCCCCCTTGACCAAGACGTACTTTGGGCCCATTTTTTGTAACTTCTTGGCGGCCTTTTTCATATCCGAAACATCTTTTATTTCCTTTCCTAAAAAGGTTTCCGCCTCAGGGATGTTTGGAGTGAGCAAATAACAAATCGGAAAAAGTCTTTTGACAATGGCTTTTTGGCCAGATTCATCAAGAAGGACCGAATTTGTCTTCGACAATATTACGGGATCAACTACCAGCTTCTCGATCCTATGCTTTGTCAACTGATCCGCGACGGAGTTTACTATGCCCTCGTTTCCCAGCATGCCCGTTTTTACGCAGTCAGCTCCTATATCGCTCAGCACGACGTCAATTTGCTTGGCTACAAAATCGGGATCCATGAGCCTAATTGCATGCGCGCCCAACGTGTTCTGTGCAGTCAGCGCGGTGATCGCGCTCATGCCATAACCGCCAAGAGACAAAATGGTTTTAAGGTCGGCTTGTATGCCGGCCCCACCTCCGGAATCCGATCCGGCTATTGAAAGGATTTTGTTCATTTCATTCCCTGAACTCTATAGCCTGTCGATGATTTTTACTGAATCGATGTTTGACATTGTATCAACTACCAGACTATTTTCCAAATGGTACAACTACAAATTTCAGTTCCAGCTTGGAAAATTCGGTTGAAACAATTATGGTAAGATACGTTTATTCTTCAAAAAGGCATACGCGGAGGCTGATGAATTGAACGAAACTTTGATTAATAAAATGCAACCGGCGTCTATTCTTGTCGCTGGGGATGTAATGGTAGACGAATATGTTGTAGGTGAAGTTGAGAGAATTTCCCCCGAATCACCGGTACCTGTTTTGTTAGCCAAGGACAGGCATAGGCGACTTGGAGGGGCAGGTAACGTCGTTAGAAATGTTGTTTCGATGGGAGGGGCCGTGGCCCTGTTTGCGACAGTAGGCTCGGACGCGGCCGGAGAGTGGTTCAGAAAACACTGCGCCGAAATCGGGGTGGACACTTTCTGGCTAAAATCCGAAAGGTCCCGGCCGACAACGATCAAGACCCGGGTGGTGGCTAGAAATCAGCAGATAGTAAGGATTGATGAGGAATATGCCGGACTAATGCCTTTGGAACTCGAGAAGAATGTGCTTGATGATATCAAGTCTGTGATTCCGCAGGTCAAAGCCGTAATAGTCTCAGATTACGGCAAGGGTTTCCTTTCCGACACTATTCTGAGGAACCTGTTTGTGACTGCCCGCTCTGAAGGCGTTCCATCGCTCGTCGATCCTAAAGGGCTTGACTTCGGTCGATATCGCGGCGCTACTTATGTAACCCCGAATATAAGGGAAGCGTCTCTTGCTTCCGGCGTTGAAATAAAAAACACCCAGACGCTTGAGAAAGCTGGCGCTATATTGCTTGAACAGACTCAGGCTGAAGGCATACTCGTGACCCGCGGGAAAGATGGAATTACTCTGGTAACGAGAAACAAAGTTCAGGATTTTCCCGTAAAGCCTGTCGAAATAGTTGATGTTACCGGCGCGGGCGACACGGTGATAGCTACTCTGGCGCTTGCCGTAGCAAGCGGGCTTCCTGTAGAAGAAGCAGCCCAACTCGCTAATCTCGCTGCTTCGCTCGTTGTAGCTCGTTTCGGAGCGGCCTCGGTGACTCTCGATGAAATGCTCAATTCTCTCAGGAATTGGCCTCAAGGAAGAAAGATCATTTCGCGGGATGAAGTGGAAAGGGTTGTCAGGAACCACAGACTACAGGGCCAGTCTATAGTGTTAACTAATGGCTGTTTTGATCTGTTCCACATTGGACACCTGGAACTTCTACGCAAGGCGTCAACGTTTGGTGATGTCTTGATCGTAGCCGTTAACTCGGATAAATCCGTCCGGAAAATCAAAGGGATTCAAAGACCCATAGTCACCGAAAATGATAGGCTAGAGCTGGTATCCGCTTTGAATTTTGTGGATCATGTAGTGTCTTTCGATGAAGCCGCCCCGTACAATCTTATAAAAGAAATAAAGCCCGACATTTTGGTCAAAGGAGCAGACTGGAAAGGTAAAAAGGTAATAGGAGAGGACATCGTAAACGAACGGGGAGGCAAAGTCCAATTCGTGGAACTCGTAAGTGGTGTCTCTACAAGTTCACTAATAGAAAAAATCGTTACGAAAATTCACAAGTAGGCCCTATCAGATAACACGGATGTTGGTCTCAAATATTATCGTCGGTTCCTGCGGTCTCTCGGGTTTCTCCTTTCCCTCTGATTTTGCTGCTGTTCTGGGGTCCTGGCAGGTCGGGGCGGGCGTTTGATATCTTCAAGCGCCACACCCAGCGGTCCGCCGGGCACGACCGTAGTCGTTAGTTCATTATTGTTCATCACACTTAATGTAATTTGCGGTGTCCGGGTGTACTCCTCTACCAATTTCTTCAGACTCGCCACTCTTAGTCCTGTCTCGCCTGCGTATTCCACCAACACGTCACCAGAGACTATGCCGATTCGGTCAGCAATGCTACCTTTCTGCACCTCTACCACTTTTACGCCGGGTGATGTTTCCAGTTCCTGCAAACGGGCCAGAATTATTTTCGCGTTAACGGTATCGCCCATCTTTCTAAATTCTGATAAAGCCTGAGTGTAAAGCTCCTTACTTTTAAACGTCCGATTTCGTTCAGCGTAAATTCCAGCAAGGGTGGCCTTTACCCTCGCTATCCATTTGGGATCTTCACGTTTTTGATAAAGTTTCAGGGCTTTTTCCAGGTCTTCTATCGCATTGTCCCACTGCTGCTGTTGCGCTGCAAACATAGCCTGACGGAACAGCCTGACCCCATCTTCTTCGCTAGGAGGCATGCTGGGTGATGATGAAGACTCGTAAGATTGACTTGTTTTGTCAGGCGAATTATTCGCTGTCTTGAGAATATCTGAAGCAGAATTGTCTTCCATCACCACACGAAAACCAAGGTTCCAAAAACTCATCGTCTCACCAGAAAAACCCCTGAACGCGCACCTGCAATCGGCAGGACTAGCAAACCAATTTCCCCCTTTGTTCACTCTACCTGATCCAGTCGCTGGCCCCTGCGGATCGTTGATAGGTGATGTCTCATAATAATTTCGGTCGTAATAATCCTGGACCCATTCCATGACATTGCCATCCATGTCGTAAAGGCCAAAACCGTTAGGAGGATAACTCCCAACTGGCGCTACATATTCATAACCGTCGTTGACAGTGGTTAAACTTTCTGGGAGCTTTGGGTTCCCGTCTCCAAAATTTGTGTCTCTATCACCGGGGAGCTTGTTCCCCCAAGAATATCGGACCCACACGGCTCCTCCTCGACACGCCATTTCCCATTCAGCTTCCGTTGGTAACCTGTAATGCCGTTTCTCTTTTCTGCTCAACCATTTGCAGAAAGCCTGCGCGTCATTCCAGGAAACAAATACAACCGGCTGGTTGTCAGCTATTTTCCATGGAACGGAATCCCACTTCATGTTTTTCTGTGGAACCCACCTGTTCTCCTTGTTGCTGAAAATCATGCCACCGTCACCTTTTTCAGCGTCGGTTTTATATTTCGTGTCATCTACAAAATCCCTGAATTCTTTCACCGTCACTTCATACGCGCCCATATAAAACGGTTTGGTTATACGAATTGGATGCAACGGGGTTTCATCCTGGAACCATTGTTTATGCCCTTCGCGCCAGTTCCGTCGAAAAGTGAGCCGGAGCCAGTCCAGTTCCTGTTTAGGGCTCCCCATCATATACTCCCCTGCTGGTATCCTGACCAACCTCATACCAATAGAATTCTTAGAGGTAATCAGTTTCTTCGGGTTTTCCAGCATCATATTAAGTCCCTGCAAGGACCGAAGCCAGTTGGCGCAATCATGGCTTTCTCCGTCCGTGCTTTGGCATTCTTTTAAAGCTTGCCTTAATATCTCTGTTGCACGGACAGTATCGCCGGCCAAAGCAAGTTCACCCGCCTGCCGAATTTGCTGGGATATTGAATTCGAATGCTGAGCCGACAGATCTGACTCAAGACTCTGAGTGACTTCGCTTCCTACGTCGCCGGGAAACAATGATATTAAGACGCAGATTAGGCTGAAGATCTTAGACGAGAAGCTCAATTTTCCGGATTTCCTGCTGTTGGTCGCATTCAAGCTAGAATAAAAAATCTCTTTTAAAACTACAATATATCTCAATCCAATAATAACATATTTTCTGAGCCAGTACTGAAATTTAAGGTAAAATGAGTGCAGATATTGTTCAATTATAATATCAACTAATCTGTTTATAGCATTAAGTTTAATTTTTAAATTTATCATATTAAAATTTCCTTGACAAAAAATTCAATCAGGGGAATTGTAGCAGAGAAAAGGTGTGAGTCAAGTGAGGACTGAGACCTCTGACTGACGCCTGATCGGTATCGCGGATGCTAAGCCAGAAAAAGATTGACAACATTGATTAAACGTGATAGCGATTGAGAAACGTTTTTTGGATTTATTAAAGGGAGCAACTGTTTTCGATTAGAGAACAGCGAATTTATTCTCGTTCAATGAGGAGGTAACGATTTCAATGAGAAGATTTGCAGTGACGCTCGCGGTTGTAGGTATGGTTATGTTGTTTGCTTCATACGGCTTTGGATTCTATGCTTGGGCCCCCTATTCTTCCTGGGGCAATGCGTCATCCAGCAGTAGCAGCAGCAGCGGAAACTATACAGCTAGTTCATCCAGCAGTGGCTATTATTGGCCCGCCAGCTCCTCAAGCAGCAGCGGAACAGTAGCATATTGCTGCACCCCAGCTTCTAGCTCAAGCAGTGGTAATTATTGGCCCGCCAGCTCCTCAAGCAGCAGCGGAACAGTAGCATATTGCTGCACCCCAGCTTCTAGCTCAAGCAGTGGCTATTATTGGCCCGCCAGCTCCTCAAGCAGCGGTTACTATCCTGCGAGTAGCTCTTCAAGCGGCTGGTTCTAAGATCAATTTGTGAAAAGAACTTATTCTAGCTTTTTAACCTAAAAAGCTTAGTGGAAAAAAGCGATCTTTTGTTTGAGGATCGCTTTTTTTGTTTTTATTAGGTTTGTTTCTACAATGATGAAAAATCTCAGTATCTTTGCCATCTATATATTGTGTTTCTTCTGTGTGGCTCTAATGATTTCCTGTCAGGAACAAAGAGCTCAATTTTCATCAGAGATTCATCCCGAGTTAGTTGGAACATGGGTCCTGACCGCCCGGATCATTCAAGGTCAGGAAACTCCGGCGAAGGACCGTGTTGTAAAACTTATATTTAGAAAAGATGGAACCTTTGAGACGAGCTACAAAGGGGAGACTGGCCAGGAATGGGTCCAGGCCGGCCAGGGCGCATATTCTTACAATACTCCAATTTTGTCGTTGCACTGGGATTCAGGGAGGATAGTTCCACTATTGCTCACCAAGTTAACAGCCGAAAGTTTTAGGGCCCATCACGGGCGGGATCTCGCTCCCTTGAAGGACCAGGAGCCTGATGAAATTTTCGGGAAGGTCCAAAACCAAAAGGGCCCGACTCGGAGCGGGTCGCAGCCCTAGTGGGCAAGCTATTCATCCGTAGCAATTTGAAATTAGATCGCAAAATAGTGTTAGCAGCACTCAGCCAGGTTTATCAAGCCTCCGGCTAGTAAGATTTTGCGGTCTCTCGGCGTTATTTCAAGCTTCACAGGAATTGTCCTACCCGACCCCAGTTCTGTAACATTTAACAACGTTGCTCCCGCTTCTAGAGACTTCCTTATTCCTGCAATTCTTAACCTGTCACCAGGCTCTATCAGCTTGTAATCTGCAGGATTCTCAAATCTTAAAGGCAGTATACCGAAGTTTATCAGATTGGCTTTGTGTATACGTGCGAAACTCTTAACCAGTTTAGCCCTTACCCCTAAAAATCGTGGAGCAATTGCAGCGTGTTCACGAGAAGACCCTTGTCCATAGTTTTCTCCACCAACGACAAACACCGACCCCGCCGCTTTGGAGCGAGCAGGGAAGTCCGGGTCGACAATGTTAAAAACAAACTCGCTAATTGCGGGAATATTGCTTCTTAAGGGCAGAACTTTACTGCCGGCGGGCATTATATGGTCAGTGGTAATGTTATCTTCAACCTTAAGGACTACCACGCCTTCGAGATCGTCTTCCAGCGGCCCGAACTCGGGAAACGGCTTGATATTTGGTCCCATCAGTATTTCGATGGCTTCTCCAGACTCTGGGGGATAAATAAGGTTCTCGTCGTTAACGACATACTTCTCGGGATTTGAAACATCCGGATATTTTCCCAGCTTTCGGGGATCAGTAATTTTTCCGAAGATGGCGGACGCTACTGCTGTCTCGGGAGAACATAGATAGACACTATCCGGGAAGCTTCCGCTACGGCCAGGAAAGTTTCTAGGAAAGGTCCGAAGCGAGACATTCCCCGTGCCCGGGGCCTGACCCATGCCGATGCAACCCAAACAACCCGATTGGTGTATGCGAGCGCCGCCTTTGATTAAATTGGTAAGTCCTCCAAATGCGGTGACATTCAATAGCGCTTGGTTACTGCCGGGGTTGATTTCAAAACTTACATCTGGGTGGCAGTGCCTGCCTTCCATGGCCTTGGCAGTAATCATGAGATCACGATACGATGAATTGGCCGACGACCCTACTATCACCTGATTGACTGGTATGCCTTCAATTTCAGAGACTTTCGTCACGTTGTCAGGAGAACTCGGAGACGCGATCATAGGTTCAAGCTCAGACAGGTCAATCTCGATTATTTCGCAGTAACCAGCATCTGGATCAGCCGTTATCTCAGTCCAGGAACCGCCCCTACCCTGGCTTTCAAGAAATTCTAGGGTCCTTTGATCCGAAGGGAAAATGCTAGTGGTCGCGCCCAATTCGGCCCCCATGTTTCCTATTACAGACCTGTCCGTTACAGACAGAGTCTCTACCCCAGGACCAAAATACTCGTAAATCTTTCCTACGCCCCCCTTTACAGATTGACGACGCAGAAGCTCCAGGATGACGTCTTTCGCTGAAACCCATGCCTGTAAATGACCTGAAAGCCTGACACCCACAATTCTAGGCATGTTGAGGTAAAATGGCGCTCCTCCCATGGCCATGGCTATATCAAGCCCCCCGGCGCCTATGGCCAGCATGCACATACCTCCGTTTGTAGGAGTGTGGCTGTCCGACCCTAAGAGTGTTTTCCCCGGAACGCTAAAGCGCTCCAAATGTACCTGATGGGACACACCATTGCCCGGACGGCTAAATATGACGCCAAATTTCGCCGCCGCTGTCCTAAGAAACCGGTGGTCATCAGCGTTCTTGAAATCTGTTTGAAGGAGATTATGATCCACATAGCTTACGGATACTTCGGTCTTGACTCGTGGGGCCTTCATTGCCATGAATTCCAGATAAACCATGGTTCCAGTGGCGTCCTGAGTAAGAGTATGATCGATCTTTATAGCTATTTCCGATCCCGCCTCCATTTTACCTTTGACGAGGTGCGCCCCAATGATCTTTTCAGCAACAGTTTTACCCATGTTTAAATTCCCTTAACCTTCCAAGCAATATTTAGTAGCGCTTGTTTTTGTAAACCCGATGTCACCTCAACATGGGGAGCCAATGTTGAACTGTATTCTTGATCATTTGATCAGCGCCACCTTTTACGATGCGATTGTGACACGGTAAAAGAGTGTCTATTTTGAGATCTGCTATAATCTC
This sequence comes from Syntrophaceae bacterium, assembly GCA_031292235.1. GTDB lineage: Bacteria > Desulfobacterota > Desulfomonilia > Desulfomonilales > Desulfomonilaceae > CAJBEZ01. The sequence continues at coordinate 8,627 of JARLHM010000132.1, read as the reverse complement.
CAGCGATTCCTTTAATTTGTCCGAATCGGCTGAAAACAGGTCATATCTACCTATAGCGCCGTCAGCGTAGATAGTGTCTCCAGAAATAAAAATTTTCCGTGCTTCATCATACAATCCTATGCTGCCGATGCTGTGCCCTGGAACATGGATTACCTTAAATTGCTGCCCTCCCAGATCCAGTATTTCTCCGCCTGCCAGTTTGCGATCCACCTTAAATTGAAAAAAGCCTGCCGGAATAGAGTATTGGGACCTAATCATTGATTCAAACATCTTGTTGCCAAAGACAATTCTGTCATCACCTTGTTCCAGGTACGTCGCCTCATCCTTATGGACCCAGACCTGAATGTGAGGGCCTTTGTCCAGGAATTCCCGGAGACAGCCTATGTGGTCAAGATGAGTATGAGTCATTATTATCCTCTTGACCTGTTCTAGGGAGATCCCGTGATTTTCCAATTCACCCAGCTTATAGTCCCCCATTTCGACAATTCCACAATCTATTATGGTCAGATCATTGGAACTAACATCTCCTAATACATAGATGTGTGAATCCGGCATAAATCTATCTCGGCCGGCTACCCACAATATTCCATCGGTAACTTTATCTACCACTTTTAGCTCCATTCGACCGGAATGGTCTTTTTTTAAAAATACCGACTACATAAAAATCCATTCCCAATCGTTATCCGGAATCAGGTTCCTTTTTATTTGGTCGGTATATTGTTGCATAATAATCCATTCGCCCCTTCCAAACGCTACCGGGTCCGTGTCTGAACCATTTACCGCAAATATTGTTCCCTGAGCCGTGAAGAATCGAGGAGCAGCGGGGTTACCCCTTATCCCTGTAGGTTCCGCGACGAACAGGAGTTTTTCGTGCTTTCTTACAGGTCTAAGCAGCGAAAATTCTAGTCTTACTGAAAGGCCGGCTGCTTTGGTCAACATGAATCCCGCCCACGCTGTATTTTCGTCGAAAATCGATATTAGCGCTGCGGGATGCAACTCGTCTTTGGAAATAAGGAAAGACCCTGCTCTGTCAAAATCTTCGGAATCGAATCCCCATGGAACAGTAATTTGAACGATTGAGTTGTTTTGATGAACTCGAAATCGTCGCCGCAAACCCGGCTCGTTTCTGAAATGGCCGCAGACAAAACAATTCCTGTAATAGGGCAACGCTCGAAAATTATCATAATTGCCCAGCCACGTCGGCACCGAAACCCCTGTGGATTTCATTGCCACTATTTCAGCTCGAAGATAAGGCTTTCTGTCTCCATCTTTAGTGATCCTAAGGTCCAAACCGTTTTGGGATAAGTCTCGACCATTTATTTCAAAGACCGCTTGGTCCCCGATGCAAATACCTGATCCACCAAACTTGAAATTCACCGTTACTGGATAATCAGGTTGTCCCAAATTTCGCCATGCGTCAAGACACAATCCCATGCCCACGCCGCCATGAGGTATTCCTAAAAGACCTTCATGCTTAAGTTCAAACTGGATTTTTGACACATGATTGTGGTCCGATTGCGCCTGGAACTCCATCGGCATAAACGGGTCTCTTCCCGTGAGGAACGAGTAAGGATTATCTTTCAACAGCATTTTCAAACCCTATCTGGAAATAATTATTCAAAACCAATCAGGAGCCGATAATTCAAGTTCAGTTCAGCCCCTGACAATCTGTTGCGGCACAAGGCCAATCAGCGATCTATAAAAAGAGAAACGGCCTCTCCGCCGCCCAGGCATAGTGAAGCCATTCCAGTTTTCGCGTCACGAGCCCTCATGGCATATATAAGCGTCGTCAAAACACGCGCTCCACTTGCGCCGATAGGATGCCCCAGAGCTACGGACCCACCGTTGACATTGCATTTTTGGGCGTCTAACCCCAACTCCCGTATAACTCCTACAGTTGAGCCTGCAAAAGCCTCGTTGATTTCCATCAGATCGATCGCTCTAGGGTCTATACCTTCTTTAGCCGCCACCTTGGGAATAGAAAGCATGGGCGCCATTAGAACATATTTCATATCTAAACCTGCGCTACCTTGGGCCCCGATTCTCGCGAGAACTTCCAAACCCCTTCTCCGGGCCACTTCCTCGGCCATAATGCACAATGCGCTAGCCCCGTCTGATATTACCGAGGCGTTACCGGCTGTTGCGAAACCGTTCTTTTGAAACGCCGGCTTCATCTTGCTCAAAACTTCGTAAGAAGTTCCCCTCGGACATTCGTCAGTATCAAAAACCTTGGGGTCACCTTTCTTTTGAGGGATAACTACTGGAGTTATTTCTTCCCTAAATCTTCCCACGTTAATTGATTCCAGGGAGCGCTCATAACTCGAAGCGGCGTACCTGTCCTGATCTTCACGTGACACCTTATATTTCTCACTACATAGGTCATTGCTTATGCCCATGTGGAAGTCATTGACTATGTCCCAAAGGCCGTCATGCACCATGTGATCGAACAAAACACCATTATTCATTCTGTACCCAAACCTGGCCTTCTCAAGATAGTATGGAGCGGAACTCATGTTCTCCATACCGCCTGCCACTACAATATCAGCATCCCCAAGTTGAATCGCCTGTGCCGCTAGCATTACAGCCTTGAGCCCCGACCCGCATACCTTATTTATAGTAAAGCATTGAGTCTCGTAAGGAAGCCCTCCTTGAAGGGCCGCCTGTCTGGCCGGGTTTTGACCATATCCACAAGGTAAAACGTGTCCCATGATCGCTTCGTCAACTTCAGCCTTGTCAATTCCGGCCCGTTTCACAGCTTCTTCAATTACAAGGCCTCCAAGTCTGGTTGCGCCTATGTTGCTTAAAGTACCGTCGAAAGCCCCTAAAGGTGTGCGGGTAGCACTCACGATGACTGCTTCACGTAGCGATTTCATAAACATTTCCTTTCCGCTATGGATTAGAGATACTTACTGATCAGGATTTCGGCAATTTGGACTGCGTTCAGGGCCGCTCCCTTGAGAATATTGTCAGACACAACCCATATGTTGAGGCCCTTGTCTATGGACTCATCCTCTCGAATTCGGCCCACCAGCGTAAAATCCTCGCCTGCGGCCAATGCGGTCAACGGGTATTCGTTCCTGGACGGATCATCAAGGACCTTTACACCCGGCGCCTTTCGCAACAGCTCTCTGGCTTCCTGAGCGCCAAGCTTTCTCTCTGTTTCAATGTTGATGGACTCAGAGTGACCGAAGAATGTCGGTACCCGCACTGTGGTGGCTGTGACTTTTATAGTTGGGTCCAGAATTTTCCCAGTCTCCCACACCATCTTCATTTCCTCTTTTGTATAGTTGTTAGGCATGAATACATCGATATGCGGTAAACACTCGAACGCGATTCGGTGTGGATAAACGTTAGTGTCTACTTTGCGAAAAGGCTTGAGTCCTGTCCACAGTTTGTTCAAACCATCTTCTTTAGTCCAATCAATTTTATTGGCCATTTCACGGGACTGTAGCAACATCTCCTCCAGAGCGTCCTTGCCGGTCCCGGAAACCGACTGATAGGTCGAAACAACTATGCGTTTGATCTTTGCGACATCGTGGATAGGTTTCAACGCCACTAGCATCTGGATTGTAGAGCAATTCGGGTTGGCTATAATGTTCTTGACAGTATAGTTGGCAATCTGTTCAGGATTGACTTCTGGGATCACCAAAGGAACTTCCGGGTCCATCCTGAAGTGCGCAGTGTTGTCCACCACTACACATCCAGCCTGCGCCGCACATGGGGCGAATTTGGCGCTGATTGATCCGCCCGCAGAAAAAAGGCCTATATCCACACCATCAAAGGACGATTCTTTGAGTTCCAGGACCGGATATTCCTTTCCGTTGAATTCAAGCGTTCGCCCAGAAGACCTACCAGAAGCCAGCAGCACTATATCTTTGACTGGAAATGACCTTCGTTCCAGGACTTTGATCATCATGTTGCCCACAGCGCCGGTCGCTCCGACAACCGCAACTTTGTAACCATCTCTTTTCATCATATACCTCGGCGACAGATAAATTTCGCTATTCTCCCAAACGGACTTTTTTAAAAGGCCTAATTCTTGGGATGGACAGCCCCGTGAGCCTGATTGTCGTGAAGCTGGTCCACAGGGATCCGTTGTAATGATATGTCCCCAGAGGAGTTGTCCTTCTTAAAAATCCAAATCCTGCCGGTTTCAGTATCAAGCATAAATGTATGCCCTTTAATGTTCGGCGAAACAAAAAACTGAAAGCGCCCGGACCCCGTCAAGTAACCCGAGTTCTCTCCGCCTTTTACTATCGCAGGGGAGAGGTCTTTTCCTAAAGGCCATTGAGCAAAAGCCGTTAAATCGAAAAATATTAGGATACAGCCATATATGCTCATAGCGAAAAACAGGCACCTTATCATGTTTCACCCTCGCAAACCATTATTTCTTATTAGTTATACCCATCACGGGGCAAACCGTCAAAGGTGAATTGGTGTCACTCATTAATCATCACCATTAGACCTTATGATTCTTGTATCCAAATTGGTCGACCATATAAGAACCTGAAGGCAAATCCGTTAGAATCCAGGATCAGACACTCTTGACCAAACAGGTGCTTTTGTGCTATCCTTGGTTCAATAACTTAGCATCTTTATATTTGTAATCATAACAAGTTACTTTTATTCTTAGAGATGTAACTTTAATCTATTTGGAGTGACTCCTTTAGGCAGCCATTGAAGATTATGAAGCACAATCTTTTTCTTTTAATCATTTCGATTCTATTGTCCACATGTTTCCTGTCAACCGTTTTCTGCGACATGACAGCCGAAGAAATACTGAAAAAAGTCGCGGAACAGGGGTTCAAGGAAAGTTTTCGGGCGGCCCTCACCATTAAAACATTCAAGGGCAAAAAACCTCCGACTACGCAAACTCTCTGGGTTTGCGGCAAGCTAATAGGGGATCAGTCTGATTTCTTTTTCGATTTTGATGAACCCAAGGAATCGAGGGGCCTGCGTTTCTTACTTCAGACCAGACCGGAACAGGCGCCCAAAATATTCATGTATTTGCCTGCGACCCAAAAAACCATACCTGTAGTCACAGACGATCCATCGTCTGATATAGGCGGAACGGGATTAAATACCGATGATATTCTTGGCTTTGTACCAAACCCCAAAGAAAAATACTCTATCGCTGGGGAAGAAAAGGTTGGCGGCCAGGATTGTTGGATCATCAAGTTTGTCAGGCCCGATGACAAGGGTGAACGTCTTGCCTGGGTTCGTAAACAGGACTTTACTATTGTAAAATCTCAGGACATGGATTCCAGCAAAAAAGTCAACAGGACGTACAGGGTAATAGAGTTCTTCAAGACCGAGGACGGACGGGAATTCCCTCGTGAAGAAGAGATCACAATGCCCAAAAGGAATATTCGTATTCTTGTTAGACAGGAGAACGCTGTTTTTGGCGTTGAGCTTGCCAATGCTCTCTTTGATCCGAAAAGGTTTGGGACATACAAGTGGAAAGACTAGTTAATCCATATGGAGCAAGACATTCCAGCGGTATTGGGTCCAACCAGACCAAGGCGAAACCCAATATCACAAGATTGTTCAAGATCTTTCTTTGCATGGTTATTTCGACCGCGTTGCTTCCAGGGTGCGCCTCGATAAGTCGAATGCAGAGCAACATGGATCAAATGACCTATTACATGGGTGTCGTGGCCTCAGCAATGCCACAGATGGCGTTCAGCACAAAGCGTATGGCTGACACGGCTGAAGGTCTCCAGCAAAAATCCGAAGGAATGATGTCTGACTTTCATAAGAAAGGGGTTTCAACAGAAAGGGCTGTTCAGAATTACGCTCAAACCTTCATAGATAGCGATAGGGCTATTATTAAAAATTTACAGGGGATCAAAGAGGAATTGGCCCAGTTAAAACAGCCCTATACATCAACCAAATCATCAGATACCATTTCTAAAAACCAGGAAAGAGTCAATACTGCCCTGTTGGAAAGGATAGGCAAGCTTGAAACTCAAATTCAGGCGCTGTCTTCCAAGGTTAACAAGACCGAAACATCGGGAACAAATCTAAACCATTAGTGTTTGAAATTCGGCCGTAAAAACTTAAGGCCCCGTTTCAATGAATTTCTAAAATTACTTCTTTTCCCATAACGCGCAACATTGATGCGATGGACTGCACGCTTCGACTTTTAAACCCCATCTCCTGTGGTAGGTTGGGGTTAAGGTGGGCAGGGTTTATTGCCTGACCAAGGAAAATGTTAATGCAGTCAGCAAAAAGAAACTCTCTCGCCAGCAAGCTTGAGCCATCACGTAGCCCTGACAATTCATCAATATCTTTAATCTTCTGAAGAATTTCAAGAGTGTGGTTAACAGTGTGAACCCCCTCTGTTACCAAATCAATCCCTTCCATTTTTCCAATCGGTGGAATCTTGTTCGTCATCGTGGACAAATCCACGGTTACGTCCCGTTCGAGGAACTTCGCAAGTATGCCCGCCGTGGTTCCTCCACTGACAATTTTTCTTCCGGGCAGCGAAAGAAAGCGTTTTGCAACTTCAGTGTCATCCTCGCGTCTTACGGGTGGCCCTATCATGAAAGCTCCAAACCTTTTGGGCCGGATCTTGAGTACTCCTACGGTCGTGTCGTCGCCCGGACGGTCCTCATAGAGTTGCCTTGCCTGATCAACCAATATTTGAGCTACTTTTTGGGCTGATACATCCTCATAAACCTGTGTTTCCAGAAACTTAGCAATTTTTTCCCAATCCCAACCCAGATTTAAGAGACCACCTATGCCGGCATGAATTTCTCCGTCACTAACTGTTATGAGCCAATCGCCGGCTTCCGCGTGAACATGGGCTTCTCGTATTTTTCGTGAGCCTATAATTCTGTCTTTGTAATTTAAACTGCTTACATATCCCCTCTTGAGGAAAAAGGTTGGAGGATTATCAAATTCAGCAAGGTATACTCGTCCGTCTTCCTTAACTTTTAGCAACGTAAAAGTGCTGTAGGCTATCTTCCTGACCTTGCACTCCGGCAATGTATCCGTGAGAGTTTCTACCACCTCTTCGAGAGGAAGGCCCCTCTCGAGAAGTCGAGTAGCTATCTTTGTGGTCAAGGTAGCCAGAATATTCGCTTTTACCCCACTACCCAAGCCATCCGACAAAACCATCAATTTCCCGTCGCCTATTGAAGATACAGAAAGGGAATCTCCGCAAAGGATCTCACCAAATTTGCAAACAGACGCGCCCCCCGATTCAATGTAAAGAGGCTGACTCATCTGGTCGCTCCCCCTTCCCCTGCGAGCTTTATTAGTTCAAATAAAGCCACCTTGGTCTCTGCTACGGTTTCTCCCAATAAACCTGCAATTTCCTGGGCTACGCGCATCTGTTCGTGAATAACCTGATGAGCCTTATTAATAGTTTCAGTCTTGAAGACATCCGCCTGTTGATCTTTCATCACCGTTTCCGTGATGTCCAGTAGCATAAGGACCCTCAGGTCCTCTTCAGGCAGACCAAAGTTGTAAAGTTTGGCGGTTCTCCCAACCTTTTCCAGTTTAAGCCATTGAGAACCTCCGGATTCATCGGCGTTATCCAGAGGATCTATACCAAAAAGGTCCCTGAAACTCTTGCCCTGAACATCTTCCTGCGATTCTTTCGACGCCAGTTCAAGAAATGCGCGGTTGTTGTATACGACTCTGTGGGCGTCATCAGCCAGAGCAATGGCGACGGGCAATTGCTGGAAGATGGTTTCCGCTCTCTGGTCCGCGTGTTCGCGTCTCGTCTTGGCCAGGATCAACTTGGTTTGCAACGCGGTATAAACCATTAGGAGTATCTGATGAGGGCCAAATGGCTTGGGGATGTAGTCGTAGGCTCCCAGCTTGACGGTTTCAACAGCTTCTTCTGTCGCTTTGAAAGAGGCGCTTAGAATGACAAGAATGTCCGGCTGCCTTATTTTAATCTCTTTTAGTAGCTCTTTCCCACCGATTTCCGGCATTTCTATATCGGTGATGATTACGTCGTAGAGTTCCCGTTCAAGTTCAGATAAGGCCTCTGAAGCAGATTGTACGGTTTTTACTGCAAACCCGTCATTCTCAAGCACACGCTCGCAGATATCCAAAACATTACTGTCAGGATCGGCCATAAGGATTCTTGAACTTGTGAGCGTTGCCCCTTCACCTGTTGGCATGTCTATTAAAGGGTCTGATATGTGGGCCATTATGTGCGCCATACCGTCAGCCATCTTTTCTAACGACGCAAGTTTTTTGACCCGTTCAACCTGCTCCCTGGCCTGGTCAAGCTGACCTGTCTGGTCCGCGACCTTAGAAGCGAGTTGCGATCCCCATTCTTCCAATTTCTTTCTTGATTCCGCCAAATTTCTGATCATCAAATTGAAGGTCGCCGCAAGTTGGCCTACTTCGTCTCTAGCGAGGACAGGAACTTCCTGTGTCAAATCTCCTTCAGCGGCCCTTTTTGCGGCATTAAGCATTTGCTCGAGAGGTCTGGTGATCCAATTGACCAGGAAATAGGATATTGCGCCCATCAAAATGACTCCGCAAAGAGCAATGATCAGGAAGGCGCCGACAAGACGATCAACTACCGATAGAATAGGCCTTTCGAGAGTAGCTACCTGAATAGCCCCTATTACCTTAGAATCGTAATCTCGAATGGGTTCGGT
>JARLHM010000131.1 GCA_031292235.1 Syntrophaceae bacterium | reverse complement strand
CGCGGGAACTTTCTAACAACTGTTAAGTCATGAATCCGCAGGGCAGGGGCATATAGTTCTGTGCCCACATTGCCGACATTGGCCGCCCATCCATATGAAATCGAAATAATTCATGAAAGGCTCGACAGCATTCTCGCCCTCAAGCAGAAATCCCACCTCAAAGTTTCGATTCTTGCAACTCTTAGCCCCAATACCCGCTCCTGTCAAATTAGCGCTACCTACCAGAGCTGAAGATCCGTCTATTATGAAGATCTTAGCATGCATTCTTGGGCATTGTAGAAACTCAACTCCAGCGCTAAGTCGGCCTTTGATGTCAATCCTTTCATAACGATCTCTGAAAGGTTTGGAAGGAGCTTCAGAATGTATGATTCTGAAAGAAACGCCACTATTTATGAGTATTGCCATGATGTCAGGGAAAGACACGAATTTCGATTTATATTTCAAGAAGGTCATCTTGATATTTGCGGTAGCGATCCATACGAAACGTTCCGCATTGACAAGACGCTCTTGGGAGAATTTCTCAAAAATTTCCCTGTCCCATAATGTTTTCATATAACGGGTGACGCTTTCTAGGCGAGGCGCAAGAAAACTATTGTAAGATACGTTTCTAATATCGTACGGCTTTAGCCCATGCGCCGCGACGTTCGAGGTCTTTGTCCAGTTCAAGATCGGGCCGCGCCGCCGCCATTAATTCCGTGCCGTCCGCTTCCAGAACAAGACGCCACAGCGTTACCATACCCTTATCAGAAAGCGAACGCATAACCGTCTGAATTTTTAAATTTTCTTCCGAATCAGCCGGGCTGGCGGGATCGAGCAGTATTCCACGTGTTGTTACCCAACCGGGGTTTTTAATGCGATCCAATATTTGTTTTTCGATATCCGTTTCCACTTGCATTTCCTCCATGCTTACTTGACCTGAAATCAGGTTCGACCGTAAGATAGTTCAACCGACTACAAAATTCTACAAGAAGTCTGAGAACCGTTATGATATGCGCAGCTATAGTTACGGCCGGGGGCATTGGATCCAGAATGGGGGCCGATATTCCTAAGCAGTACCTAAGGTTAGCCGGTGTTCCAATACTGGCGAGAACTCTTAGTATCTTTGAGAGACACCCGGAAATAGACTTCATAGTTTTGACAACCCCCGGAGGTCATGTCGATTACTGTTTGTCTGAGATTGTTCAGTGTTATGGTTTTAGAAAAGTAAGGAATATCGTGCAAGGCGGCAGAACAAGGCAGCAATCTGTTCTCAATGGTTTAAAGTTAGCTGAGGATGCCGATTTCGTGGTGATTCACGATGGTGTGAGGCCGTTGGTTAAAGCTTCGGTAATTTCCGGATCTATTGAAAAAGCAAAATTATACGGATCGGCCATAGCGGCCTGCCCAGTTAGAGATACCGTGAAAAAATCTGACGGATTCAATGTCGATACGATGCCTCGGGAAAATCTGTGGTTAGCTCACACTCCCCAAACATTTCGAACGTCGCTGATTTTAGAAGCCCACGAAAAAGCCCTCGCCGATGGTTTCACAGGTACGGATGACGCGTCACTTGTGGAGCGCCTGGGGCTAAAAGTCGCTATCGTGCCTGACAGTGATTACAATATCAAAATAACTTCCCCACAGGATCTCGCAGTTGCTGAAAAGCTTCTTATTCTTCAAAAATCTTGATCTACTATGGCCATACACTTGGTCCGGCTGTGTTCATTTCCAGACATAATTTGGTGGAATCATCGGTGATCTGGATAGGATATCTGCCCGTAAAACAGGCCGTGCAAAAATCTTTGGCCGGAATGGGCATGGCCCGTAACATGCCTTCCAGACTCAGATAAGCCAGAGAATCCGCTTCTATGAAGTCGCAAATCTGCTGAACCGATTTAGAACACGCTATGAGTTCTCCCTTACTCGAAAAATCAATGCCGAAAAAACACGGGAAGCGTATCGGAGGGCAACTTATTCTCATGTGAATTTCCCTGGCTCCGGCTTCTCGTAAAGCTCTGGTGCGCAATTTGCTCGTAGTTCCTCGTACTATTGAATCGTCAACCACAACTACACTTTTATCCTTGAGGATATCACGGACAGGATTCAGCTTAAGCCTGACCCCGAGATTACGAATCGCTGTCGAAGGTTGAATAAAAGTCCGACCGACATAATGGTTACGGATAACGCCGAACTCAAATGGCAATCCGCTGCCCTGAGCATAACCAAGCGCAGCATAGTTGCCCGACGCGGGCATAGGGGCCACAAAGTCCGCTTCCGGCACGGGACTCTCAAGGGCTACCTGAACCCCAAGAGATTTTCTTATCTGATAGACCCCATGGCCGAAGATTGAGGAATCAGGCCTTGAAAAATATATGTATTCAAAGATGCACATTGCAAGGTTCTTGCGGCGAGGCCCCATGATGGAACGAAGACCGTTTTTGTCGGCAATGACTATTTCACCTGGTTCTACATCCCGCACATAATCAGCTTCAATGATATCCAGGGCACAGGTTTCGGACGCGAAGATTATCGCGTCTCCTTTACGCCCAATACACAGGGGCCTGAATCCAAATGGATCTCTAGCGGCATATATGCCGTCCGAACTCAGGAACACCAGGGACCATGCCCCTTTGAGTTCCGGGAAGACCTTTACGAGCCTCTCTTCCAGGGGTCCCTTCTTGTGCAAGATTAGATGGGCTATCAATTCCGAATCAGTGGAAGTCTGGAATATTGCTCCGGCTGACTCAAGTTTGCGTCTGAGTTTGGAAATGTTGACTATATTTCCATTATGCCCAAGAGCGAAAAACCTGTCTGTTTGCTCAACCAAGAAAGGCTGCGCATTTCTCAACATTGAACTGCCCGTGGTAGAATAACGAACATGTCCAATGCCCATGTTTCCTTTCAGGTCTTCAAGTTCTCCGTTCCTGAAGACATCCGGGACAAGTCCCATCCCCTTCTTGGTTGAAACGGTAACGCCGTCGGAAACAACAATCCCAGCCGATTCCTGGCCGCGATGCTGCAATGCGTACAATCCGAGATAAATATGTTTAGCGGGGTCATCAACCCCGTATATGCCAAATATCCCGCAAGCCTCTTTCTTTGAGGGGGTATCAAACATGAATTAGAACTCCAATTCAAACAGGCCATTCCAGCATCTTTACAAATTACCCCAGGTCTGAGGCAGCGTCAACCGGCGCAGAGCATGGGAACTCGAAAGATGAGGCGTAAAACAATAGTAAAACTAATTAGTTGGCTTCTAGCATACTAACATGTAGCGGCTCAAGTTCTCGAAAAATTCTTTATGGGAGCAACGGTCATTGAGCCGGAGGCGCAACCGGCGCCCCTCTATTAAATGAATTCCATCCAGATCGAGGATCCTGACCCTGGGGAATTTCGACCGGGCGAGGCATGGCGATTGATGTTCCAGGGCCCTCTGTGGTCCCTGTCGAGGTCTGGTGTTCTTGGGCCGGTTTCTTGGCTCTTGCCGGCTTTGGAGCGGCCTGCCCGCGGCGCTGTTTGGGATGTCTGACCGAAACTGGCTGATCCTCCACGTCTTCGCCTTGTGGGGGGTAATATTGGACTGTGGTGCCGTCTGGGGTTTGTGTGGTGATACGGACCGCTCCGGCAGGCAAATTTTCATCGAACTGTTGGGGCTGCTGGTAAGAAGGATACTGACCAGGCGCCGGTTGAGGCTGTCTGCCTTGCACTATTGGCCCTGCGTTAGGAGGAGGGCCCTGTTGGGGAGGAGGAGCGATATAGCTTACAGGTGGAGGACCCTGCTGGGCGTTGGTCGGTTGCTCAGAATTCTGCCAGTCGGAATATACTCCCTGCTGGCTGTAATTAGGATAGCCGGGAGGGGGGGCGTAGCCCTGGTTGGGCTGAGCATAGGGGTTTGGGCCTTGTTGATAACCCTGTTGTGCAGCCTGGTTTGGCTGCTGTCCTTGAAATTGCTGATAGTTGAATTGATTCGAACCGCCTCCATTCCAAACACCGAGACCTCCCGGCCCAAGAACCGATTCCAGAATACCTTGTGCAAAGCATGCGGCCGGTATTAGTATCGAGAGTATTGTAATCAGCGCTATTTTTGGCATCTTGTTTCTCCTGGCGCCTTTCTGACAGTTCGATAAAGATTATAGGAAGATTCAAAACTTTATACTTACCTATCTACATTAATATTTTACAATATTACGAGCTTTCTGTCAACGCGGGGTATTAGGTTCGGGTCGCAAGTCCAGACTATTACCCGTAAAATATAAGGGGAAAGCGTTTTTAGCAAAAAACTTGCTCGGATTCGTTTAAAAAGTAGTTAGAGCTTTACCAGTTCATATTTTCTTGAGCCGATACCAATATTTTCGGCATAGTCAAGCTGATGTTCCCAATCAATGCTTGGAAACATCGCCCTGAATTTATCGGCGCCCGGCTCCAACCCACTTTCAAGATTCGACATGGGATTGCCCGGGGCCTGATTCACGAGGTCAGCGGCAGCCTGATCAATTGCCACAGGATCCGTGGACGCCAGTATCCCAACACTCGGAACAATGGATCGATCAGAAAAGGGATTACAATCGCAAAGTGGTGAAACATCAGTCACAAAGGTCATGAAGATTGACTTGCCTGCTTTTTGACCCAAAACCGCCTTTGCGTACTCTGCCATTTTTTCCATAAAGGTCGGGATAGACTCGTTCCACTGGATTGAAATAGCCCCCTGCCTGCATGTTAAAATGCACTCGGCGCAACCAACACAGCGTTCGGGATTAATGTGTGCCTTGCGGGTCGTTTTTTCTCCGGTTAGGGAAATTGCGCGCCCTCTACACCAAATGACGCATTCACCACAACCAACGCACTTCTTAGAATTCACCTTGGGAGAAATATTGGAATGTTGATCCAGCTTGCCCTTTCTCGACGCGCATCCCATCCCAAGGTTTTTGATTGTTCCGCCAAAACCAGTGAGTTCATGGCCTTTGAAATGAGTCATTACAACAAGGCCGTCAGCGTAGTGGATATCGGCTCCAATATATGCGTTTTTGATATGGGCCCCATTCAAGGGAATTTCCACATCACTGTTACCCCTAAGTCCGTCGGCAATTATAACGGGGGCTCCGGTAACTTCACGCGTGAAACCATTATCAAAAGCGGTGCTTAAATGAGACCAAGCCTCTATGCGCGAACCCACATACAGTGTATTTGTATCGGTTAGGAAGGGTTTTGCCTTGAAACCTTTGAGAATATCAACGACTTGACGGACGAATTGCGGCCTTATGTGGGCTGTGTTACCCGCTTCACCAAAGTGGATCTTTATTGCGACAAGATCTTTTGGTTTGAAAATATCAACAGGGTTTAGCGAATTAAATAGGTCAGTGACCTTGGCGGGTACACTTTTATTCCATGACGCCGAGAGATCTATCATATAAACTAGTGAAGTCATATTCAAACTCCCATCATTCGATATGTCCATTATTTAGAATTCCTGGACATTTTCAATCATTTTGACCACAAAAAATACAGTATTTTAAAAACTACCATAATTTCAGTCTATTGGGATGGGATCTTTTTGAGCTAAGGACGCCTAAACTTGACATTTTCTTAACAAAAGTATACAAAACCGATTCAATCATAGGAAAACTGTCAGGAGACTATCCCAGGTGTCGGAACCTTCGTCGAATTCACAGAAGCGCTCCTCGTCATCTTTAATAGATGTTCGTCTAAAAAAACTTGAAGAACTGGTGGAAGCCGGAATTCAGCCCTATGCTTCAGGCTTTAGTCCGGACATCCATTCAGCGGAACTAAAATCGAAATATTCAGGGATCTCTGAAACCGAAGAGATAAGTGATGTTGTGCGCCTAGCCGGAAGAATTATGGCCATTCGCATTTTGGGCAAAGCTTCCTTTATGCGTGTTCACGATGTTTCTGGTGACTTTCAGATCTATTTGGGAAGGGACATCGTAGGTCCCGAGGAATATAACAGGTTTAAAAAACTTGACATTGGGGACATCGTCGGTGTCACCGGAACACCCTTTAAAACTAAAACCGGTGAAATAACCGTGTTGGTAAAGGAACTGATTCTCCTAACTAAGTCAATTAGGCCTCTCCCGGAGAAATGGCATGGCCTTTCCGACGTAGAGATTCGTTATAGGCAGCGATATCTTGATCTGATGGTCAACCAGACGTCTCGCGAAATTGTGGTTACCCGTAGTCGCATCGTATCTTATCTCAGGAACTTTCTTGCAACGCGTGGTTTTCTGGAAGTCGAAACCCCGATGATGCAAACCATACCTGGGGGGGCAACCGCGCGTCCATTTGAAACTTATCACCATGCTCTCAGTCGACAACTCTATTTGAGGATAGCCCCTGAACTCTATCTGAAAAGGCTCTTAGTGGGAGGTTTTGACAAGGTTTTTGAGATAAACCGAAACTTCCGGAACGAGGGAATTTCAACCCAACACAATCCTGAGTTTACTATGTTGGAGTTTTATCAGGCTTATAGAACCTATGAAGACCTGATTAAACTGACAGAAGAAATGCTTTCTAATCTGGCTCTCGAAATAGTTGGGTCTTATAAACTGCCCTACGGCGATAGAGAGGTTGACTTGACCCCCCCATGGCCTCGGATTACCGTCAAGGAATCTCTCATTGAAAATGGCGCCTTGAAGCCACATGAGATTGAAGACAGGAACGCCGTATTTATCAAGGCTATGGAGATGGGAATATCTGTTAACAAAAGCGATTCTTTGGGCAAGCTTCTCATGGCGGTATTCGATGAGGTCGTAGAAACGAACCTTTGGGGACCAATATTTGTGCATCAATACCCTGTAGAGGTTTCTCCACTAGCCAGGAGAAATGAGGAGGACCCTACCGCCACAGATAGATTCGAGTTATATATCTGTGGTCGGGAGATGGCTAACGCCTTTACTGAATTGACAGACCCGGTGGACCAGCGAAACAGGTTTGAAGAACAGGTCAGGGCGCGTCAGGCCGGTGACGAAGAGGCGCACTTTTTGGACGAGGATTTCCTGCGGGCTCTCGAATACGGTATGCCGCCCGCCGCCGGTGAAGGTCTCGGTATTGACCGCTTGGTGATGCTGTTGACGAATGCCCAGTCAATTCGGGAAGTGATATTGTTTCCTCACATGAGACCTGAAAAAGGGCTTGAATGAAGCTGCCACTAGAATTATGGGTCGGCCTTCGCTATATCAGGGCCAAACGCAAGCAGGCTTTTATTTCGGTCATTAGCGCTTTCGGTGTTCTCGGGGTCATGCTCGGTGTGATGACTCTGATAATCGTACTCGGTGTTATGAATGGATTTGAACGCGATCTGAAGGACAAAATCCTTGGGACGGTTTCCCATATTGTTGTGATGAACAACTCGACCAGGTCCATCGCAGACTGGACCCAATTGATGGATCGAATTAAGTCATTAAACGGAATCAACGCGGTAACTCCCTACATTTACGGCCAGGCCATGCTCTCGTCCAGAGGTAGGGTCAGAGGCGTGATTGTCAGGGGCATTGACCCAAAATCCGCGCCGCAAGTCATTTCGATCTCAAAATATTTGGAAAAGGGGTCCCTTCAAGACCTGGGCACAACGAACAAAGCCGATAACGGAGTGATAATAGGGAAGGAACTTGCCACCGCAAACGCTCTTAGAGTCGGAGACACTGTCCAGCTAATTTCTCCTCAAGGCAAAAGGACACCCATAGGGGCCATCCCAAGAGTTCAGAACTTTAGGGTGGTCGGAATTTTTAAATCCGGCATGTACGAATTTGATTCCAACTTGGTCTATATGGGTCTTGCAGAGGCTCAACAGTTCTTTGAAATGGGTTCCGGAGTATCAGGAATTGAGGTAAATTTAAAAAATATCTATGACGCTCCCAAAATAGCTTCCCGGATCGAATCTACTCTTGGTTCACCATATTGGACGAGGACGTGGAGAGATATGTACAGGAATTTGTTCAGCGCGCTGAAACTTGAGAAAATTGCCATGTTCATCATCCTGACCTTCATCGTCCTGGTGGCGGCGTTTAACATTATTATTTCTCTAATTATGTTGGTCATAGAAAAGAGTCGGGATATCGCCATATTGAAATCCCTCGGCGCCACATCGGATCGTATCATGAGAATATTTGTCGCACAGGGTATGATTGTAGGCTCTGCTGGGACATTGTTGGGCGCTGCGGCCGGCTTGATGGGAGGGGCGCTTCTGGCCAAATATCCTTTCATAGAACTGCCCGAAGAAATTTACACGATCTCCACGCTTCCAATAGCAATATACCCTTGGGATGTTGTTATCATTTGCGTAGTAGCCTTGACTATATGTTTCCTTGCTACTTTATACCCTGCCTATAGAGCGGCTCGTCTGGAACCGGCGGAGGCGCTCAGATATGAATGACGCGTACATTTATCAACTCTCAGACTTACGAAAAGCTTACCATCATCCGGTCGGGGAACTCGAAGTTCTAAAGGGTGTCAGTCTATTAGTGCGCCATGGAGAAAGTGTAGCTGTAACAGGGCCATCAGGTGTTGGCAAGACGACTCTGTTACATGTGCTGGGTTTACTGGATGAGCCTACCTCAGGCACGATTTTCCTCGATGGAGTAAATGTTCGAGACCTGGGGGAAAAAGAGAAGGCTAAAATAAGGAACCAGCGAATTGGTTTTGTGTTCCAATTCTTCCAGTTGCTTCCGGAATTCTCCGCTCTCGAGAATGTTTCCATGCCAGGTCTTATCGCAGGCAATGACATCAAAGAATTACGATCCAAATCTGAGCAGCTTCTGATTGACGTTGGCCTCGTTGACAGATTAAGTCATCGCCCAGGCGAGCTTTCAGGTGGTGAACAACAGCGTGTGGCCATTGCCCGTGCATTGGTTATGGACCCGGATGTCATCCTTGCAGACGAGCCCACCGGTAACCTTGACCCGGAATCCGGGGCTGAAATAGAAAAAATTCTGAGGGACCTCAATCTTAATAGGAAGACCTCATTGATCGTTGTGACCCACAAAGAAGCATTGGCGAAAACCATGGACAGGCGTGTAACACTATGTGCCGGCAGAATAGAGGAGCTTCAATGAACAAGGCCCTCTTGGTGTGCGGCATTATCGTCTCTCTAATAGCCATCTCCACAGATTCTCATGCAAAGAAAATTGACAAGATTATTGTCTTCCCTTTCAAGATGATAACCAAGGGGCTTAAGGCGCACGAGTTCAGCAACGAAATGGCTGGCGCCCTGGCGGCCGAACTGTCACGGGACGGAGACATTGAAGTAATCCCCGGAATGCCCTTTTTGTCAGCGGTCCAGGAAAAGAAAGTCGATCCTCAACGTTTGATAAGGATCGCCGAAAAGGCAGGCGCTCAAGCCGTAATTTGGGGCGATGTCACACAATTGGAGGACGGCCTTTCATCTGAGGTCTATGTTCTTCTCGCGGAACCAGGGGCAAAGCCCAGGTTCTTCTCCACTACTGGTAGAGATTTTAAGGACCTTGCCACTAAAATGAAAGAAGTCGCTAACGATATTGGTGGCACTGTTCTAAACCGGCCTAAAGTCGGAGAAATTAAAATTGAGGGCAACAAAAGAATTCAACGGGAAGCTATTCTGAACAAACTCCAAATGAAAACCGGCTCCCCTTTTAGCAAGAGCGCCTTGAGTGACGACATTCGGGAAATATATTCGATGGGCTATTTTGATGATGTCCAGATCAAGGCGGAAGAGAACTCAAAGGGGGAGATGGACCTCCTCATAACCCTTAAAGAAAGACCTTCCATAAAGACCATTAACATTGAAGGCAACAAGGTTTTTTCCAAGGACGAAATTCTCGACGCTCTGACCACCAAGTCGTTCACTGTCGCAAGCCTTCAGAAAATTCGCGACGATGTAGCTAAAATTAAACAGATGTATGAAAAGGAAGGATACTATCAGCCAACTATCGATTACGATCTTAAAGAGCTGACCCCTAACGAGGCGAGTCTAACCTTCAAGATTAGTGAAGGTAACAAGAGCTACCTAACAGACATAGATCTCGAGGGACGGTCCAAGTTACCGGCAAAAGACATCAAAAAGATAATGACCGTAAAGGAGAAAAGCTGGTTTTGGTTTTTGGATGAATCAGGCACTTTTACAAGGGAAAAACTTGATGAAAACCGGATGCGTATTATCGCCTACTATTTGGAGCATGGTTTCATCAATGTCCAGGTGGGCGCCCCAAAAATTTCTATCGAGGGAAACAGAGTCAAGGTTTCCTATCCCATAAGGGAGGGTGACAGATTTCAGATCAGAAAGGTCAACGTTGAAGGCGATCTGGTTGTTCCGGCCGAACAGTTAACGGGAATGCTGGAATCAAAAACTCATACGTGGTTCAAACGATCCGCCCTAGCCGACGACATTAAAACCATAACGAAACTTTATAATAATCTTGGTTATGCCTACGCTGATGTTGAGCCCATTCAGAAAATCAACGAAAAACATGATTTTGTTGATCTTATTTTCAAGATAACCAAAGGTGACAAAATTACTATTGAGCGCGTGGATATTACAGGCAACGATAGGACCCGTGACAAGATAATCAGGCGCGCTCTTACCATAGCTGAGGGTGATATCTATAACGCTGACAGTTTTGAAGCCACCAAAAACAACCTCGAAGGAATGGATTTCTTCGAAGCCGTGAAGCTTAAAACTTCGCCGGGGTCCCGTCCAGACACGATGAATGTAACTGTAGAAGTTATAGAAAAGAAGACAGGGTCTTTAGCTGCCGGTCTCGGCTATTCTTCGCAGGATGGGGCCATGGGCAACATCGATCTAAAAGAGAGAAATCTTTTTGGGATGGGCATCGTAGCAAACGCCAAGGCGAATCTGTCCGCCCGTAGGAGCAATTATGAGGGCTCATTAACCTATCCATGGATTTTTGACTACCCTGTGACAGCAAGCATTAGAGGCTACCAGTCTGTTCAGGGAGAACTACAGTATGTCCGGGACAGCAACGGTGGCAGTTTATATTTGTCATATCCTTTATATGGACTATGGTCGATGTCTACCGGATTTGCTAGGGATTCCAGCAAATTGTCGGGTTTTCAACAGATGTTTGCTCAGTCTGTTGTGGCTTATTACGCCAAGTATAACACTAATGCCCGAAGATATTTGAACATTTCAGAGAACTCCGTTTCTTTTAATATTGGAAGGGACACCAGGAATAACTCTGTAATCCCTACCGCAGGGACCAAACTTACATTTGGCGCCCGGATCTCCGGTTTTGGCGGTGATGTGGCTTTTTCAAGCTGTTATACAGAGGGCATCTATTACAAATCTCTATTTTGGAGGGCAGTGCTAAAACTGAGGGCTAACGCTTCAATGTTGCTGGAGTCAAATGGAGATCCGATACCCTTTGATCGTCGCATCCTGCTGGGCGGAATCCAAAGCATAAGGGGATATAAAGTCGGCGAAGTAGGTCCCCGCGACAGATTCGGCAGCATTATGGGAGGAGACAGGGCGATGTTTTCCAACCTTGAGTGCCTCTTCCCTTTAGTGGATAGTTTGAAACTTAATGGAGTGACATTCTTTGATATTGGAAATGCCTGGAATGTCGCTGATAGTCCTTTTATGACGGATGTCAAGGCCGGAATCGGTTTGGGGGTAAGATGGATATCACCCATGGGGCCGCTGAGAATCGAATATGGGTGGAAACTTAATCCTGAAAGAGGTGAAGACCCTGGCGCATTTGCCTTTGCTATGGGCCAATTATTCTGATAGAAAATCACACCTAGCGTCAAACCGGTTCAGTGATTCGTCTCTCAACCTTTGAAACCAATTAATTAGGACAAATCTGAAAGGAGTTTAATCCATGGCTCGCCGCAGCGCTTTAATTTTTCTCTCAACCACCTTGCTACTCGTTTTTGCTTTTGGAACGAGTTTTGCGCAAAATCCGTTGACCATCGCTTACGTTGACCTTCAGCAGTTCCAAGCAAAATCTAAGCGTATCCAGGAGATGCAGAAACGTTTCTCTGAACTAAACAACATTAAGAGAACCGGCCTTGAAAAGAAGCAGAATGAACTGAAAGCCCTGTCCGATCAGCTTCAAAAACAAGGTCCGATGCTCAAGGAAGAGACGCGTAACGACAAGATTAAAGAACTTGGGATGAAAGAAATGGAATTGAAGCTGGCCCAGAAACAGGCGGAGACCGAACTGCAAAATGAAGCTAGGGCCCTTGATGAGTCAATGATGCGGGACCTCATAAAGATAATCGGTGCCTTGAGAAAGCAAAAGAACCTCTCGCTTATTCTCAACTCTACGAGCGCCATTCTTTCGGCGGACGATTCACTGGATATCACGGAAGAGGTCGCAAAACTCTATGACTCCAGTGCGGGATCAAAACCCGCTGCGGCGGAAAAGGGAAAACCAGCCACTCCACCGGCGGCGCAGCACCCGAAACCTAAGCCTAAATAGGCCGCCTGTAGTTGATGATCCTGAACTTAACAGAAATAGCGGAGTTTCTTGGCCGACAATCGTCAGAGACCCCGGGACCGCGAATCTCTGGAGTGAAGCCTCTGGAATTTGCTACAGAAAGAGATGTGACGTATATTGCAGAGGCTAAATTTCTGTCTTCGTTCGAAACCAGCAAGGCCGGCGCTGCGCTGGTTCCGCAAGGCATGTCACTTCCCGGTGGTAGACCGTTCATCCAATCCACGAACCCTGAAGCCGACTTTGCCAGGTTGACAAAGTTTTTCTATGGTTACGCAGACCGAACCGATCCCGCTGTATCTGAGAATTGCCAGGCTCATCCTTCAGCCAAGATCGGAGAACGAGTTTCAATAGATCCGTTCGCTGTGATTGGGAAAGACTGCATTATTGGCTCAGGTTCTTCAATTGGTTCGCACACAGTGATGGGAGAAGGGGTCATCATTGGTGATGATACGACAATTTTTCCTAACGTCACGATTTACCCCGGAGTGAAAATCGGCTCTCGCGTCATAATTCACGCTGGCTCCGTTATTGGTTCCGACGGCTTTGGGTATGCTCGTGACATCGATAGTTCCGGCCTTCCCGTGAACGTCAAGAAGTTTCACAGCGGGTCTGTAGAAATTGAGGATGACGTTGAAATCGGCGCGTTAACAGCCATAGATAGGGCGCTCGCTGGTGTTACAAGAATATGCAGAGGCGCGAAGATCGACAATCTAGTCCA
Organism: Syntrophaceae bacterium; assembly: GCA_031292235.1. Lineage (GTDB taxonomy): Bacteria > Desulfobacterota > Desulfomonilia > Desulfomonilales > Desulfomonilaceae > CAJBEZ01. Next base: position 789 of record JARLHM010000131.1, on the reverse strand, counting down.
AATTGCCCACAACGTCACCATAGGCCAGGGAACTGTTATAGCCTCACAGGTTGGAATAGCGGGGAGTTCATCTGTTGGATCTTTTGGAATGGTGGCTGGGCAGGTTGGTGTTAGAGACCACGTGTCCGTTGGGAACGGAGTAATCCTGGCGACTCGTGTAGGAATATACCGCAACGTTCCAGATGGTTCCGTAATGGCAGGTTCCATACCGGCTATGCCTCATAAGTTGTTTTTGAGGGTACAGTCGCTATTTAAGCGTTTGCCGGAAATGCTGGACCGAATAAGAAATTTGGAACGAATTGTGCTGCAAAAGAGTAAGGACAGACTATGATCCATCCCACAGCCATAATTGAGCCTGGCGCCATTGTTGATCCAACAGCGTCAGTTGGGGCCTTTTCGATTATTGGTCCAAAAGTTCAGATATGCCCCGGGGTTAAAATTGGGCCCCATGTTGTCATAGACGGGAACACTAAAATTGGCGCGAATACCCAAATATACCAGTTTGCTTCAATTGGCGCTCCTCCTCAGGACCTGTCTTACAGAGGTGAAGACACTCGGGTCGAGATAGGTCAGGGTTGTCTAATCCGTGAATACGTAACCATTCATAGAGGGACAGTTAGAGGAAAAGGCGCCACGACAATAGGCCCTGGTTGCTATCTCATGGCTTATTGCCATGTAGCTCACGATTGTGACCTTGGCGAAGGTGTCATTATGGCCAATTCCGCACATCTTGGCGGCCATATAGAAATAGGCAAGAAGGCCATACTTGGTGGTATTGTAGCCGTTCAT
>JARLHM010000130.1 GCA_031292235.1 Syntrophaceae bacterium | reverse complement strand
CCTTTTAGCCCCTTTGAAAACACAATTAAAACCGGAATGTGTGTTTTATCGGAATTGATCCATGCTACCAGAAAGCGCACAATCAATCAATGTTCTGACCATAATTTCCGAAATTGAAGTACAGACGGTTTGAGTGGAATTGATATTCAGGCGAGATGTTAGATAATTCAAAAGGCAATCGGAGCAAAGCTCGGATCGCCTTTTCTAAGAAAAAGGGTCAATTTCTCAAGTTAGTCATTACACATAATTTGTTTTATAGAATCGAAAGAATACCATTTTTTTCGTCGCTTGACCCACGGCGTATTTTCCTCGCCAGTCTGACATGCTTCAGGAACACACTCCAGCGCTTTGGATGAAAACCCCCGTTTCGACAGTTCTTCCTTAACCGCAACCAAGACTCCCTCCCCAGCCATAAGTCCTTTGCGGCTAGAGTCCGCAGTGAAACGACAGAATTGTCGAGTATAGTAATTAAATGGTCCGAGTAGGCTGACCAGAGTAATGAACACTAGCGATTTCCAGGTTAGAAACGCCTTAATATCAAATCCACCGTCTGAAATCCTTTGAGCGGCGTTAATCAACTCAATCAACGAATCAATAATAGAATCCATACCATAAGATCCTTTCTTGCTGTTTCTGTTTTATTACCTATGCCATACAGACCACGATCAGCGCGGAAGGTTCCGTATTAATTTTCCGGATTGTCATATGCTTGCGGTTTTGTGGGACCTAAAATTGTACGGATTTGCGCAAGCATTTCATTTGAGTTATAAGGTTTACTTATAAACCCTTTGGCCCCGGTGTCTATAGCGGCTTTTGCCGCGCCATTAGGGGAATAACCGCTGCACATCAGGACTTTCACGTTAGAGTCAATCTTGAGAAGTTCTTCAAGGCATTCCTTGCCACTCATTTCCGGCATGATAAGATCAAGGATTACAAGCGCTATACTACTATGTTTGTTTTTAAATAATTCTAAAGCTTCTTTGGCGTTTACCGCGGTGATTACACTGTATCCCGCCCCCTGTAGCAGGTCTGTCCCGACGTTCCGCACGTTCTCATCATCATCAACAAGAAGAATCGTTTCCGTCCCACCTTGCGCCTCTAGAGACCCTGTCAGTTTTTCGGAAACTACGTCTGAAACGAGCGCAGGGAAATAGATCTTGAAAGTCGTCCCCATGGCAGGCTCGCTGTAACAGATTATGTAGCCGCCATGCTGCTTCACAATACCGTAAACCATTGCAAGGCCTAGCCCAGTACCTTTCCCTGGAGCTTTAGTGGTATAGAATGGCTCAAAAATACGTTCCATCGTCTTTTTATCCATCCCCATGCCTGTGTCAGATACAGAGACCAATACATATGGGCCTGGCGTGGCTTCAATGTGCCCGGAACAATAGGCTTGATCCAAAACGACATCTTCAGTTTCTATAACCAATCGTCCTCCGTCGGGCATGGCGTCTCTGGCGTTAACCGCCAGATTCATCATTATTTGCTCTATCTGTGAACTGTCCGCATTGATTGTGTTTAATCCGTTCTGAAGGCCGATTTCAATTTCGATCATTTTTGGAATCGTGCGATCCAGTAACTTCTTGATGTGTATAATTTCGTCGTTAAGATTCAGAGGCTTGGGAGCTGTTTCCGTCTTCCTGCTGAATGTTAGTAATCTCCTAACCAGGTCCGCTCCATTTAGCGCCACTTTGTTAATTGATTTTACGCTCTGTCTGAGTTTGTCCGACAGACTTGAATCCATTAAGATCAACTCGGAGTAGCCGACGACCACCTGGAGCAGATTGTTAAAGTCGTGCGCAATGCCTCCAGCCAATGTCCCAATGGCTTCCATCTTTTGAGCTTGCATGAGTTGTGCTCGCAGATTTTTGTTTTCGGTAACGTCCATCATGAATGCCAGGATTGCCGATTTATCGTCATATTCAATTTTCTTTGGCCAGAGAACCACGTCAAATAGTTCGCCCGTCTTCTTAAAACCTTCCATTTGGTATGAAGGTCTGGTCGGTTTCCCGGCCAGAAACCTCTTGTAACGTTCAATGAATAAACGTTGATGGCCTGGGGCGACGAACTCCGTTAGAGGTCTCCCTACTATTTCATCCTGATGCTGACAATTAAATATGGTAACAAGCTCTGGATTAGCGTAAACGTATTTTGCGTTTTGAAAGATCCCGATACCTATCGGCGCCTGTTCGATTAATAGCCTCATTTTCTTCTCGGAATCCTGTAACTGTCGCTCGTACTTCTTCCTTTCAGTGATGTCGGTTACAGTTGCGACGCTACCCTTAAATTTTCCATCGGCATCCCAGATTGTTCTAGCAGAAACCAAGGTACAGATTTCTTGGTTGTCCTTGGTAATCCATTCAAGCTCATAAGATCTTGATGGTACATTGGCCCGTTGAGCCGTCTGCTCAAATAAAACCTGTTTGCTCGATCCCGAAACAAATGCGGGGATGCCACGTTTAATGATCTCATCCCCGCTATATCCGAGCATTTCGCAGGCTCTTTTGTTTACATAAGTGACCATTCCCGTTTCGTCGAACATTCCCAAACCTTCATTCATTGTTTCGACAAGGTTTCTATAACGTTCTTCACTCTCGCTCAGTTCCCGTTTCTGACGTTTTCTTTCGGAAATGTCCGAGACAACAGCGACTATAGATTCTTTCTCCGGATCAACGCTGTGCAATCTGGCTATTCGTATTATGGCGTCAAAAAATGTCCCATCCTGGCGCTTCATTTTCGCCTCAGTTTCAGTGACATTTGTCGATTCTAACCCAGGATAAAGGGCCTCGCCTACACGTTGAAATTCTTCATCAGACTGATACAGTATACTAGCGCTTTGGCCAACGTAGTCTTTCTCCTCCTTGTAACCGAACATTCTTATCCATGCGTCGTTGGCCCATTTGATCTCACGTTTGTCCGCCACATGAATTCCAACCGGAGAAGCGGCCAGGATCGTTTTAAGGAGTCGCTCGCTATCCTCGAGCGCTTTCTCGACTTTTTTCCTGGCTGAAATGTCAATCCCTACTCCAATTACACATTTATTTTGATCAATACCCGCCATCTTTCCTGTGAAATAATATGGAATAGAGGCGCCACTCTTGGTTACGTAGTGCGCTTCCATCGAGGCTTCCCCAGTTTCCAAAGCGTCTTTGATACGCTCGGTCAGAAGATCTCGTTCCTGCTCAAATACGAAATCCAGCGGGCTACTTTTTGAGATTTCTCCAGCCGAATACCCTGTAATGGTCTCGGTATTATGGTTCCATCGAATCATTTTGCCGGTTGCGTCAAAAAGATAGAAAATTCCAGGTAAACTATCGATAACCATTTCTGAAAACTGTTTTTCCTTTTGCAACGCCTCGTGTGAGCGCTGACGTTCCAATTCGCGATCATGAAGAGCTTCAGCCATCTGGTCAAATGCGCTTCCCAGAAAACCAATTTCTCCCTGATTTCGATCCATGCCGGTGCGAACAGTTAGATTCCCTCCAGCAATTTTGTTGGTGGCCGTTACCAATGTGTTCATTTGCCGGGTGATTAAATAGTAAGTGAAAACCCACACTGCTGATATAGCGATCAGAATAGCTATTGCAAGCCAAACCAAATCGAAAAACAAGAGGCGGTTTGCTGAGGCTATAACTCCACTCCTAGTTATGCCAACATATACATAAAGGTCCTTAGATGAATCCCCGACCTGTTTGAACCCATAAATCTTTTCCACACCATCAATGCCCGTTGCTTCAGTTTGGCCTTTGCCGTCGGCCAAAACTTTCTTGATGATCTCCGAGTCCGGAGCGGATCGCCCAACCCATTTTTCAGCGTCAGCGCTACGGGCGACGACATTCCCGGTTTTGTCTATAGCCGTGAGCGTAGCATGGGTTGGTAGACCTGCATGACTCGCAAGGTGGTTGAGCCAACCCAGTTCCAAGTAAGCGAAGACAACCCCACGCAAAGAGCCGGAATCGTCCAGGACCGGGTAGCCCATAGATAGTGCCCCCTTGCCCTGTTGTGCGCAGGTTACAAGTAAACCTACCGAAAATCCTTTTGTTTCAAGGACTTCTTTGAAATATGGTTGATCAGAGAACCTCGCCGTCTCCAATCCTGAAAAAGCGCTGCAAACTAACTTTCCTTTTAGATTGACCAGGCCCAGGTTGGAATACATTGGGAAAGCGTGTTTAAGGAGTTTTTCGTTAAAAAAATCCGAGCATGCTTTCTCATCAAGATTTTGTATTTCCCGTTCTTGGGCCAGCGCCTCAAGCATTTGACGAGTTTCATCAATCATAAAACCAATGACTTCAGCAAAATCTGTGGCAGATTGAAGGGCGGTTTCCTGGGCGCGAATTAAAGATAGACGGCGTTGTTCGATGTTGCCGTACAAAGTCAACCCAACACATGGAATCAAGCCAAGAATAAGTAGAAAAGTTAATCTATAACGTAGGCTGTTAAAACGTCGCGACATGTATATATTCTCCGCAATTGAAGGACATCCTTGATGGTCCCGAAACATCAACCATCACATTCTGCCGTGTCGAAACGATTCAAAGATCGTCGCACGTATGTAAACTCTACTTAGAAATTCTTTATCAATTATTTGGGGTTCTTCGCCCTAAGAAATCAGCGCTACGACAAACGTGTTCGTGGCGCTTACGGGCTACGCTGCTCTTCAATTAGAACTGGATTTGTAGAATAGCATTGCTCCAAATTAATCGCGAGAATTAATTCAAAGACTGGTATAAGTTTTTACTGTTTACACTTCTGAACAAGTTATTAAGAGGTGGGTAGGTGAACCCAATTTTGAATCGTGTCCTGCGGAAAGGCTGGAAATGGCTTTTCCTTGCCATTTTGATCGGTGTTGTAACCTATAAAACAACCTTCGCTCCGGTACCAGTGTCCACTCAATCGATAACTGTCGGAAAAATAGTAGCCGAAGTTATGGGGACTGGAACACTTGAAGCCCATTACCAGGCTACGGTGAGTTCAAAAATTCAGGGGCTCATTGTTGAACTTCTGGCAGATCAAAATGATTGGGTTAAGACGGGACAGTTATTAGCGCGTCTCGATGATTCCGACCTAATCAGAGAAGTTACTACCCAAGAGGCAGTGTTAAACGCCGGCGAGGCAAGCGTTGAGCGGGCGAAGGCGGATGAAGCCAAGTCTCGGGCAATACTGGACCAGGCTAAGGTGGATTACCAAAGATATGCTGGATTAGTCTCTTCAAAGAGTGTCTCCCAGGAGATAATGGACAAATACGCTCAAAATCTGGCTGTAGCCCAGGCTGACATCGAGAGGGCCTCGGCAGCCGTAAGTGAAGCTAATCGTCAATTTGTCGCTGCCCGGGAAAGGCTTCATTTTCAGCAGGCAAGGCTGGCCGACACCGTTATATACGCTCCTTTTGATGGATTGATTACCCGTCGGGACCGAGACGTCGGAGATATAGTGGTTCCAGGAGCCACCATTTTTAAGTTGGTGTCAATAAAAGAAATGTGGATTTCCGCATGGGTAGATGAAACCGCTATGGCTGGGCTCATCAAGGGCCAACCGGCTCGGGTCGTTTTCAGGTCCGAGACCAAAAAAAACTATGAGGGTAAAGTTTCACGACTTGGAACTGAAGTAGATCGTGAGACCAGAGAATTCCTTGTGGACGTAGGAGTCGACACATTACCCGAGAACTGGGCTGTAGGCCAACGAGCAGAGGTTTACATTGAGACAGGAAGCAAGGACAATGTAATTCAGGTCCCTCTTCGGGGAATAGTTTGGGAAAAAGGCAAAGCGGGTGTTTTCCTGGAAGAAAATGGGAGGGCAAGATTTAAGGAAGTTTCCCTTGGATTAAGGGGAATTGAAAACGTGGAAATAACGAGCGGCCTTGCCAAAGGCGATGTAATTATTACCGGCCCTGACCCCTCCCGATTGACAAATGGTCTGAAGGTCTATGGCAAATGAATCTTGCTCTGAAGGATATCCGGCATAACCTTTCCAGATTCTCTCTAACAGCCCTTGGGATTGGAATGTTACTGATGATCGTTATGGGAATGGGGGGCATTTACCAAGGGCTAATACAGGAGGCCACTCTGTTGGTTGATAATATCGGGGCCGATCTGTGGGTTGTCCAGCGTGAAACGCGAGGGCCTTTTGCAGAGATATCCCGAATCCCCAGAAACCTGGAGGACAGACTGAAGTCCATGCCAGGGGTCGTTTCCGCCAGAGCGTTTGTGACGTACCCTGTCCAACGAGAATTTCGTGACAAGCCTCTCCGGATGCAGATACAGGGCTTGTCGTGGCCGGATGATAGGGGCGCATGGCTCCCATTAGTCGCTGGGAGGCGTATCGAATCAGCCCATTATGAGATGATTGTCGACCAAATTCTGGGACTCGGGCTAGGTGATAAGGTTAAACTGGGGAAAAACGTTTACACGGTCGTGGGTATTACTAAAAACATGTCGAGCATGGCTGGTGACGGCCTGGCTTTTTTCACATTGCTGGACGCCCTGGATATCCAGTACGACTATTCCGGAGAAGCTATTCGCATAGAACGTGAAGCTAGACGCTGGAGAGTCGCCAAGCAAGACATTGGGGCTACTCTGCCTTCTTTGCTTGAAAGGGCGCTACTGCCGTCATCCAATCTTGCGGCTCTTCCTACGCCTTATGTGAGCGCTGTGCTTGTCACGTTATTTCCAGGAACCAATGTGAATACGGTTGTAGAAAAAATTTCAGGTTGGACGGATGTGACGGTTTTCACACGGGATCAGCAGAACGAATTGTTACTTAGGGGCGTCGTCGATCGGGCCCGCCGACAGCTTGGCCTGTTCCGTTCCCTTCTCATAGTCATCTCCACTATAATAATGGCCTTGATAATCTATACGCTGACACTCGAAAAAATCCACGACATAGCGATGCTAAAGCTTATCGGGGCTAGAAATTCAGTGATCCTGGGGCTTATCCTTCAGCAGGCCCTGCTGTTGGGGTTTCTTGGCTATATTTTTGCCTTCTACGTTGGGAAGTGGGTTTTCCCAATGTTTCCACGCCGAGTGGTAATAAATGCTGATGATTTGATTTATTTGGCCATGATCGTTTTTGTAATTTCGATTTTATCAGCCGGTTTGGGCATATGGAAGGCGCTTAGCGTTGAACCTAACGAGGTCGTTTCATGACGGCTTCAACTTTAGCGATTCGAGGTCAATCCCTTACAAAAATCTATGGCAGTGGGAACGCTGAAGTTACGGCTATGGAAGATGTATCTTTTTTCTTGTCAACGGGAGAAGTTGTTGCGTTGCTAGGGCCTAGTGGCGCTGGTAAATCCACTCTGCTCACTATTGTTGGGCTTATAAATTCACCTACTTCTGGCAGGCTCTTCATCGGAGAAGACCTCGTTACAGACGGGCCTGCGGCAAAAGTCAATCTGCGAGCATATCGTCGGAGATTCATTGGTTATGTTTTGCAAAAAACAAATTTGATACCCTTTCTAACAGCGGTAGAGAATGTGCGGCTTGCTCTGGAAATTAACGATGTTTCAGGTCGAGCGGCCCGCAATAGGGCCATGGAGTTATTAAAGAGCTTGGATGTAGTCCATAGAAGTGGCAATTTGCCTTACATGTTGTCCGGCGGGGAACAGCAAAGGGTAGCGATAGCCCGCGCCCTCGCCAACAGACCTAGGCTTGTGCTCGCGGATGAACCAACAGCGGCGCTGGATAGCGTCAGAGGCCGACAAGTGATGGAACTGTTCCGGACTGTGGCTCGAGAATATGGGACAACAGTGATGGTTGCTACCCACGACCACCGGAGTCTGGATATATTCGACCGCATCCTCGAAATGGAGGACGGAAAGCTGCTTTCCCAAAGACATGCTGATATCTCATCTCGGATTGCTAAAGTTTAGCTACAGATTCTCTGTGGTAATTTCAGTTAGACGCTCTTAACGCTGCTAGGCGCCTGATACTTGGGCAGCCCCACCTTCATGTGGTCGTTATACAAAACCAAAAAAGTCATGACAAAGCCTATAGTTAGTGATTAGGATGTTTTTAGATCTATTCAGGAATCATGGCTGGTCGTTTTTCCCCAGAGAATTCAAGGAAGTGAGGCATATGTGAGCTACTCAACAGGACATATCAATTTGAATTCCAACGCGCCGATCTCCAGACACGATGACATCGATCCCCAGATTGCTATTTCTGCATCCCAGCGGCAAGACTTTAGGTCCAACTTTAAGATCATGCTGGCTGCTGTCATTTTCGGCGCAGTCATAATGGGGTTAAAATTTTATGGATATTGGATAACAGGGTCGTCCGCGATTCTGTCCGACGCTCTTGAGTCGATTATAAACGTTGTGGCAAGTGGATTCGGCCTTGGAAGCGTGATAGTTTCCGCCAGACCGGCAGACGAGAATCATCCTTATGGCCATGGGAAAATAGAATTCTTCTCCGCAGGGTTTGAGGGCTCACTAATTTTGGTGGCCGCAGTTGGGATCTTTGTTGAAGGTTTGCAACAAATAATTCATCCAATTGATCTTCCCAACCTTGGAGAAGGCTTGTTTTTCCTGATAACAGCGGGAGCAGGCAATTTGGCGTTAGGAATAGCGCTCCTACGCGTGGGCAAAAGGACTGGATCAATAGTGCTCGAAGCTGACGGTAAGCACCTGCTGACTGACGTTTTTACATCCGTTATAGTTTTAATTGGTTTATTACTCGTTTACCTGACGGGGTGGTTTCGGCTTGACGGCATAATTGCGTGCGCAGCGGGGATAAATATTGTTTTTTGGGGTACTGGGCTTGTGAGGAAAGCTTTTGGTAGTTTGATGCACGCCACAGACCCCAAATTGCTTGATGAAATTTCCCATTTACTTACAGCTAACAAAAAAGAGACGTGGATTGACATACATCGACTTAGGGCGTGGTGTTCGGGCAAAAGGGTCAATGTGGACTTCCATTTGGTAGTTCCAACCAGTTTGTCGGTTCAGGAAGCGCATAGTGAAGTCAAAGAATTGGAGGCCATTTTCACTAGGCATTTTAGTGGTATGTCAGATGTCCTGGTCCATCTCGATCCATGCGCTAAGGCTGAGTGTCCTTACTGTGAGCATGAATCGTGCAAACACAGACAGGGAACACTTATACACCATCAAATTTGGGACCGTCAGGCGCTGACGCGCGATATTAACGATGGTAGATAGTCGAAGGACCCGGAAGCGTCGGCTCACGGAATGAGCTTAAGGAAAAGGATGATGCCTATGTTTTAAAAAATTGACTTTGATAACCTCGCGAATTCTTCTTGACTTTATGACTTACATGTGAAATTTGTTAAAAGTTAATGCGTTCCGATTCTGGAAGATTCTAAGAAAGGATTACCAAGTGACCGATTCTGACGGCCCCAGTAGTAGTAGTTGCGAATTCGAGCAACAAGAAGTTCCTGATACTAAAATAAAAAAAATAGGATCGCAGGCTCGACATTTTGCGGTAATCGAGGTGAAACACATCTAGTGTAATCTGAGCTTTCACTTCCTGACGCCCCCTTGCGGTCCGACATAGGAGGTGAACCATGAAGCTCAAAAATCCAACCCCAACGTCTACATTAACCCCCGTTATTTTTGAAACAGCAGCGTTCTTACTTGCCGCCTTTTTCCCTACAGCGCGAGGCCCGGTTCTTGTTCTACAGGGCCTGAAAATCCTCTCCGTTTGGGCCTCCGGCGCTCAGCATTCAGGGAATCGCTCTTCCCCAAGCTCTACAGCAAGTTCTTAACCTAATCCCCATAGATAACCCTATATAACTGTAATTCTACATTAATAATACCTTCTTTTATTGGTAATTTTTTGAGTTATTGACAGAGATTTGTTCGGCCTGCGTTAAACAGCCAAGAGGCGTCCGGCAGGTCAGAGACAACGGAGGCTACTGATGTATTTCTTAAGCAAGAGCATCCACCTTACGAGTCGTTTCTGGAAACGATTAGTCATTTTTATGGCTGTTATCGGTCCGGGACTGATCGTCATGGTGGCGGACAATGACGCCGGCGGTATTTCGACCTATGCGGTCACTGGCTCCAAATACGGATTTTCTTTACTCTGGATGTTTATCATTTTACTGCCTATGGCTTATTACGTTCAGGAGATGACAGTACGCCTCGGCGCGGTTACCAAGAGAGGTCACGCCGAGGCAATCTTTGATGGGTTTGGACCTTTTTGGGGGTGGTTTTCTCTAGCTGACCTCGCAATAGTAAACTGGCTGACCTTAATAACTGAATACATTGGGATGACAGAAGCGATGAGCATCTTTGGCATACCGCCGGTTCTCACCTATCTAGGGGTAACAATCATCCTGTTCATTATAGTAATGACCGGAGAATATTGGACTTTTGAGAAATTAACTTTCTTCTTTTGCGCCTTTAACTTTGTTTATATCCCTGCCGCCATTTGGGGAATGAACACACCGACAGCCCCTGGTTGGATCGAAGTGGCGCGTGGGTTCTACAACCCGAATTTGCAAGGAGGGCTGACCGGGGATTTGCTCTTCATAATATTGGCTAATATTGGCACAACAATCGCCCCCTGGATGATTTTCTTTCAGCAAAGCGCTGTTGTGGATAAAGGAATGGATGTTCACGATATCAAGTTCGGTCAATGGGATACATTGATCGGCTCTTTTCTAACATGCATCGTAGCTGTCTTTATCATAATAGCCACTGGCGCCGTGCTATATTATCATCACCCACAAATAATTATTGAAGACGCCAAGCAGACAGCGGAGGCGATTGTTCCTCTATTGCCCGGCGGACAGGGTGAGTTGGCCAGAAAGCTATTTGCTATAGGCCTTTTCGACGCTGGCTTTTTGGGCGCGTTGTGTATTTCCCTATCTTCATCCTGGGCCGTAGGTGAGGTGTTTGGATGGGCTCACTCATTGAACCACAAAGTTAAGGACGCTCCGTGGTTCTATCTACTTTATCTTTTCATGTTGCTTTCATCCGGCGCGGTTGTTTTAATCCCCGGGGCCCCCTTGGTCACAATTACGATGTTCGTTCAGGTTATCGCTGTGACTTTATTGCCTGCTGCGCTCATATTTCTGCTCCTGCTTCTTAATGATAGGTCCGTAATGGGTGATCTTGTGAACACGCGGTCGCAAAACATTACCAATTGGGCAATAGTGATAATCGTAACGGTCATGTCTACACTCCTGGGTGTGCAAACACTGTTCCCAAAACTTTTTGATTGATGGCGGAGGTTAAAACATGGTCACGGTGAATAATAATACGTCACGCGTCAAGGTCTTATCCGCAAATAATCGGAACCATCAACTTATATATTTCTCTGAATTGATCAAGCGACCCGTCTGCACGGGAAAGATCAAGGACCGGCTCGGAAAGCTGACGGACATTGTCTTCTCATTAAGTGAACCATATCCACAGTCCGTAGGGATCTACATTGAGCATGGATGGGGAAAACCAACGGAATTCGTACCGTGGGAGAGGGTGATCCGAATTGAGGAGGACGCAATTTTTGTACTGCCTCCTGAGGGGGCAGGTCAATATCCTCCTTTCGTAGATCAGCCCGGGTGGATACTTCTAAATGAGCATTTGATGGGTCGAACGATTTTGGACATTGATGGCCGTAAGGTCGAAGTGGTAAACGACGTTTGCCTGGTTAAAAGCATGGGCAAACTTATGTTGGTTGATGTGGATATTTCATTCAACGGGTTCCTTCGCAGGATAGGACTAGGGAAGTTTCACTGGATTAAAGATCAGTTAGTATCGTGGAAATATGTCCAACCTTTGTCGGTTGAAGACGCTGTCTCAAAAGACCAACTCTCTCTTTCGTTGACTCGCAAGGAACTTCTGGATTTGCCGAGTGAAGATCTGGCTGATGTTCTCGAAGAACTTTCCGGTCACGAACAACAGGCCGTGTTCACGTCCCTGGATTCTGAAAAGGCCGCTGAAACATTGATGGAAACTGAACCCCGGGCGCAACGCCAGATTATTGGAAACCTGCGACGCGAAAAGGCCCGCAGCGTTTTTTCCGAAATGACGGTCCATCAATTGGCGGATCTCTTTACAGTGGTACCCCATGACCAGGTTAGAGGGTTAATGAGGTTACTGCCTACAGAAAAGGCTCAACGGGTCAGCGCCATCCTCGCGGAAGACGAAACCACGGCAAAGACCATTTTCTCCCCGGATTTCCTTGCAGTATCGATAGGCGCAAAGGTTGGAGAAGTTTTGTCCTCCATGAAAAGTTCATCATACGAACCGGGAAACCTGTCTTATATTTATGCGACTAATGAAGATGGGGTCCTTGTTGGTGTTGTTGATCTCCGTGAACTGGTTCTTGTTCCTGATCACGTAACAATCGGTGAGATCATGACGGCCCCTGTAGTTACGGCGGAGGAGAACGACGAACGCAAGGATTTGGCTGAGATGTTCGCCAAGTATCATTACCGGATGATCCCCGTTGTAGATGGCCAGGATAAAATACTGGGAACGATTCGTTATAATGACGTTATGAAGGGTATCGAAACCAGAGTTAGAAGCTAAGGAGGCGATTATGGCCCGTATTCAAATGACAAGAACTACCCGATTCGCGCTTTTCTTTCTCCGAATCTATCTTATCGCACTGATAGCCCTTATTGTGCTAAGATTTGTTAAAGAACTCATTTAACGCACTGTAGGAGCAATTTGGGAAAACCGGCAAAATGTTAAGCGCCTTTTTATGACCCTTTATGCTCTAAATTTTTGAAAATTTGCTATAAGATCATATGCTCGGTTCATGGGCCCGGTTCATGATTGACAGCGGGTCTACAATGCCTTACCATCAAAAGAGGTTATAAACCTCGCGTATTTGAAAAACAGGAGGTCCACATGGGCATTCCAGCGCCGACTGAGTTACTATTAATCCTTGGCATCGTGCTCGTAATTTTTGGTGGAAAGAGAATTCCCGAAATAATGGGTGGTTTGGGACAAGGAATCAAAGTTTTGAAGAAAAGTCTTGACCCGGACGACGAACCTGTGCAGCAGACACAAGCCCAATCAACGCAAATTCCACCTCAAGAGGCCAAACCTGTCGAATCATCCGGAGTGAGAGCGGACGCGAAATAACTCGCCGTATTGCGGCTTTTGACTGGTCGACAGCGTGTCGCCGAATCGCAGACCAGGGAACGAATGTAATTGGGTTGTTAATGGAAATTCTTCAGGACTGGATTGTATCATATGGGTATGTGTCTCTTATTGGGCTATTGATGCTAGGCATCGTGGGCGCGCCGTTCCCTGATGATCTTATTCTACTGTTTGCCGGGTATCTTGTATCGGCGGGCTACCTGAAGATTGAACCGACCATGGCTTCCGCCTGGGTTGGAAGTCTGTTAGGAATAAGCTTGAGTTATGCGCTCGGTCGTTTTTTTGGATTTCCTATCGTTGACAGGTATGGCCATCTTGTTAGGGTGACCTCAGACAGGTTGAACAAGCTCAATTGCTGGTACGACCGATTCGGAAAATGGGGACTTCTTTTTGGATATTTCGTCGCTGGCGTACGGCATTGGACAGCTTTTTTCGCCGGAGTATCAAAATTGAGGCTGCCAGTGTTCGCCCTGTTTGCATACACTGGGGGCTTACTCTGGTCCATTACCATGATTTCAATGGGTTATATCTTGGGTGAACAGTGGGCTGTTATAGCAGAGTATTCCATTTACCAAGTCTTGATCTTCCTCATAATCGGATTGGCTTTTGTCGCCGCCTACATTATTAATAGGAGGCGGATGAAGCAGGTGTGCGCCGTGCCTGTTTCGTGGCCGTCTAGGCAAATCAGACCATAATTTCAATGAAACTCGCAGTCCTGTTAATTGTCAATGCGGCGCTTTTGGGTCTTTTCGTTCATATTTTGCGGAAACCGAGCCTCCTGACCAATTACGTAAATG
>JARLHM010000129.1 GCA_031292235.1 Syntrophaceae bacterium | reverse complement strand
GTATGCCTAGCTTTTCCATCCGGGATTCGAGTGTGGTTGGTTTGAGTTGAAGCAGTTCCGCTGCTCCATTTTGTCCACGGACCCTCCAGTTGGTAATCTGAAGCGTTTTGATGATATGTTTGCGTTCGACTTCTTCAAGGGGCAACACCTTGTCAACGCTGGGATCAGTTTCAACTGGGATGTAGGCGTTTAATACAGTTCCTTGGGTTAAGATCACAGACCTTTCTATGACGTTCATAAGTTCCCGGACATTTCCCGGCCATCGATACTGCTGATACGCTGTCATGGCCTGCTTTAGAATGGTTTCAATCTTCTTGTCCATCTTTTTCGCGTATTTATTGACGAACCACCATATTAGGGCGGGAATGTCCTCTTTTCGATCCCGAAGAGGAGGAACCGTAATCTTGAAAACATTTAGACGATAGTAAAGATCGGGGCGAAAGCTTCCTTCCTGGACCGCTTTTTCAAGGTTCTTGTTTGTGCTTGCAATGACCCGAACATCGACAGTAATTGTTTTGGAGCTACCAAGCCGTTCAAAAGTTCCATCCTGCAGGACCCTAAGTAGTTTACTTTGAAGTTGAAAAGGAAGCTCAGCGACCTCATCCAGCAAAATAGTTCCTTTGTGCGCTGTTTCAAAACGCCCGATTTCTCTGGATGACGCCCCTGTAAAGGCGCCTTTCTCCCGGCCAAAAAGCTCGCTTTCCATAAGAGTCTGAGGGATGGCGGCGCAGTTGACTCTCACCATCACCCGTTCCCGCTGTTTGCTCAGTCTATGGATCGCGTTTGCTATTAATTCTTTACCTGTGCCTGTTTCCCCCTGAATCAACACTGTCGCGTCGGTTTCGGCAACCTGTTCCACCTGTCTCAAAACATGCTGAATTGCCTGACTCTTGCCGACAATATCTTCAAAGTTTCGGAATAATCTGACTTGCTGCCTCAAGTAGACATTTTCGGCTTCCAGTTGTTCTTTGAGGACGTGTATCTCGTTAAACGCCTTTTGAAGGGCTTTGTCGGAACGTTTTCTCATAAGAGCGTTAGCAAACACATCTCCCAGGAGCCTGTAACGTTCCAGGTACGATTCTGGCCAAGGCTCACTTGGGAAGCCGGAACTAAAACTTAGCGCCCCAACAACAGTTCCGCCTACTGACAAGGGGATTGAAATGTTGGAAATAGCTCCAACTTCCCTGAAACGCCGCTTGTCCATTTCCGCTTCTGCCGGCAACTTTTCCACATTTGTGAACTGGACAATATTACCGTTTCTGATTTGGTCAAAAGTCCAAGGGTAACTAGCTGCGGACGGCCGAGCTGGAAGCTTTTCTATGCCATCGGCAGCCCAAGTGTGAGTGAAGCGGGCCTTTTCCTGGTCTTCAGAGTGTTGGGCCAGTGTGCCGACCTTCATGTCCAAGAATGTGCCTATACGTCCCATCCAGCGTTCAATTTCCTGGTCCACCTGGTCGGAAGGAAGATTGACGAATGTAGCTGAAAGGTCCGACAGCAGTCTCTCGAATCGGAGAAGGGCGCTCAATCCAGCCCCTTCTTCGCTCAGATTCTGAGCGCCACTAGCGGAATCCTGGCGTATCGGCACAATCCTTCTGGTCATGATCTTCTCGGAAGCTTTATTAAACTTTGCTTTCCATTGCCAGGCTTAATTACTTGTTGTCACTCCAAGTCCCGAACTGCTCTCTCAAAACCCTATGCAAGATTTTACCGGTCCCTGTGCGTGGCATGTCTTCATCAGAAATAAAGTCTAGGGACTTTGGCACTTTGTATCCGGCGATCTTTGTTTTAGCAAGTCGCTTGATCTCGTCCTTCAGTCCTGACGAAGGTTCTATACCTGACTTTAGAATCACAAAGGCGTGGACGGACTCACCCCACTTCTCATGAGGGACCCCTATCACAGCCACATCTTTGACGGCGGAATGCGACGCCAGAGCGTTTTCGACTTCGGACGGAAAGACATTTTCTCCACCGGTAATGATCATGTTAGCTTTTCGATCCACCAGCACATAAAAACCTTCGGGATCTCTGAAACACATATCACCGGCTGTGAACCAGTTTCCATTAAACACTTCTCTGGTCTTCTCAGGGAGGTTCCAATATTCCTTAAACAGCATCGGTGTGCGGGCGTAAAGTTCTCCGACCTGCCCGTCAGGGACCTCATTGCCTTCTTCATCGAGGACTTTGATTCGGTCTATACCAAAAATTTCTCTCCCTATCGTGCCGAGTTTTCTCAACTGGTCTTCAGGCCGGCAGAGTGTAACCAGCCCAGCCTCGGTCGAGCCGTAGGCTTCCCACAATTCTGCGTTCTTGAAAAAATCCAGGATTGCGACTTTAGTTTCCTTTCTTGCCGGAGCTGACGAAATAAGAAGCTGCCTCATGCTTGAAACGTCATATTGTTTCTTGATCTCATCCGGTAACGAGAGGATCATTATATAATGGGTCGGGACCAAAGACGTGAACGTGATGCGGTATTTTTGGACGGTCGCCAAGAAATCCTGAGGATTGAAACTTGATTCATTGTAGACACAGACAGGGGCGGAAATCAATGTGTATGGAAAGGAATAATAGATAGAGTTTACATGGCACATCGGCATGACCATGAGTGTCTTGTCGGCAGGCCTTATCCCCATGTTCGCCACGTCAAGATAGTACATTGCGAGGTAACTCTCATGAGTCCGCACCACTCCCTTAGGTTTCCCGGTGGTTCCGGATGTGTACATAAAGGTCCACGGGTCCGCTGAATCTACAATCAGATCAGGTTCGGTCGGGGTGGCGCTAGCCAGCCATTCTTCATATCCCACATATCCATCTGGAACGGTGTCTCCGGGCTCTCCAAGGTATATAAAATTTGTCTTTGGCGGAGACATTTTTTCTCTGATGGAATTTAATGTCTCAACAAATGGTTTCTCTACTATGAACGCTTTGCATCCTGCGTCATTGGTAATGTATTCGATTTCAGGGCCGGCGAGTCTGAACATGATTGGCACGCAGATCTGACCTCCCTTTGCGCAGCCTGCATAGATTTCCATCCATTCGACTCTGTTGTACGCTATAACGGCAAATCTGTCTCCATGTCCGCAACCCATGGTGTTTAAGGCGTTGGCTAGCCGACAACTTCGGTCATTCCACTGCTTGAACGTGAGATCTTTGTTTTTGTCCTGGCAACCCAGTTTCTCAGGATATTGCTCCGCCTGTCGGCTTAGAACAGTCCCCATGTGAATCCACTTGCTAACGGTCATTAAATCCTCCTCAAGACATGAACTGCGGTTTAAATCGATATCCGAATTCACAAACTCAGTGGGTTGAATATTGCCGAAGTTTATTGTCGATGCCCTGAGCTTGCAAACAAAGTAGATTTATAACCACATGACGTTTAAAATCCAAGCGTTCACTCCAATGAATTAATTTCGCAGTAACATGAAACTTTAGAATTAAGACGCGAGACAGAACTCGCGAAAAACATGCCATTGAACTTGACATAAATGGTTTGTTGAGATTAATTATAAACGGTTGACCCAATGCGTTGACATCATAGGCGGTCCTGCAATCCGTGTCAATATCAATGTCTTTTGGATCCAAAAGTAAAGCGATCCGAGGAAGTTTCTTCAAAGTGAGGTCATACTGGTCTTTTCTAAGCCTAGGACTAACGCATCCACTGAGACTTAATTGAGATTTTCAGTGCTTAGCCGTTTTTAATTGTACAGTTTCGCAAATTCAAATGACGAGGTAACTTATCCGTTTCTGCTGGAATGTGCGATTTCAGCCTCTATTGTTCAGTATGGTGAATCAAATGATTAATTAAAGAGCAGAGGGTTGGAGGTACGAATGGGTTCAGAGGATCGAAACGCTGGTATATTGAATAATAATGAAACCTTTTCCGACGAAAAGAGGAAAACGTATCAAGAAAGTTTCTTAAAACAACTTATTGAACACTCATATAACTCGAGAACACCGCTTAAAAAAAGTATGGACAGTTTGGGGCTCTACCCCTCTGATATCTCTTCAATAGAGGACCTTCAAAAACTACCAATAACAAAAAAGAAGGACCTTTCTGAGGCCCAGAAATCAGATCCTCCTTTTGGAGGGTTCGTAACTGTGCCGATAAGGGATCTGGCCAGAATTCATCAATCGCCAGGCCCAATATATGATCCGGTGGGGAGAGTGCCCGACTATTGGCGTTGGAAGACCGCTTTGTATTCTGTTGGTTTTCGCTCTGGAGACATAGTCGTCAACACGTTTGCCTATCATCTTACGCCTGCCGGACACATGTTCGAGGAAGGCATAATAGAGCTGGGTGGGGTGATTGTGCCCACTGGCGTTGGGAATACCGAGACTCAGGTAGAAATTTTGAAAGCATTGGGTGTCACCGGTTTCATAGGGACACCCAGTTTCTTAATGGCCATCTTAAAGAAAGCGGAAGACATGGGCTTCATGCCGAAAGAGGATTTAAAACTTGAAGTAGCTTTCCTCGCTGCTGAAATGCTTCCTGAGTCGATGCGAAAACGGTTTCTTCATGAGTATGGGATTATAGGTAGACAGGCGTATGGAACAGCGGATGTTGGTTGCGTTTCTTACGAGTGTCCGGAAACTGTGGGCATGCATATTCACTATGATGTCATAGTTGAAATTGTCGATCCTGATTCCGGGAGAGTATTGCCTGAAGGCGAACCTGGAGAAGTTGTAGTCACCTGTAACAACAAAACGTATCCATTGGTGAGATTTGGCACGGGCGACCTGTCCAGTATTATGAACGAAGACTGCCCTTGCGGTCGAAAAACCCCAAGGTTAACTCGAATTATGGGCCGGGTTGATCAGGTCACCAAAGTGAAGGGAATGTTTGTTCACCCATCGCAAGTGCAAAAGGTTCTGGATGCCCATCCCGAGATATGCAAGGCGCGTCTGGTCGTAGAAAGACCGGGTGATCAGGATCTGATGAAGTTGGAAATTGAACTAAGGGGCGCCGTGGCAGAAGGGTTTGTTTCAAAAGTGGAAGAGACAATCCGAGATTCTATGAAACTCAAGGGCCTTGTGTGTATCCTCGAGCCTGGCACTTTGAAAAATGAACACAAAATTATAGAAGATAGGCGCAAGTGGGATTAGGCAGTCCAGAATTTAAAAGAAGACAGGTTCCTGTATAAGGCGCCTGTCTTCTTTACGATAAACGCTCACGGCGTCAGTTGTTAACCTCAGGAAAATCCTTTGGAACCGGAAGATCCACACGAAGCGCTTAGGCCCTTTTCAATTCCCGTCCTAGAAAAGACCGAAAAACTCTTTTTTGTGCGCTCACTTTCACACGAAGGACATTTAACAGAATCATCACACTCGGAAATAAAAAATATCCTTTCGAACTGTTTCCCACAATCTTCACAAACAAATTCGAATATAGGCATTTTGATTCCCCGTTAACTGCAACTGCAGCTTGATCCGCATTCCGCTCCCGCCAACTCGGCGGTGGGTCCGAACATGCTCGTACGAATATTCAATCCACCGGATTCCTTAATAATCTTCATCGCGAAAGGATCAACGATGATTGGCAAGTCGCTTACAGTATAATGTTCGTCTTCGTCTTTAGGCTCATCCAGAGCCAACCCCATACTGGGGCCGCCTCAACCATAGCCACCAAAAAACACGCGTAAAGACTGGTTTGGTTCAATCTTTTCAAGCAGGAATTTTTTTGATTCTTCATCTATAGAAAACATGTTACACCCCTTCACGATTGATCTGTCAACAGTATATTCATATAATTCTATATGGTCAAGTGTTCTTGGTTAGGATTGTTTAGATGGGCTGGATTTATTTGAAGAACTTGTATTGCACTAGTCATGATCGTCATTTATGATCTTGATTCTCTGTGAATTTGTTTCATGTTGGCTGGGTGTAGGTGTTTCATTTTCCTTTTTTGATCCTCCCGCAACCTTGTGATGATTTTTCTTTTGAACTTTTTGGGAATTTTCAGAGGAATCCGCCATTCCGAATAGTGGATTTGTCTGTCGTGAAGCTTGCAAGGCTTTTACCGTAGTTTCCAGTTTACCGAATATCTCGGACTGTCCAATCAATACCTTGTCGCCGACTATTACCAGAGGAACAGCAAACCTGGCGTTTTTGTGGGTAGCCTCAATTTTGAGATAAAGGTCATAGTCGTTAGGTTTGTTGATATCAAACATCTCAGTCTTTATAGGAATTTGCGTTTTCAGATCATCCAGCAGTTCTTTAACATTTTCACAGTATGGACATTCAGTGGAAGTAAAAACAGTTACCACAATAATTTGGGCTGGTTCTGAAGGGTTTTCGGCAAGTGCCTGAGCTTCTAGAGAACCGAGCAGCCAGAAACACAAAATGAAGCAATTCATTAAGGCTGTCGAGGTTTTGAAATATTTGTGAGGACTCATTTCTTGACAGGTTTGAGTTTCGGTGGGATAGGGTAGTGTGCATTCACGTTTTTGTGGGTCCTGAAGCCACAAGCTTCACGCTGTATCAATAACCAACGCAGAGCGTCTTCAGCTTTGTCCACTAAAGAGTTATACTCCCTAATATGTCTGTTTAAGTTGTTGATGAGGATGGAGGACACTGCTGAAGGTTTGGCCTGATATTCTTCGAGCATTTTGACTATTTTTGATTTTACTAGGTTTGCTGTTTCTAAGAGGCTGTCGAGCAAAAGACCAGTACCGCCGAGTCCTTCGGCCATCTCTTTGACAAAATCTATTTGACACTCGGAGATGTCACGGCAGACACCCATTTATGGACCTCCAGAGTACAATGGTTTTATATATAACATAGTTGATAAGTAAAGACAATGTCACTGGCCATTCTAAACTAAACAATCACATTTAAACTGGTATTGTTTAAGGATGTTGAATTAATTATCTTTAAATTACTTGACATTTTATGAATAACCTACTATTAGTTGAGCTACTTTCAGCCTATGGATACTGGAGGCGGCTGTTAAGCGGCCATCCAGAAAATCTAGAGCTAAAATCCTTACGCCCCCGAGTGAGGAGGTCCCCAATGTACGGGAAGACGTCTGTTATTAGTTGTACGGCCATTCTTTCTATGATTATGGCCATCATTGTTTTAGGTGCGGTTCCTGCCCACGCATACCGCGTTTGCACCTTCAAAGGCACTGTTATGGACAACGGATGGAGAACCATGATGGTGAAATCCAACGGTCAATGTGCAGAGGTCAATGTTGGATGGCGCACAAAATACGTGCCTAACCGACGGCCGTGCATCGGCGAAGTTGTTGCCGTGGACTTCATCCTTGAGGACGGGTATATGAAAGCCACAAAAGTTGTGAGTTTGACGCCGTCTCCAGCAGTGAACCAATGTTATCCACCAGCGCCTCCAAGCGGTTCTGTTTGCCGAACTGTTGGAGAGGATACCGGTCCAGGTCCGGATTCATGCGCACCTCTGAAACCCATATGTTCGACCAGACCTCCTGCTCACGTTTCCGAGCGCTCCTGGTCTCCTGGAAAGCAAGAGGTGGCTCCCAAGCCTTCGTCAACTGGCACAGCTCCACCCAAGCCTTCGTCAACTGGCGCAGCTCCACCCAAAACTTCCAGAGCTGAACCTTCAGTGGCTGTCCCATCGAAAAGACCCTCAGCGAAACAGCCGCCTGCTGAGAAGAAGATTATCACAAAAACCTCTCCCCCTGAGAAGGTCAAGCCTGAAGTTAAAGAAGAAGTCAAGGAGGAGCCCGCTAAAGAAGAGAAGACTGTAAAAACCCTTGTGGGTGAGGTAGTAGCGTCATCTCCGAAAAGCCTATCGCTAAGAAGCGCCGAGGCGGGCGAGTCTGCAGAGGTCGTCAACATAAGAGTAGGATTGAAAACCAAATTCATACCCTTTAGAAGACCGGCTGTTGGAGAGAAGGTTAAAGTCGACTATCGAGTAGAAAACGGCGACAAATTCGGGTACACCGTGCAGGTAGTTCAATAGAAAGGGCCTTATCTCTTCCCGTAGGATTCTCCTCTTACAGGCCGAAGTGAAAAAAGGGTAGCGAAAGCTGCCCTTTTTATCTCGTGCCATCGTTTTGGAAATCAGCGGTAAGTGTTATGAATCGGATTTCAAACGAGCTTTAAGATCAAGATAAAGCCTGTCCACGAACACCTTATACATGTCATCAAGCTCTGATTCGATTTCAGACTGTGTTTGCTCGAATCCCACGAGGAAGTAGTACATGGCTCTGTCAAAAAACAGGGCTGTTCGATTATTTAACGCCACTATTGATCTTACGTCAAAAGGCTGTCCCGCAAAATTGCTCTCCTGAAAAAACAGCCAAATGTGGCGCTTCAACAATATGAAAACCCGGACCATCTCGGAATAACTTAGTCCATCCTCGCAACACCGGATCCCAAGTTGGACATATCTGTCCGCGATGGTCTCCACTGTAGTCTTTTTGTCAATATTTGTGGTGAATTCTGAAAGAACTGCGTCAGCCAGTTCTTCAAGCATTTCACGGCCGAGTTGGTAATGAGATAATATTTCCCGTTTGTGGAAAGTGTCTTCCATAAAGGCGTCCCTTATCTCTTGGTGGAACCTTTCAATAAATTTGGCGAATTCCATTTCAAATGTTCTAGCTTCCATGGATCTCTCCTGAGCCTCTCAAACTATAACGTGCGCATAAACTTAAAATATAACCTCTCGGTCAACACAAAATTCAAACAGAGAAATACTCCCTCGACCCGATATCAAGAGTGTCTGTGATGCGTCTCTTTGTGTTCATGGGTATGTGGTCCGTGCGATGGCCCACAATGATCATCTTCGTGGTTCCCTGAACACTCTACATGTTGTCCCACTTTAGATTCAATGTAACTGAGGGCCGACTCAAATTTGTCGTTGACTTTCATGCTCAATTCGACTGCTTGGCGAATGTCGTTCGATGCGTCCGTTAAACCAAAATCGAGCATTTTCCCAGCCACATCTTCGTAAGCCTTAATGTGTTCCAGGTTATGCCCAATCCAGTGTTTAATCCTGATAGCGATTTTTTC
>JARLHM010000128.1 GCA_031292235.1 Syntrophaceae bacterium | reverse complement strand
TTTGGGTCAGGCTATCGCCAAGAGACTGTCAAGTTTTGACATGTCGATCAGTTACGCTGACCCTATACCCGTAACAGAGCAAAAAGAAGTGTCTTGGGGGATGAATTTCGTCTCTTTGGATCAGGTGCTTTCTCAGAGCGATTTTGTGATTTTGGCAGTACCGTTGACTCCCGCCACCTTTCATCTTATAGATCAGAGCGCCATTGAGAAAATTAAAACGGGAGCGTTTCTTGTGAACACATGTCGTGGTTCGGTGGTACACGAACAGGCTGTCATCCGGGCTTTGTCGTCTGGAAAACTTGCAGGTTACGCCGCGGATGTATTCGAGACGGAGGACTGGGCTAGGCCAGACAGACCTAACAGTATTCCCGATGCTCTGATAAACATGACAGGCGTCACATTTTTTACACCTCATCTCGGGTCCGCTGTGGATGATGTCCGGTTAGAAATTGAGTTGGAAGCGGCTCGTAACATCTTGCAAGCTTTTGAAGGGAAGAAACCAACCGGGGCTATCAATGACATCGCTAACAGCAAAGTGACACCCAGTAATCGCAAATAAACAGTGCTGTGATTTAACTTTAGTTGGCGAAAGAGGCGCTGAGCGCAGTAATTATTAATGAATCTATCAACGTCCGAGAGATTGACCGAAGTTGCCATGCTGTTTCTCAAACAGGGCTTCACTGCCTTTGGTGGACCAGCAGCCCACATCGCAATGATGCACGACGAAACGGTGAATCGGCGCAAATGGTTAAACGACCAAGATTTTCTCGATTTGTTGGGCGCTACAAATCTTATCCCAGGCCCGAATTCCACTCAGATGGCCATTCACCTAGGTTATGTGCGAGCCGGCTGGCCTGGACTTGTTGTCGCTGGGATATGTTTTGTTATGCCGGCCATGCTTATCGTGCTGTCGCTTTCCTGGCTATACGTGCGCTATGGCGCTATGCCCCAAGTCGAATGGCTCCTTTATGGAGTGAAACCAGCGGTAATTTCGATTATTGCTCAAGCCCTTTGGAACCTGGGACAAAAGGCTGTAAAAGGCCCCCTTACTGCAATTGTCGGAATCGCTGTTCTGGCGCTGTATTTAGTTGACGTAAACATAATCGCCTTGCTCTTTACTGGCGGATTGATTGTGACGCTTATGGTCAACTTCCATCGATTTAGAAGACCGTCACTCGGAGTTTCTCTTGTTCCTCTAACCGGAGCAGGGGCATTGACGCAGATTGTTCTACCGTTCAGCCTTCCATTGCTGTTCCTCACCTTTCTCAAGATTGGCGCTGTGCTTTATGGAAGCGGATATGTCTTGCTTGCTTTCCTCCGAGCCGATTTTGTTGTGGATCTTGGCTGGCTTACCGACAAACAGTTGATTGACGCTGTTGCCATAGGGCAGGTCACGCCCGGCCCCGTGTTCACAACCGCCACCTTCATCGGCTTTATCCTTGGCGGCATACCGGGGGCGCTTGTCGCGACTCTTGGTATTTTTCTCCCCTCCTTCATCTTCGTCGCCATCTCCAACCCACTGATTTCCCGAGTACGTAATTCGGTATGGCTCAGTGGTTTCATGGATGGTGTTAATGTGGCGTCCCTCGGCTTGACGGCTGCTGTGACCTGGCAGTTTGGTCAGGCTTCGTTGGTTGATCCAATTTGTATTCTGCTTGCGATAGTTTCTCTCTTCTTGCTGATTCGTTTCAAAGTCAATTCTACATGGGTCATAGTAGGTGGAGCAATAGTGGGGATTTGTAGCTCGATGTTCCAATGAAATACGAAGACATGATTTGCAATTGGGGTCTTTCGGAGCTTAACTTGGTGTCCAACGAAATTTCATGACTCCTTAAGGCGATGTGCGGCATTCTTGGACCTCAGTGTCCGGTTGTGCTAGATTCATGCGCGAGGCGAACGCTTAATCACTGCCTTGAATTTAAACAAGATGAGTGGGGTCCACTGGTGTCAAAAAGAATCTGGATATTGGCTCTAATGGGTTTTATGGCTATAGTCGGTAGCATTATGTTGCCCAATTATATTTATAAAGACAGAGCGCTCATAAAGGCGGTTTTGGACGGAAACATCACAGAGGCCAAACGCCTCCTTGAACAGGGGTGCGATGTTAACATAAAGGCTAAAAACGGCACAACTGCGCTTATGGCCGCCTCCAGTAAGGGTGACATCGCGATTGCAAGACTGCTCTTGAAATATGGGGCGGATGTTAACGATAAGTGCGACAAGGGAGTTACAGCTCTGCTTGACGCTGTTTCGTTGAACCACCCTGAGACAGTCCAAATTTTGCTCGCCGCCAATGCGGACCCAAACGTTCATGATAAATCTGGAATGACTCCCATGATGGAAGCCGCTGTATTAGGAAAAGTTCAATCCATTAAACTCCTCATGAGTTATGGGGCAAGGTTGAACGAAAAGGGCCCTAAGGGACTCAGCGAGCTGATGTTGGCCTGCCGTTACGGGAAAGTTGAGGCTATCAATACACTCCTGGAAAACGGAGCTAACGTTAACGGTAAAGACGACGAGGGCTTTACCCCTCTAATGCACGGGATAGTTCAGGGATCATCGTCTCTGCTGGAATTGCTTGTAAAAAACGGCGCAGATGTTAACGCAAGAGACAACGCAGGGGGCACTGCGCTCATGATAGCCTCTTATGAAGGCAAGATAGATGTTGTTAAAATGCTCCTCGAAAACGGAGCTGATCTGAACGCCAGGGAAAGGTCCGGTAAGACTGCCCTCGCAATAGCCAGATTGAAGGGTAATAGGGAAGTGATAGATATACTGGAGTCAAATAAGGACGTATCGAAATAAATGATTGGGATAATATTAAAAGTTGATTCTGAATGGAGGACCTGCAATGGCTGATGACAAAGAAAGGTGGATCAACTTTCTTGCTCTCACTACCGTTGTGATAGCTCTGGGCGCAACTATGTCCACCCTCAGCGTCGGTAAGTTTTCCAACAGAGGAATTCTTCGCCAGACTCAGGCGTCAAACCAATGGGCCTATTATCAGGCTAAGAGTATTAAAGGATACCTGTACGAACTCCAAAAGGAAAAGCTTGATACTGAACTCAAGCTTGTTCCTGAAACAAACACCTCGGTAAGGCAGGATTACGAAAAGAGGATCCAGAGTTACACCGACAAGATCAATCGATATAATCGGGAAAAGGCAAATATCCTTAAGGAGGCCCAGAACCTTGAGCGACAGAGGGACGAGGCCACGATCATATCCCAGAATTTCGGATTGGCGGTAATCTTTTTGCAGTTGGCGATCTTGATGTCGTCAATCGCTACCGTCATGAAAAAGAAGACCTTGTGGATTTTTGGACTCCTGCTTGGGGTGCTAGGGTTCCTTTACTTCGCCAATGGCTATTTGGGCTTCATATAGAACTTTGACATTATGGATTATTTTCAAATGCGGTATTCCGGAATCATTAGTGATTGACGACAATGTCTTCCAAAGGTATTGTCAGTCATTCCGAATACAAAACGCAAAAGGAAGGACCATGAAGGGATTGATCAACTCTAGTTTGGTTTTCTTGTTTGTTGTTGCGTTTTTCTTAGGGGCCCAAGAAGTCTCGTCAACATCCGCCTGGTCATTCCAGGAAGCTCCCATGCTTTCCCCAGCGGTTAAGAGCGGGAAGCTGCCTCCTATTGAAGAACGTCTGCCAGCCAGACCGGTGGTAGTAAAACCATTTGAAGCCACTGGTATCTATGGCGGGACGTGGAGACGGGCTTACACAGGAATATCTGATCTCAATGAAACAAGAAAAATTCTGTACGATCCTTTGGTTAGGTGGAGTCCAGAGTTCAAGGTTGTCCCCAATCTGTGCGAGAGTTGGGAAATCCAGGACCAGGGTCGAGTGTATGTTTTGAAACTGGTTCATGGAGTGAAATGGTCTGACGGAACCCCTTTTACGGCCGATGATGTGGTTTTTGCTGTTAATGACACGCTGCTTGATAAGGATGTTAGTCCTTCAGCCCCTGGGTGGATCGCTCCCGGCGGAGACAAGCCCAAAGTCAGCAAAATTGATGAATTTACCGTTCGTTTTGAGTTCAAGGACCCTTATGGCCTGTTTCTAGAAAATTTGGCGTGTCCAAATGGAATGGCGTTGGTTACGAGACCGAAACATTATCTGGCCAAATTTCACAAGAAATATGCGAAGCCTAATGAACTTGAAGCATTGTTGAAAATTAAGAAAGTGTCTTCATGGAACAAGCTTTTCAATGAATTTATAAACATCCAGCAGGGACTCTTTGTCAGCACTGAGTTGCCTTCAATTCTGGCATGGACGACGAAAGTTCCCGCTCCTGGTATGCGTTTTATAATGGAACGAAATCCCTATTATTGGAAGGTAGACGACAAGGGAAACCAGCTTCCTTACATTGACAGACTGGCCACTGAACTTGTGACCGAAGCGAACATGGTCCTTTTAAAAGCTGTTGCTGGTGATATAGACATGCAGGCTAACCATTTGGGCGGGATGTCCAACACCATTCTTTTACTCGCGCAACTTGGTACCGGCAATTTCAGGCTTATCCCTAAAATATCGACAGCGTCCGTGGGGCTGCTTCTGGCGCCCAATCTTAACCACCAGGACCCTGTAATCAAGAAGATACTCGAGGACAAGAGATTCCGCATCGCTATGTCTTATGCGATCAGGCGTACAGAGATCAATGACATACTATACAGAGGCCATGGAACGCCCCGACAGGCTGCGCCCCTTAAAGACTCAGGATTTTATAGTGAATCATATGAAAAGTGCTACCTAAAGCATGATCCTGATCTTGCCAACAAAATGCTTGATGATATGGGTCTTAGCGTTGGTTCTGACGGTTGGCGTAAACGGCCCGACGGAAAACGATTGCAACTTTCCCTGGATGTAGTGGCTTCTATTCAGACTTGGGTGGACGCCGCCGAAATAATCGCTTCTGATTTTAAGAAAATTCAGATTGATACAGCCGTGAAATCTGAGACCAGAGAGCTTTTTAGACAAAGAACACAGACTTGCGCTCACGACATAGCTTTGTGGCCCGGTGATGGCGGTCTGGAGTGTCTACTCGATCCGAGGTGGTACTTCCCCTGCAGTTCTGAAAGCCTGCAAGCTCCTTCATATGCTCAGTGGTATCAAAGTAGAGGTAAAC
>JARLHM010000127.1 GCA_031292235.1 Syntrophaceae bacterium | reverse complement strand
CGACCTTCAGCGAACGGATCAAAGAGGGTTATGTCCCGCATTGCTCCAAAAGGACAAACGAGTCCGCACATTCCGCACGCTACACATTTCTCAACATCAAATGATACTGTCATTTCCGGACGTTTCATGCTCAACGCGTCCGTAGGACATAAGCCGGTACATGCCCCGCAATTGACGCATTTGTCGTCTTCCCTCCAAACCTTGTCAGATAAAGGTTCAACCACGACGCGGTTTTGTTCGAGAAATCTAATTCCCTCTGCTATGATATCTTCGGAACCTCTCAGCTCCAGCAATATTCTTCCTTCCTTGCGAGGAAGTATTTTAGCTTCCAGAATGTTGAACACCAGTTCAAAGTCCCGGGCAAGTCGGTATATCACCGGTTTGTACATGATATTGGATTTGAATATTAACAGGACATTTTTTGAAATCATTTGAAATCCTTTCCTTTTTTTGACTAAGCGCTAGCTTGAAGACCGTCTGCATGATCCACAGGCGTGAGTTCAATGTCGCCTGAAACGGCCAATTTGTCTTCAAAGATGACTAGGGCCGCCAGCACTCCATCAACGCTCATGGCCCATTCAACTGCGGACTTCATGTCTCGTGCAGACTTTATTCTATTCCCCAAGCCCGTAGCGACAGCGTCAGCCAAGCTAACGTCGTATGAGACTACTGTAGCTGCGTCAGCTTTCCCCAGACTGGTTGACGGACCAACTTTAGCCGAAGATGTGCAAATTCCCAGGGGCATTGTGGTCGGCCCAATCTTGATCCCAAGCTTATCGCTAAGAGGTGACGTACCGGCGTGGATCCCGATCACTACAGGTCTGTTTACATGAACGAAGATGTCTCCACCATTTTCGACAATAATTTCGCGCGACAATTGTAAAAGATTTCTACCCACAAATTCAGCGACCGCTCCGGCGACTGCGGCCATGGGCCCAACACCGGCCTTTTCCGCGGCATTGATCATACGCGTAGGCGCTGACGAATCCAGGGGATCCGTGTCAATGGGATCAAAGCTTGTTAAGAATTGCAGCCTTCTCGCAATAGAATCTTCAATCTGGGCCCTACATTCCATGACAAAAGCTTTAGCTTGATCCGCAAGATTACTAAGCGCTTTGATATAAAGGTCGGAAGTGTCCACGACAACCCTGAAGTTTGTGAATACATCGTCATTTGCAAATGACCTATATATCCTCGGTTCAGCAACTACAATGTTAGGTGAACAATTCATTTTAACATCTCAAACCCTCCAAAGGGCTCTGATGGCAAAGTGTCCTGAGGCTCTCCCAATAAGAATCGTCCGGATTTAATCCAATCTCTCAGGATTACGGCGATCTCCAGGGCTGTGGAGTAACTGGCAAGCGGAGAGGTGGTTACTTTTTGTCCATTGAAATCCATTTCTCCAGTTTTAAGTTGAGTGTAAGACACATAACCCAAAGGAGCCCCCGTCCCTTGCGGGTAATCAAGACCATAATCAACAATGGGGGCTAATATGTCATCGTCGGAAACGGAGGTGAACATGGCCATTTCTTCATTCAAAATAGGGATGGGAACGCCTATACCAACATTTAGAGAACAACCATAGCCAGTCAGAGAAGCGCCCCGTAGATACTTGGGAGACATATGTTTCAGGTCTCCTTTGACTGAAAGAGTACCGGCGCCACCCATAACTACCCCATTCTCAGACCTTTTTACATTCGGATTATGTTGGGTTCCATTCCCTATGACATATCCTACGCCTCCCCCAAGAAATATCCGCGTCCCCAGACCGATTGTCCTATAAAAAGGATCGTTAAGTAGAGGACTTAATTGACCGGACGTCGAATAGTTTGCATTCGTGCAATCAGGCCTTAATACTCCCATATAGGTGTAGATAGTCTTTTTTGATAGATTCACTGCGCAGTTATAGTTTTGATAACCGTTTCTGGGGTTGAGAAGCCAGGCGTCAGGAAAATCTTTTAAGGCCATAAGCGCTTCATGGCGTAGGTTTGGGTAACAATCAGTGCCATAGGCCAAAGCCTCAAGCCTGACCTGTTTTCCAGAGACCAAATCTTCAATTACATGGCCTCCACCATAACGAAACCTCCCCGGAAAAACTTTGTTCAAGGGATCATCCTCACGCGTCTGGGCGGCCCCTAAATAGCAATCGACAGCAGCTATTCCGGCATAGGCTTCAACTCCATTTATGAAGACTTTGTTGGCTTTGATGCGAGGTTTGGAATGTCCGAAATTTAAGAACGCGCCCGAAGAACACATAATTCCAAAGGTGCCGGTTGTGACTACATCAACCTTGCGAGCCGCCTCTATAGGACCAAGCTCTTTGGTTGCTCCTATCATTTCTTCGGCCGTTAGTACTACCACAGAGCCATCTTGAATCTTTTTGTTGATTTCACCGAAAGTCTTGTTAATCTTAAATTCACCCATTATGAACCTCCTGGGCGCTTCGTGAAAATATGAGAATCTAAATTTGTAACTCTAGTTAGTTCGACTATTCTTATCAAGAAACATTGTGAGAGATTTTTCAATTGTTTTTAAAATTATCTTTGACAACCATTTCTTTAGATATGAAAAAACCCGAGCATTCACTTAGTTCATATAATATAGGAACTTCTGAATCAGTTTATGTAGGGGATTCTAATGATTGCTGAAAAAATTCAATTCGATTCAGTGAAAAGCGCAAGTGAGGCAATAGATTCTGTAGGATCTAACAATAGCGAATTGATGGCTTCCAGGGCCATTCATATCAACCTCATAATACGACAGGCCCGAGGGGTCGACGCTAAATCCCTAAAAAAGATTTACAACGAGATAGGGGCGGAAGTCGCTATTAGCCGTCAGGCCTACTATGAAGAGAAAGACGCAATAACCGACATGATAATCATGGGAACAGTATATCAGCACAGGGAAGCGCGCCGAATACTCGTGGACTCAAATAGTTTGAAACCATATGTAGACGCTATATCCGCAGCAATCCAAAACTCGGACGAGGTACGCGCTGATCCCAAAGGATAGAACGAAACGAGCGGATGACCCCATAATAGTCAATCAAACTGGTCATTTTCCAATATCATAAAATTTTTTCTGTTTCACGCCCCGGATAAAATTTAGATGTTGGCGCGTCTCCTACAGTTAACGGAAATCAAGCCGCTTTCAGCGCTTCTTTGAGAGCGGCGATCAACAGCAGAACATTTTCGTGTCTGCTATTATGCCCCATTAGTCCTATTCGCCAAACCTTACCCGCTAGTGGTCCAAACGCGCCGGAGATCTCAATGTTAAAGTTGTTTAACAAATAACCAATAACAGCTTTTGCATCCACACCATCGGGGACCAACGCTGTTGTAAGTGTCGGTAAACGCCAGTCTTCATCTACATGGAGTCCGATGCCAATTTCCTCAAGCCCTTCCCATAGGGCCTTGGAGTTTGTCAGATGACGTTCCCATCGATTTTCCAACCCTTCTTCAGCTATTATCCGCAACGCCTCTCTAAGAGCAAAATTCATGTTCACCGGCGCCGTATGATGGTAGGTGCGTTCAGCTCCCCAGTATTTTCCAACGAGGCTCATGTCTAGATACCAGTTGGCTACTTTGGTTTTACGAGAATTGAGTTTCTCGATAGCTCGAGGCCCAAGCGTTAAAGGCGCTATACCAGGGGGACAGCTCAAACACTTCTGGCTACCACTGTATGCTACGTCCACATGCCAGCGGTCGAGGAAAACAGGAACGCCTCCAAGACTTGTAACTGTATCGAGTAACAAAAGACTCTTGAACTCACGGCAGAGCTTTCCGATTCCGTCCATGGGTTGCATCGCTCCAGTGGCCGTCTCAGCGTGAATAAGGCCAAGGAGCGAGGGACGATGTTTCTCCAGTGCTTCTCCAATTTCATCGAGTGTAAACACATCCCCCCAAGATTTTTCTATACGACGCACATCCGCGCCATATATGGACGCCATGTCACAGAGACGTTCTCCAAAATAACCGTTAACGCCTACTAAAACCACATCACCAGGTTCGACGCAGTTGGCTATTGCAGCCTCCATGGCAGCGCTGCCTGTCCCGCTCACAGGGATGGTGAAAGGATTGTCTGTCTGCCAAACATACCTGAGAAGCTCCTGAGTCTCGTTCATCAGGTCTATGAATTTGGGATCAAGATGACCAATTTCATTAGCGGAAAGGGCGTGACGCACCCGACTATCGTAATTGGAAGGTCCCGGGCCTAGTAACAGGCGTGGTGGAAGATCAAGCTGTGAGACGCAGATGCGGTGTTTGCTATCAACCAAGGGTGACTTGTGGTCCATAAATAGTTTTCCTTCCGATATTTAACGCCAAGTGATCCTGGGGACATTTCTGGTCGGAATCCGGTGGTACGGATACTGTGGATAACCGACCATTAACGCTCCAAATGTTTGATGACCAGCAGGCAATGATAGAGCTTCCTTCATAGGATCAAAGAAATTTGCGGCGGCGTTGAAATAACCGGCCCAGCATGTCCCGAGACCTTTAGTCGGAGCGTAAATCTCAAGGTAGGTAAGAGCTATGATGCATGCCGCCTGCGATGGTGGTAAATTTGACAAAGCATGGGCGACTATCATGTGAGGAGCATCTCTTAAGATCTTATCCTGGCCCATTTCCCAAGCTGATATGACACGATCGAAATGCATTATTTTAGCGAAAGCTGGTTGTGTCTGGACCATAGATTTCATCCATTCGATGACAATAGATGCCAAGGCCCTGACATCCGATCCATTCTCAACTACAAGCCAATGGACAGGTTGCGAGTTGTGTCCCGTTGGAGCGTGGCTTGCCACTTCGATCAACTCATTCAACACGGAACGTTCAACCAGTTTGTCCTTGTATCTCCTGATAGACCGTCTCGATTTCATAAGATATGCGACTTGTTCAGGGGAAAGGGACAATTCTTTCGACATAGGAGCGCAGTCTGCAGGGCGCAGAAAATTGAGTGATATGGCTTCGTGCGGACAAACGGACACACAATGACCGCATTTGATGCATAGCTCATCAGCCCCGCGGACAGGAGCAGGGAATGACTCCCTGGTTTTCATCTCTATGATTCCCATCGGGCAATCGGATACACAAAAACCATCGCGTTTACACTTGGTTTCGTCAATTTGGAAAAGGCTCATTTGGGTTTTTCCTTAATTCATGCGCAAGTTTTCCATTTTGTTTCTTTTTAGGACAAACCCTAATAATGCCATCATCAATCTACTAAATCAATTTGATTATTTTGTTGATAAACCAGCTATATCGAAAACGAACTATGTCTTAAGGACCGCCATCCAGTCCTCAATGGTTATCCCTGGAGTCTCAAAGCGATTTTCAGCATAGAATCTATCGATAGTGGGCCTCAATTCATTAGTCCCCACCCCTTCAATTTCCGATTCCAGGACCGAAACAGCGTCTTGTGGGT
>JARLHM010000126.1 GCA_031292235.1 Syntrophaceae bacterium | reverse complement strand
GATTGGGATTCACATCGCTACCTGGAATGCTTCTTTGCTGTTCCAATGATGGGTGCCATACTGCATACGGTTAATGTCCGTCTCTCACCTGAACAGATCCTCTACACCATGAACCACGCTGAAGATGATGTAGTCCTGGCGCACGCTGATTTTGTACCCATGCTTGAAGACATTGCCGGCCGTTTGCAAACAGTCCATTCTTACGTATTAATCGAAGACGGTAAAGAGGCCCCGGCGACAAGTCTACCAATTTCCGGTGAGTACGAGAACTTGCTTTCCAGCGCTGAAGAAAACTACGTTTTTCCGGATTTTGATGAGGACGCTCAGGCCACGACTTTTTATACAACGGGTACAACTGGAGATCCTAAAGGAGTCTATTTTAGCCATCGCCAACTAGTCCTGCATACTCTTGCCGTGGCGGTGGCCACATCCGGATTGACAGCGCCGGGACGGTTTCAGTCTGGCGACGTTTATATGCCCATTACACCTATGTTCCATGTGCACGCATGGGGTTTCCCTTATGTGGCCACCCTTCTTGGCGCCAAACAGGTGTACCCGGGCAGATTCATGCCGGAAAGAATTTTGGACTTGATCAAAAGGGAGAAGGTTACTTTTTCTCATTGCGTGGCTACGATCCTACACATGCTGATCAACCATCCATTGTCCAAAGAAATGGACCTACGAGGTTGGAAGGTTAACACCGGTGGCATGGCTTTGCCTCGAGGGCTGGCCAAGACAGCCCTGGAAATGGGTATTGAGCTTTTCCACGGATATGGTATGTCTGAGACTTGTCCGATTCTCACACTTGCTAACATGAAGCCTAACATGATGGACTGGGACATGGAGCGCCAATTGGATGTTAGGACCAAAACTGGTTTTCCTATACCATTGGTGGACCTAAAGATTGTCGATGATCACGGAAATTTTCTGCCAATGGACGGCCAATCCTCAGGAGAAATTACCGTGCGAACGCCATGGTGTACTCAAGGGTATTTTAAGAATCATGAGAAATCAGAGGAATTGTGGAAAGGTGGGCGGCTTCATACAGGTGATGTGGCTGATATGGACCCAGAAGGTTATGTGCAAATCAAGGATCGTCTCAAGGACGCCATTAAGACCGGTGGAGAATGGATCTCCTCTCTAGAACTGGAGAGCCTCCTGAGTCGTCATGAAGCGGTTTCCGAATCGGCGATAGTAGGGACCCCGGACGAAAAATGGGGTGAGCGGCCCGTAGCGTTTGTTATCCTAAATCCGGATTTAAATGACAAGGTTTCCGAGGACGATCTCCGGGCGTTCATGATGGAGTTTGTAAACCAGAGCATCATATCAAAGTGGGCTGTGCCGGATCGCTTCTATATTGTGGAAGAAATCCCTAAAACAAGCGTAGGTAAATTGAACAAGAAAATGATTAGGGAAAATCTGCCTAAAGTTAATTCCTGAACCTTGTATCGATTGGAGCCGGTAATCGTTGGCTATGTTTCCCTGCCGTCATGTTGATGGAAACTCATTGACAAGAGAAGTTGCCTGCCTGACATTGGACTTATGAACATCGTATTTCAATCTCTCGCGTCATCATGGCGGATACTGGAGGCAGCCTCTTTGTACCTCCTTTTTGGCTTTGTGATCGCTGGGATCATTCGCGTCTATATCAGCGCGGATTCAATTGTGAAATACTTGCAACGCGGTAGATTCAAATCAGTGTTTTATGCTTCATTATTAGGAATTCCCATACCTCTGTGCTCCTGTGGGGTAGTGCCCGCAGTTGCGGGCTTCAAAAGACAGGGAGCGAATAATGGAGCATGCCTTTCCTTTTTAGCTTCTACTCCTGAGACTGGTATAGATTCCATTGCGCTGACATATTCACTTTTAGGGCCCGTCCTGACTCTAATGAGGCCGATTACAGCATTTTTTAGCGCAATGAGCGCAGGATTGATCGAGAATTTCACCGGCAAGTCATATATTGAGAGTGGTGACATCGTTGTAGATCGGACTTGTGTTGTCGACGCTTGCTGCGACGGTATTGGTTGTGATCCCAGGGTTCATGCCCGACATCACACTTTTCTGGAGAGGCTTCGGGCTGGAATCAGATTCGCGTTCGACGACCTCATGGAAGACCTGGCTGTATGGTTCGTGATTGGAATAGTCCTTGCGGGAATCATAACCGTAATTATACCGGATTCTTTCGTAAAAGGGGTCATGGGGGCAGGGATTGGCTCATACCTGATAGCCATAGTTATTAGTGGTCCTATGTATGTGTGCGCAACGTTGTCTACTCCGGTAGCGGCCGCTCTCGTCATGAAGGGAATGAGCCCCGGGGCCGCTCTTGTGATGCTCATGGCCGGTCCAGCTACAAATGTGACTACTATCTCGATGGTTGTCGGTCTACTTGGCAAGCGATCCCTTGGGATCTATATAGGATCAATAGTTGTTTGCTCTTTGTTTATGGCGTTTATCACCGACTTGATCTACCGTGTAATGGGCATCTCCGCTGTGGCTTCCGCAGGGTTTACCTCAACAGGAGGGGCCTTTTGGGAGTGGTCCGAGTGGGCCGCAGCGCTAATCTTGGGAGGACTGATTCTGCGGTCATTGTGGCAGAACCACTTGAGGCCTTATGTGGGCTCGCTATTAGGAGACAGTTCTTCCGTTAGTGACCATGGGCATAAGTGTTCCTGTTCCGAAGGGTGTTGCCGGTCATCAGTTCAAGAACCGACTGCTGACAAGTCTCGAGAATAGCTATTGGCTCACGTTTCAGACGATCATGTGCGTTTCGACTCGGCAAGCTATCTAAGAACATTCTCCAGTCATTCTCGATACAAAATCGCTTGAAAGAAAATCCCTTGTTGTAATCACCTGGGCGTAAACGTTATTGAGCGCCGCAAGAAAAGCTCCATGCACATGCGTTGCTGGAATGACTTTATCATCAAATGAGAGTGACTTGGTGGCGCATGCGTCCCACACCACCGTGCATTTAAAACCATAATCAAAGGCGGCCCGGGTCGTGGCGTCCACGCACATGTGAGTCATCATTCCGGCAATTATGAGGTGTTTGATTGATTCCTTTTCGAGACACTCCAATAGAGATGTGTTCCTGAAGCTATTTGGGTAGTTTTTTTGAATAACGGTTTCATGCCGCCGAGGTTCTACGTTTTCGTGAAATTCGATC
Source organism: Syntrophaceae bacterium (assembly GCA_031292235.1). Lineage (GTDB taxonomy): Bacteria > Desulfobacterota > Desulfomonilia > Desulfomonilales > Desulfomonilaceae > CAJBEZ01. The sequence goes on along the minus strand of JARLHM010000126.1, from coordinate 12,259 downwards.
CCTTTCGTATCTGGAATGAAAAAAGTCGCTCCTGGACGAACACTGACGTGTTGAATATGAATCAACGGAAGCCCCTTTTCTCTGAAGGCCGAAAGCAATGTTTTAGCCCCTAAGCTTGCTTCAATACTTCCTTCGAGTTCCATTTTCCCGCCGGGGAAATAATCATTCTGGATGTCGATCAATATGAGCGCAATATTCATGGACTTCCCCTACAAGTTACTCCTGGATATGCGTTAAGAGGGGATGAACTTGGCCCGTTTCTCAAATTTCAGAGTCAAGCGCATCCACTCACATACAGGTTAATTTAAAACAGCCGGTTCAAACTTCCTTGACTTGTATCGCCTCTTCAGGACAAACAGACACACACGATTCGCAACCGAGGCAGTCCTCGGCGTTTGATACGACTGTCTTAGAGTCATTGGCGGCCAAAACATCCGCGGGACAAACGTCTATACACTCACCACACTGCTTGCATTTCTCGTCATTTATTTTTGGCACGAACATAAAACACCTTCCATCTTAGTGAGATTTTTTTGAACCAGGCCGGTTTTACATAAAACGGACAAAGTTCAACTTCAACTATAAGGAATTACCATACTGTGATAATATGGTCAATTTAAGGTCTTATTCAATGGCGCCACCAATACAGCGAATGTTTATACGACTCCGAGAGGCTAACGATGGGCAAAACTAACGAGGAAATCTACTTGATTGATGGGAGCGCTTACATCTTTCGCGCTTATCATGCGATGGGTGGTCTTTCCAATTCAAAGGGTTTCCCTACCGGAGCTATCTTTGGATTCACCAACATGATTATGAAAACATTGAAAGACAAAAGCCCGACCAGGATAGCAGTTGTGTTCGACGCCCCGGGCCCAACCTTTCGTCATGAAATGTATCCTTTATATAAGGCTAACAGACCCGAAGCACCTCAGGATCTCATCGTTCAAATACCAAAAATTCTGGAACTGGTCCAGGCGTATAGATTGCCTATGCTCAGTATTGCAGGCTACGAAGCCGACGATATTATCGCGACGCTCACTCAAAAGGCGAGATCACTGAACTGGGGGGTGGTGATTGTTTCGGCCGACAAAGATCTCACACAGCTTGTCTGCGATGGGGTAGCGATGTGGGACCCACAGAAGGATGCCCTGTACGATGCGAAGGGAGTCAAAGACAAATTTGGGGTGCTTCCCGAACAAATTCTGGATTATTTGTCCCTGGTAGGAGATTCATCGGATAACATCCCCGGAGTTAGAGGGATAGGGCCTAAAACCGCTGGCAATCTGATTCAGGACTTTGGATCTCTACAGCAGATATATGACCAAGTCGACAGGATCACCAAGCCAAAGCTCCGTGAATCTCTCATGACAAACAGGGACAAAGCTTTCCTTAGTCGCGAACTGGCTAAACTTGACGAAGATGTTCCCATTGATATTGATATCAAAAACCTGATCATACTGGAACCGGATAGCGAACATCTCAGGGAAATGTTCAGAGAACTGGAGTTCAAACGCTTACTGGACAATCTGCCTGCGGTGAAGAACCTCGATTTCTCAGGCTACAAAACAGTCAGAACCCTGCAGGAATTGCCCGCAATCATATCTGAAATTAAGGCTAATGGGCGTTTTGCGGTCGATCTTGAAACGACTTCAATCGCTCCGGTTTGGGCTGAACTTGTCGGAATCTCTCTTTGCGCTAAAGAGGGTGAGCCTTATTACCTCCCCGTAGGGCATATCAAAGGTCCACAACTACCGAAAGGCGAGACATTGACTATGCTTAAACCGATTTTCGAGGATCCAGCGATAAGCAAAATAGGGCAAAACATAAAATACGACATGATCGTATTAAAGAATGAAGGCGTTGGCCTCCGGGGTGTCGCTTGCGACACAATGTTGGCGTCTTACTTGCTCGACCCGTCTCGTAGAGGTCATTCCCTGGACGATCTGGCTGAAATTTATCTGGAGCATAAGATGATCCCAATAACAGATTTGATTGGGACGGGGAAGAAACAGATATCGTTTGCGGAAGTCGAAATCGATCAGGCAAGTGAATATTCCTGCGAAGACGCTGACGTCACTTTCAGGCTCGCTACGATAATGACCCCAAGACTTGAGGAAGCAGGGTTGGAAGACCTTTTTCTGAATGTTGAATTGCCGGTAATCTCTGTACTTACAGATATGGAATTGGTCGGTGTGCGAATTGATTCCGACTATTTGAAAAAACTATCAATTGAGTTCGGAGAGAATCTAAAACAAATCGAGCGGGAAATATATGACCTGGCGGGAGAAGAATTCAATATAAATTCGACTCAGCAGGTCGGCGAGATTTTGTTCAACAAGTTGGGCCTAAAGGGGACAAAAAAGACAAAGACCGGTCTATCCACTTCACTGGCTGTGCTTGAAGAATTGGCGTTTCAGCACGAACTACCCAAGAAAATTCTTGAATACCGATCTATCTTTAAACTTAAATCTACCTATGCTGACTCCCTGGTAAACCTGGTGAACCCGAGGACTGGTCGCATTCACACATCTTACAATCAGGCGGTGGCTGCTACAGGCAGGCTTTCTTCTTCTGATCCAAACTTACAGAACATTCCTATACGGACCACGGAGGGACGCAAAATTCGTAAGGCTTTTGTTCCAGCTAAAAACCATGTTTTTATAGCGGCGGATTATTCCCAGATAGAACTTCGAATAATGGCTCACTTGTCTCAGGACAAAAGGCTTTTGGAAGCATTTGATTCAGGCGAGGACATTCACTCGATAACGGCCGCAAGCGTTTTCGGTCTCCCTTTGTCACTGGTAACGCCGGAAATGAGGAGAAAAGCGAAAGAAATCAATTTTGGCATTATCTATGGAATGGGCGCCTTTAAATTGTCAAACCAGATAGGCGTCAGTTTAAAGGTGGCTAGGCAATACTTGGAAGACTATTACCTGACCTATGCGGGTGTGAAGAAATACATGGAAGAAGTCCCGGACCAAGCGAGCCGGGTCGGGTTTGTAACAACCATCCTTGGACGTAAAAGATTTCTGCCTGACCTGACAAATCCTAACAAGATGGCGCAGCAGGCTGCCAGACGAATAGCTATAAACACCACCATGCAGGGTAGCGCGGCAGATTTGATGAAAGTCGCAATGATAAATGTCCATAAACGGTTGGAGGCCGAAAACCTGCCCGTAGAATTGATACTTCAGGTCCACGATGAGCTGGTTCTGGAGGCTCACGAGAATCATGTAGACGCAGCGATCAATCTTCTAAGGTTTGAGATGGAACATGCTTACGAATTGTCAGTTCCACTTGTTGTAGATGTTTCTGTCGGCAATAATTGGGATGAAGCCCATTAAGCCTTTGCTTGGAGTCGATTCCCAGGAAACGAGTTAAATTTTTCGACAAATGATTCGGCAATTTATTGAGAAATATTAGGGCTTGTCATGAACATGATTATAGATGCTTGGATACTTACAATCGGCAATGAAATCATAAACGGCGTCATAACTGACACTAACCGTGAGACAATTTCAAGGGAACTCAGATCAGTAGGGATATCGATAAAGGGTATGTCGTCTGTGGGAGACGATATTCCCGCAATGATCGAGGAAATTGACAGGGCAATGAGAATGTCCAGAGTGGTTCTGGTTTCCGGCGGTTTGGGTCCTACTGAAGATGACAAAACGTCTGAAGCGGTAGCAAAACTGCTTGGCGTTGAATTAACTTTGAACGAGTTGCAGTTCGAACGAATCAAGGACCGTTTCCTTCAATGGGGGCGACCCATGGCTGAGAGTAATCGAAAGCAGGCATTATTGCCTGAAGGTTCAGAACCCATACCAAATGATCACGGCACGGCTCCAGGATTCGCGATCCACCGAAATGGTTCAATAGCGATGTTTTTTCCGGGTGTTCCACGGGAGCTAACTCGCATGCTCAAAGAGCAGGGAATACCTAGGATCTTTCGAACGTTTGGTCAACCTAGGAGTATCTTCCGCTCACAAACGGTTATGGTCTACGGGTTGTCTGAGTCAAGGCTGGCTGAAATATTACAGGATGTGGCTATAGATGAGCCTGGCTTTCATCTGGCCTTCCTGCCGAGGTTTCCTGTCATTAGGCTGAGGCTGGATGTTTCGGGAGATGACGTCCGTGCGGTTGAGGATGTTTTGTCTCAGAAGCTGAGTATCATCCTCAATAGAATTGCTGAAAACGTGATTGCGGTCGATGGTCAAACCATAGAACAGGTTACTGTGGGAATTCTACGTGAACGAAACCTTACTCTTGCCTTGGCTGAATCGATCACCGGGGGTATGATCGGAGAACTGATTACCCGCGTGCCGGGATCATCACAATGCTTCATGGGATCAATTGTGAGTTATTCGAACTACATGAAGACCAGCTTATTGAAGGTTTCCGAACAGACCTTGCAGGCACATGGGGCTGTTTCACATCAGTGTGCCCGAGAGATGGCTATTGGAGCCCGATCTGTAGGTTATGCCGACATAGGTCTATCAGTGACTGGGATCGCCGGCCCCGATGGTGGGACCCCCAAAAAACCGGTAGGGACATTTTACGTGGGCTTGGCGACTTCAGACGATGTTCTGAGTAGAGGCTTTCTCCTACCCGGTCCTCGGGATTGGGTAAAGACCCTGGCTGCAACTCAGGCGCTCGACATGCTTAGAAGGTGGCTCAGTGGGATCCGGCTCCACGGTACTGAACTGTGATTAAATAAGAGCCGCCCTTGCCTAATGATTACGCTCATATGCCTTTGAAATGGGGTTAATTGGGAGCGAAACGTCATCTGTCCCGCTCCGATCACAATGTAATACAGATTATTCAGCCAAAATCACTTTAAGTTCTTTGTTGAACTCGGGGATCACTTTAAAGAGATCGCCGACTATTCCATAATCGGCCTTCGTGAAAATAGGAGCTTCTGGATCCTTGTTTATTGCGACTATTACCTTGGATGAACCCATACCTGCCAAATGCTGAATTGATCCGGAAATCCCACAAGCGATGTAAAGATTGGGTGTGACCGTCTTGCCAGTCTGCCCCACCTGATCCGAGTGCTTCCTCCATCCTGCGTCGACTGCCGCTCTGGAAGCTCCCACTGTGGCCCTAGATCCGAAAATCGCAGACATTTCTTCAAGAAGGCCATAGTCAGGGCCACCCATGCCTCTTCCCCCAGAAACAATTATTTCGGCTTCAGTTAGATCAACTTTACCGCTAGTATCGAGGTTAAGTTCTTTCGTTACATATGTTGTGCGACCAGTGTCAACGCTGAAACCAACCTTGGATAAGGCCCCGGATTTTAGAGTCTCCGCAGTTTCCAGGACGTTGGGACGGGCTGTGGCGATTTGAGGCGAACCGGCGGCTGTCCACTCTGCGAAACATTTCCCTGCATACATTGGACGTTTACCAATTAGGGTTGACCCGTCCAGAGAAAAAGAAACACAGTCCGCCATTACACCGACTCCGAGTTTAGCAGCAGTTCTAGGCGCAAGGTCCTTGCCCTGCATGGTATGACTTATCAGCACGATTTCAGGTTTGGTCTCTGAGATCAAATGAGCGAGAGCTTGCGCGAAATATTCGGAATTATAGCCTTCCAATTCTGGAGCCTCCAGTGTGTAAACAGTGTCAACTCCAAATTTAGCCAGTTCAGGGGCAAAGGGTTCCAGACCAGGGCCTATGAGAGCAGCGCCCAACTCTCCACCCATTTTGTCAGCGAGCTTTCTGCCCTCACTTGCAAGTTCAAACGCTGATTTCTTTATCTTGCCTGCCTTGATTTCGGCGTATATCAATACATTAGCCATCTTGTTAAAGCCTCCATGTTGAATAAACCAATCGAAATATTTTAGCTTAGACTCAAATTACTTTAGCCTCGGATCGTAGGGCCTGAACAACTGTTTTGGCGGCATCTTGAGGCTCCATGCCTTCAAATCTCTTACCCGCCTGACGAGCCGGCGGCATAGAGTAATTCTTGGCTTGAAGTTTGGGGTCTGGGGAAATGCCCAAATCAGAAAGCGATTTCTTCTCGACCGGTTTTTTCTTGGCTTTCATAATGCCGGGGAGGGAAGCGTATCTAGGTTCATTAAGCCCCTTTTGCGATGTGACGACACAGGGAAGGGGAGATTCTACTGTTTCTTTGCCACCTTCTATGTCACGTTCACAAATAATAGTTTTCTTGTCCGCAGAAACATCGATTTTGGTCACCAAAGTAATTTGAGGAATCTTTAACAATTCAGCCAACATGGCGCCTGTCTCCGCAAAGTCGTCATCAATAGCGCGATGTCCGCAGAATATTATGTCGTATTCCTGATTAGAAGCGACTGCGGCCAATGTTTGAGCCATCACGAAAGGATCACCGCTATTGACGGCGTCATCGCAAACGTGAACACCGCGGTCCGCTCCCATGGCGAGAGCCGTTCGTATAGCTTCCATACATCTATCTGGACCGATGCTGAGTATTGCGACCTCGCCGGCCTTGAATTTTTCCTTTAGTCGTAAGGCTTCTTCTACACTAAATTCATCGTAGGGATTGATGACATATTTTATGCCGTCCGTCACAATCCCTGACCCATCTGCGTTAACCTTGATCTGTGTCTCCGTATCAGGGACCTGTTTAAGACATACCAGAGATTTCACTTCTTGCTCTCCTTTTAGTTGGTCTTACAGCTCTTAGACCGAGTCAAATTTCCAGTCACTTATGAACTTAATAATATTAGAGAAGAATAACTAGGACAGTCAAGTTAAATAGAACACAAATTGATTCATAAATCAATTTTTATGAGAGGAAAGCGCGTCAGATCAAGAATTGATAGGAGAAATACGCTCCGTTTGGACTGGGACCAAAGAAGAATAGCGGAGTTTTATCCAGTCTTAATACGGAACGTCCTTAATTGGTTCATCAGAAATCACAATTGTAGATTTTGGATTGTTACCAGAATCATGGGTTCAGTGTGTGGGTCCAACTTTTTTCCCCAAATCGGAAATTTCTTCCTGTATTCGCTTTTGCGCTTTCGGTGAAGACTCAAGTTCTAGCGCCATGCGATACCAACGCAAAGATTTATCAAATTCCCCTTTTTGTCTTGCTATGTACCCGAGATGTTTAATTGCCATGACGTTATTTTCGTCCATAGCGACTATTGCGCCTAAATCCTTAACCGCTTCGTCATATCTCCCCATTTGCTCAAGAATATAAGCCCGATTGCCAAGAGCGCTGAACATTTTTGGGTTTAACGTCAAAATTCTATCCAAGTCTTGCAACGCTCCTTCATGTTCACCCATGTCAAAATAGAGGGCTGCCCGATGGATTAGAGCGTTGGTGTTCGTTGGGTCTACCATCACAGCTTTGGTGAAGTCTTTAACCGCGCGTGAGAAATCGCCGACAAGCCGGAAGGCCATTCCTCTTGCGACATAAACTGAGGTCATATCGGGATTCAGCTTCGACGCCCGGTCAAAATCGCCTATTGCCTTGTTGTATTTGCCCAGAATCATAAAGACCTTGCCACGATTGTAAAAAGCCAAGGGGTTTTTGGCTGACGCTTTGATTGAAGAGTCAAACAACGCCAACGCCTGATCATAGACCTTGCTGTTAGCTTTTGCGATGGCTTGCCGACACAGTTCTGATGACCTCACTTCATCACCGCCGCCAGAACCTTGATTTTTCTTTGCCGCATAAACCGGGCAGGTGAACAAAACAACCGACAGTAGACATGATGTTAACAGCTTGAAATAATTCATGATGATTTACTGCTTTGTCTTTACTGTTGGACCCGCGTTACGGGTCAATGCCGAATTGGGCGCGTGGGAGGGTTCTCTAAGAAAGAAGGCGAAGAAATCTTTTGAGTAACTATCGTCGTACCTATTTAGGGTATAATTTGCCTGTTCAGGAGATAGCTTGGCCTTTCGCACCATGTTGCCGAATACGTCCCTTATGTAAAGGTTTGCTACGATGTTATCAGGATTGGCGTCCCCGTGTAGCCCCCTTTCACAGCCAGCCAAGACGAGCGCCCTTGCAAGATCCTTGCTTCCAATATGGTGACCTATGGCGAATACAAGGTTGCCGTCTTTCCTAATACCGAACGCGCTTCGATGAGCCACGAACCATGCGTGTTTACCGTCAAGATCTTTGCCTCCTCCGCCCAAGAGAAACCCCAATCCAATTTCCGAGTCTTCAATCTTGCCCCTGCGGAGTACTGACTGAACAACCATTCCATCCTTTACAATCAAATGTCTAAGTTGCCTGGCGTCTTGCACCAGCTCTAGTGGTATATCAGGTGTCCACTCCCTTATATCGACTGATCCGTCTTTGTAAACGACGAGGGTGGCGGCTCCATTGATCATAGGATACATTGTCTTTCCCCGGAAAATTGCGCCTGCGCCCTTGGAATGTCGTTGCATCCACATCGCATTTGTAACCGCCATTATCTTGGAACGTATGTCCGGCTCGACTTCCGAGTTCCCTTTGGAGGCCGCAGGTTCCTGAGATCCTACATAATAGCGCATTGACCCCATGCTCATGTCTACGACCATCATGTAAACGACAGCATTGGGGAAGTCCACGCTGGGTCTATAGAATGTTTTGTAAACAAGTGGTTTGCCACGGGCGTCTCGGGGGGAACCGGAAGACTCCCATACCCCCTCTCCCTGAAGGGCTGGTGAAGTGTATAGGGGTTTGATGTTATCCAGCTTCAGCATGTCCAGTGGATCCCGAGTCAGTAGGTTAAATTCTCCGCGTTCCGGCAAGATTACTGTATCATTCTCTACCTTGGCATTCTTCGAATCGTCAGACGTCTGATTAACGGTAGGTAGTTGATCTGGAGATTTACTTACACTATTGAGACCTGTCTGAGCGACGGAACCGTGAGAACCCTTCTTAGCTATTAATACTCGTTGGTATTGGCTGGGTAATTCGGCGAAAGCAAGTGAAGCTGAAAGAAAACAAATAACCAACAGATTCCATGCTGTAAATAGTTTTGACAATTCTGAAACCCTCTTGCAATAATTTGTCAAAATGTAATTCGTAAATTTTAATCAGTTGTCCAAATGATAACCTAAAATGCAAAAAGTTTCAAGGCTAAACCGCCATAACTACCTATTAAATTGAAAGAAGGTGATTGATTTATGAAATGTATTCAAGCGGATATTTTAAATTTGACCTCAAATGTCCAGCCCACCGATCATGAGCCGGATTGAAGCAAAGCCTTTGCCATGGTTTCTTTTGGAACAACACCAAAAAAGGACCCCTTGACCTCTCCGTCACGGATGATGAAAATGGCCGGGATTTTAGTGATACCGAATCTTCTCGCTATGAGGTTCTTGTCTGTGTTTATTCTCCCAACTATGGCTTTGCCTCGCATGTCTTTCGCAAGTTCTTCGAGAATTGGATCAAGCATGCGGCAAGGGAAACACCAGTCTGCGTAGAAATCTATGAGAATTGGTTTGTTTTTTGAAGCTTCTACAACTTCAACCTCAAAATTGTCGTCAGTAATATGCTTAATGTCCGATGACTCGTTCTTTTCCAATGCCTTTCCGCCGGCCAATTTGGCCAACGTATACCCGCTCCTGTGCGCCGACCACATGAGTATCCCAGCACCGATAAGTAGACATACGACTATGGATATGACGAGTATTCGAATCTTGTTCATGATGCCTCCATTTTGGCAAATCCGGTTCCAGTTATAACTGAATTCAGGTCAGCGCCCCACACATGAGCGCCGCTATATGACAAACTTGTTGATGGACGAAACTTCATAATTACAATTATAATACATCTTTGTATTAAAGTTATAGTATTCTCCGAACTACTCTAGTTCCTTGTGTGTCTTTACATCAAATCAATGGGGTCAATATCCAGCGTAATCCGCACTCCTGGTTCTCTGAGCAGTCCTTGTTCAATCAACATACCGGCCATTTTGCGCACAGCAGACCGGTCAGGACTCTTTAAGATTATCCGCCATCGGAATTTTCCGACCATTTTGCTCCGCGGACAAGGGGCTGGACCCAATATCATGACGTTAGGAACCTCGTTTTTTAGAGATCGAGCTTCACGAGCGATCTTCAATGCCTTATCCTGAACTCTATTTTCATTCGTCCCCTGCGCCTTGACAAGTATAAGGTGACCATAGGGAGGGTAACAAAGCTCTCTACGCAATTCGGATTCCATTTGAAAAAACTCTTCGTACGCGTGCTTGGCCGCCAGGCGTATTACTTCATGCTCAGTGTCAAAAGTTTGAAGGATTACCAGTCCACGTTCAGTGTCACGGCCAGTTCTTCCGGCTACCTGAGTTAACAACTGAAAAGTTTTCTCCGCTGCCCTAAAGTCCGGAAAATTGAGGGACGCGTCTCCAAATAGTATTCCAACCAATGATATTCCAGGGAAATCATGGCCCTTCACAATCATCTGAGTACCTACAAGTATGTCAATCTCCCTATTCCTGAAACGTGTCAAGATCTCAATAAGTTCATTCTTCTTTCTCGTCGAATCCCTGTCAAAACGCTCAATCGTTGCGTCCGGAAATAGTTTTGTCAGATCATCCTGTACTTTTTGGGACCCAACTCCTGCAAAATATAGGTTTGAGCTTGAACACTTTGGGCACAAGGGTGGCGCTGCCTGAGAGAAACCACACAAGTGGCATCGCAAATCCCTGGCGCTCTTGTGATGTATAAGACTCACATCGCAATTAGGACACCTGAATATATGCCCACATTCACGGCATTGGGCGAAAGTGTCAAATCCTCTCCGATTTAGGAAAAGAACGGTCTGACTTCCGTTCTTTAGAGACACTTTAACGGCTTCTAGTAGAGGTTGTGTTAGAAAGCATTTGGATGCGTTCCTCCCTTTACCGTTTTCCTTTAGATTGACGAGTTGTACAAAAGGTAAATCACCCCCATGATGACGCGTAGGAAGATCGATTCGTTTCAGCTTTCCGTTAGTGGCATTAACAAAGGTCTCAAACGACGGGGTAGCGCTCCCCAGAACAACACAAATCCCCTGAAGTTTACCTCTTACCAGCGCCAAATCTCTTGCGTTGTATGGACATCCTTCATCCTGTTTGTAAGACGAGTCATGCTCTTCATCTACAATTATCAGTCCAAGGTCGGGAATTGGGGTGAAAATTCCAGAACGCGTTGCGACGACGACCTTTGTGTCTCCTCTCATTATTCTACGCCACTCAGCAATCTTTTGAGCGTTTGTTATTCCGCTATGAAAGAGTGACATATTATGACCAAACCTGGACACTATGCGCCGCGCCGACTGAGGTGTAAGCGCAATCTCTGGAACCAGCATTAAGGCCCTTTTCCCCTGTTTAAGAGTTTCCTGAATATTTTTAAGATAAACTTCCGTTTTTCCTGAGCCTGTCACACCAAACAGGAGGTGGGGCGCAAAGCCTCCATTGAGTATGGATTCGCCTATAATGGCGCATGCGCGGTCTTGATCCGGTGTCAGGTTTAGCGCTAAGCCCTGTCCCTGCTCAATTTCAGCGCCAAAATCCTCCAAGATCCGGAAATCTTCACCCTTTTCAGGCCTGATTCGCGCTAGGTGTTCTTCTATCGTTACTAAACCTAGGCGAATGGCAGCGTCAAGCTGTTTCTTGCCGATTATCGAGACTAATCGTCTGCGAGAAATGGAATCATGTTTCGACAACTTAAGCTCAACCGGCCCCCCTTCCGGAAGAGATAAGTCTCCAAGCCAAGCTTTTCCTTCAGGGGTAAACTTGACCCATGGCTCGGAACGTCTTTCAAACCCCACGGGTATAGCTGTTTTCAACACCAGCCCGGTAGGAGACATGTAGTAATTTGAGACCCACTTTATAAAGTCCCACCATGGCTGGTCGAAACACTGTGGTTCCTGCGGGATTTCCAGGATTTCCTTGAGGGCGCCATCAATGTGACCCGCAGGGTTCAATCCAACAATGAAACCCGCCCGTATCTTTTTGCCAAATGGAGCAAGGACTCGTCGCCCAAAGCAAACCTCACTCCTAAGCTGAAGCGGGACCTCGTAGGTATAAGGACCATCGACTGGAAGAGGAAAACAAACGTTGACCGTGAATGATTCGGTGGGTTTCATACGCAAATTTTGTATCTCGTCGTGGCAATTTCAGTCGTGGTATGATCGGAATTTTGTCGCGGGAACTTTCTAACAACTGTTAAGTCATGAATCCGCAGGGCAGGGGCATATAGTTCTGTGCCCACATTGCCGACATTGGCCGCCCATCCATATGAAATCGAAATAATTCATGAAAGGCTCGACAGCATTCTCGCCCTC
>JARLHM010000012.1 GCA_031292235.1 Syntrophaceae bacterium | reverse complement strand
CGGCCTTGTTTTTGACCTTCAAGTGAGCTTTTCCCTTCAGGAGAGACATGTCCTCTGGGTAACAGGTGTGGGGCGCGTATATAGTGATGTCCGGCCTGTGTTTAAGTGTGGATCCAATTCCCCAAAAATGGTCCAGATGCCAATGCGATAAAACCATAAAATCAATTTGGTCATTTTTCAGCATCTCGGCTACATGACTCTTTTCTGTGAAAACATAATCCATCCATTCATTGCTCCAACCCGTATCCAGAAGTATCCTCGTCTCTTTATGATCCAGGGAAACAACTGTTATCAGGGCTGAATATCCTCCAGCGTTGTCCGGGTCCCAAGGGATTTCATACTGGCTCGTAGCCATGCCTCCATGATCCATCATATTCTTTCTTATGATCTCATTGTCGAACCAGCCCGTTTCAGAGAGGACCTCTACTTTTAGGCTTTTTACTTCTCCAATGTTAAGTTTGCCTTTGGCCCCAGGCTCGTCCAGAAGGGGTTGGGAATTTTTTTCTTGCGATAATATAGCGGTATTACCTTTTTTCATGTTTGGATCTCCTTCAGGACAAAATTGCTTCAAGCAGGTTGTTCAAATTTCCATTTCATCAGCTTGTTTAGTCGTGATTGCATCCACAGGGACATATCATGGAAGAATTGAAATTCGTGGCGTCTATCGTCCACCATTTTCTCCCGATTTCTTTTTCAGAGCCAGGTAAAATTAAACCTTTGTCCGGGCCATCAGTCGGTTGAAAGGTTAGATCAAAGACAATTTCCTCTGGACATCCTGCCAGTTTGGTCTCAAATAACCCAAGAGCCTCTATCTCCCCGCTTCCATTTTCATCTATGAAAAGGGACGTCAGTTCCAGGTTCTTTATCGCGGCATTCTCTACAGATTTTATTTCACCGACAGAAGTTACCACGTATTCCAAACCAGATTTGGAAACTAATCGTGCTCTTCGGGGTTTTTGCTTGGAATAGAGAGCGTACAGGCTGTTTAAAATGTCAAATAAAGGCAGACTGATCTGCCAGGAAGGGACCTTCCTTAGAACAGCCCTACAATCATCTCTTCGAGTCACATGTAGATCAAGCGCATTAAGTGAGAAAAGACCCCACGAACCACTTTTTCCATAAAGCCAATCAATCCTGGAAACGATGAAAAAGTTTTTGTTCAGATCTTCAAGACGTTCGAAACAAGGGGTGTTGGACCCATCAAAGATAGGACCACTGAGCGCCCTTTTCTCGTGTTCTGAAAATCCACTATAAAGATCCGTATTCCTGAACGGAAAAGCTCGAACCAGAAAATCACAATATATGAACTCTTCAACTAAACCCATTTCTGATTCCGCATGACCCAACTCGAGAGAAAAAACACACGGAGAACCATCAATCCAGAAATAATATGCTGGTTTATCCCGCCAAACAGGGCTAACGCCTCGCAGACCAAGATAGTTTTTCAGTTCAGGAAACCACGAAGCCGTTATAAACATACTATCCAGTCGTTCTCGAATTAGTGCGCTAACGTTTATCGAAGTAGCCGCCTTTCTTTTTTATCAAATCTCTTACAATATCTATTTTCTCCCGTCCCTCGACTTCAACCCCTTCCATGCGAGCTGTTTCGATAATAATCTCATCCGGATAGTTCAGAGTTAATGCGTAGCTAGATTCATAGGATTCGAAAAATTTATCAAGGTTGGTATTTATGTCCACTTCCTTGATGCCCGATTTGAATGCGGCAATAGGCTTTACAACGGATTCTATGAAAAGATTTTTAAGAAAATGTCTCTTATGAAGATCCGGCATAATTCTTCACCCTGTACGTAATAGTCTTTCTCCGGAAGTGGGTCGTCTGACAGGCCATGCGCCAAAAAATTGCGCGTGAACAATTACGACACTCAAGAATAACATAGTCCATACTAATGGTGTGTCATCAGGCTGGGCTATCCCGGGTACCTTTCCAAGGAGCCACACGCTTAAAGTCGAATAGTAAAACATGTAGAAGACGCCGCCACCTATAAAGGAAACTATTGTCCTAAATAAGGCGGTCAAAGGGAGCGTTGACAGATTTGGGAAATTATTGAAATAGGTTTTCAATATGAAGGCGGCAAGAACGATAAAGCCGCTTATTTCTCCGGCATGCAAATAACGAAAATAAGGAGCGTCCGTATATTGTCCTCCTTCGAATGGCTCCATCCAAAAAATATTCATAATTCTGAGGAGAATTACCATGCTAATGATCCCAAGGGCAACGCTTCCTATTAGTGTGGCGACTCCTCTGATGAAATTTCCTTCTCCTCGCCTATCTAGGAATCGCCAAGGATAGCCGTCCCACATTAAATCGGACAGAACAACCCATTTAAGACTGCAGAGCGCTAACCCTAGGCTGAAGAAAGCGCTACCGGTTCCTGCATATTCGGCCCACCATGGCGCCACTCCCGCTTTATCCTGCGGTGGATAAAATAATTGACAGATGTGAGGATGGAAAAGGACAGCATACGTCAAAACTGTCAGAATTGAGATTGAACAGAATCTTGACCACCCTCTAACTCCTTGGCTGGCGCCTTGCCATGGCCACAAGCCGAATCCAAGGTCCCATGCGAGGGCCCACCAAATAAACGCTGTTACAAAGTAGATAATTGCGGTGGATGCGTTTTCTCTAGCTATAAACGGCTCTGCGCCCGAGCCTCCAGAAATAACTATTGAATTTGGACTAAAGTAAGCCACACCGAATTTCCCAATAAAGTTCCAGAATATCCCATAAGTTATAAATAGCATTAAAAAGAGTGACAACACCGTGAGAATTAGACCCCTGCCAATTCCAGCGGCGCCTGTCATGTTTGCTGCACTAAATGGATAAAATTCGAATACTTTTGATATTACCAGTATTGAAGCCAACCAAACGGCAACCAGCGAAAAGCCATACATGGGGGTATAAAACTTCAAGACACCGTTCGCGTCCATGAACACGCGCCAAAGCGCCCACACAATTGAAAAAATGATTACAAAGGTGATCAGGCCACTTACAAAACAGTACGAAGTATTCTTCTCTGACCCTGGCGTCATGGGAATAGCCTCCATATCAAAACCTTAAAGCCGAGAGATGGGTTGTTTTCATCTTTAACAAGTTGACGCGCTGAATTTGGGATCATGCGCGCCAGCCTGTTTCACAAAATGGTCATTTACCAAGAAACTCAAAAGATGATCGAGTCACCATTGGTTAAGAAAACATTATTACCCTTGTTTACCGATGAGTATCTGGAATAGGTTTTGAACTTGTCGGTGCCTTTTACGATAGGAACGCCTGCCGCCGAGGCCTTTTCCGCGAAAATCCATCCGGTGCAGTGGTTGCAACCCACTTTAGCAATATTGAACGATTTGACCCCCTTGATTATATCATCAAATTTCGGGTCCCATTGCTCAAAGAGTGAAATGTGAAGTCCACCATAACAACCATAAGGTTTGTACTGGTCAAAATTGCTCCTGGCAAACGAAAACAATGATAATAGACCTGGATGACAGCATCCTGTCACGGTGACAATACCTTTGTCTTTTACGTTGAAATATAGAACGTTTTCGCCTCTAACTCGCAGGAGTATCGGGACATCAAACATTCTTAGGGCCACCCCCGGCATCAGCTTATAAATTCCCGTTTTGTCTTCACCCTCTTGATTGCAGGGGATCAACTTTCCGGTATGAGGCGTGTCATTCTTGCAAATCAGGACATCTTGACCGGCTTTGTCCTTCACTTTCAAATGCGCTTTTTCTTTTAGCATCGCCATGTCTTCAGGATAAAATGTCGCTGGCGCATACATGGTAATATCAGGCTTATGTTTTAAAGTGGACTCGATGCCCCAATAGTGGTCCAGATGCCAGTGGGACAGAACCATGAATTCTATCTCTCCTTTTTTGAGCATAGAAGCAACGTTGCTCTTCTCCTGAAAAACATAATCCATCCAGTCATTACTCCAACCTGAGTCTAGAAGTATCTTCCTTTCCTTGCCATCCAGTGCTGTAACAGTGATCAAAGCGGAATAACCACCTGCGTTCTTTGGGTCCCAGGGAATTGCATACTGGCTCGTCATTGCGCCGCCATAATCCATCATGTTCTTTTTCATGATGTCATTGTCAAACCAGCTCGTCTCAGTAAGAACATCCACTTTGACATTCTTCACTTCCCCAATGTTTATCTTACCTGCCGCATGGGCCTCGTTTGAAAGTAAACCTGTGGGGCCGGTGACAGACGCAGCCATTCCTGCGGCCGCCAGAGACTTCAGAAAATTCCTTCGTTCCATGTTCTTGCCTCCTTTTGGGGGTTGATTGGGTTGAGATTTTAGGTTTAACAGTGTCTGTTTTATCTTTGAATAAACCGAGAAGACCGCCATGAAATCGTTTTTGTGGATATGAAGCTTTTAACAGCTCACAGAAATTTATAGAGCCAAAGGAATAGGGGGAAATTTTTGAAACTTTATTCTTATGAGTGATTCAAACATAGTTCATACGTCGAATCAAGAAAATTTACGCGATTGTCACAGTAGATTCTATGATCAAAACTTATTCTTATTTTGTAATGTGCGTAGCAGATCTGCGTGTTAAAATCTCTGAGTTCAATCTTTAGGCGTCGACATATCAGACTCGGAATCGTTAGTGTGCAATTTTGCCACCAGGTTATGGTATTCCAGACCAAGCCGCAAGGCTGCCTTATGTAGTCTTTTCCGCTGAATGGAATATGTGAGCGTATACGCCAAGGCCCCAAATGTAATAGCCAGGGAGATCGCAGCCGTTAACCACCGTAAAAGTATCGCGCCGCTAAGACGGAAAAAAGTCAGCATGGATTCCCAGAAGTATTCACTCTCCATGACCGGGCTGATTGTTTTTCTAAAATTCTCGAAATTAAGTGATGCGGGCTCTCCCAGCACAAATGATCCGAGTAAATAATATCCATAATACATGGGAACGGCATTGAGAGGATTTATAACAAAGGTGAAGCCGAAAGCGACGATTACATTGAACTTGAGCCCCAGCCTCAACAAGCCAAGTACAAGCATGTGGCTGCCTAAAGGAGCGCCTAGTCCAACAACCAGCCCCAGAGCCACCCCCAGGGCGTCATAGTGGGGGGTGTTGCGTGACGCTACGAGCGGTTGTATTACATTGGCATATATTTTGTCTTTTAAAGCTCGATATCTGCTTCCAATTCCAGTCCATCTTCCGGCTTGCCGATTATCCATAAGCTTACTCAAAACGCATTGCAGTTACGGAGTCCATGCGACTTGCCTTTAATGAAGGATAAAGGCCGGACGCAATCCCCAGAAAGGCCGTAAAAAGAATTCCGCTCACGATGCTCACAGAAAGAGTCAAGCCTGATATTTGTACTCCCAGAGGACCTTTAAATATTGTAACGGAGAGGACGCCGATTATTACTCCTATAAATCCAGCCATCAAGCTTATGAGGACCGCCTCAAGCAAAAATTGTAATAATATCAGGTCCTCTTTGGCGCCTAGCGCTTTTCTCAAACCTATTTCCCGAGTACGGTCCTGAATAGCCGATAACATCACCGCCATAATACCCAAACCGCCTAAAAGGATGGTAATCCCTAGAGCGGCGTAAACAAATAGCTTTACGAGATAAACCGTGGATTTGACCTTCTGAATTCTTTTAGGGTAGTACGTAATGTCAATTCCCTGTTCATAACCTTTGTGATTATTTCTCAGTATTCTTAGAGCGGCTTCCCTGATTGGATCTACGTCATTCCAGTTATTCACCCGAATATAAATTTCCCTAATTTTTTCCAGGCCGGAGAACAGGTTTTGCGCTGTGGTCAAAGGGATGACTATATATCTTTGGAGATCGTTCTGCTGTATGCCACCCAGAAGACCTATTACCTCGAACTTCAAACTGCCGACTCCCAATGACTGATCAACCGGATTCTCCTTACCGAAAAGATATTTGACCACGTCTTCCCCCAAGACACACACATTTTTTCTTCCAACGATGTCAGTGGCGCCGATTAATCTCCCTTGCTTGAGTTGCGAACTTTGAGTCAACCAGAATTCCTGATCAACTCCTATCAAACCGGGACTCCATTCGTTATCCTGGAAAAACGCGTCTATCGCTGGTACTGAAACTACTGGAGCAACAGCCATCATGTTGGGAATGGCCCTGAGTTTCTTAACATCCCCCATGTTATATTCGCCAGGATGGTAATTATCGTCGTTTCGCCAAACCGCCTTCATGACCGTGGCTTCACCTAACAACTCAAGGTGTTCCCCCATTTTCTTCTCAACCGAATCACCCATTGTCTGAACAATTATGAAACCGGCGGTGCCAAGCGCTATTCCTATCACTACAGCTTTGTAGCGTCGTCGGTTTCGCAGCACCGAACGCCAACACATTACTAAAAGGTCTTCTATCTTCAAAAGGCCCAACTCCTGATTTTCGTAAACCGTTTGAGGGGTATTCACATAACATAACGTATTAACGCAAAGAGGTTCAACCTTTCTGGGATTAAGGTTACGAAACTGGCGTCAAAATGTTAAATTGTCCATTCGAATTTGGACACGACCCATTTGCGTCATAAATTCCAGGAGGTTTATGTTCAAGTCCAATAGATCAAATAGCCCACATTCCCGTCATGACAGCATCTTGAGTCGTCTGGCTTATCTTCTTTCAGCACAAGCGGTAGAGGGCGTGCTCAGCACCGCTTTCTTTCTATATTTGGCATGGATAAACGCTTCAGACTACGGCCGGGTCATGTATGCCATGGCCGGAGGCGCTGTTGTTCAGACCATAATACAGTTTGGACTTTATTATCCCCTTGTGTCAAAGCTCGGGAACGTCAGCGAGTCTGAATCCAGCCGGCTTATTATAAGTGTTCAAATAATTAAAATAGCGCTTTTTGTCGCCTGTTTTTTTGGGGTCCTAATTTTTGCCTGGCGCCAACAGTTGAACGCTGAGTTGAGCGCTGTTTTGGCGATAATGTCTTTGGGGTTTTCAGTTGAAGCTTTGGCGGAAACTTTCTTCGCAGGATTGAGGGTAAGTGGTCGGCAAAATGTAGAGGCGAGAATAAAGGTAATCGGATCAGTGGCGTCATATGGATATGGGTTCGTTGCTGCGGTCCTTGGCCTGGGCGCTATATACATCAGCATTTTCAAGCTTGTGTCCGGTATGACTCGAATTGTTTTTGGATACAGGGTCTATCTGCGGGGACATCCAAAAAATGAAATCCTGTCCGGCTGTTGGGCGTCTGTTAACTCTATGTTTAAGGTGTCTCTGGTTTTCGCGTTAATTGAAATACTCGGTGTGATTTACAACAAAACCAACATCTTTTTTCTCCAGAGAGAAACTGGTTTAGATGGTGTGGCCTTCTACAGCGCGACATGGAATATAATTGACGCGCTTAGTGTTTTGGGTTCTGAACAGTTTCTCGGGTGGGTAATTTTCCCGCTGTTGGCGACACTATGGTGGCAAAATAGAAACAAGGCAGGAGACCTGATAAAGAGGAACGCTCAATGGCTTATGGCAATCGCGTTGCCGATCATTTTCTTTCTTTACTCTGAAAGTTCCTTGATAATAGGGCTAATTTATCCGGCCAAATATAGTGACGCCGTTTGGATGCAGAAATATCTTGTCTGGACGATTCCCATTTCTTTCCAGAACAATCTTTTTTCTTATGTGATGATGGTGGCGGGGGCGGCAAAAATACTGTTGGTGTTTCAAATAGCCGCAACGGTGGTGAATTTAATTCTTAACTTTACTCTTGTTCCGATGCTGAAACTGGAAGGAGGTTGCCTGGTAATCATTTTTACCAAGCTGTTTATGGCCTGCTTGACCTTTGGCTATTGCCGTGTCCGTCTCGGATTTGTCCGTGTTAGGGATTTCTTTCCCCCCGTTGCCTCGGGTATCATTTCGTTTGGTCTTTTCATAGCTCTGGAACCATTAATCACTTTACATCCCGCTGTGGCGATGACGTTGATGCTTTATTCGGCGTTTTTATTCACTATTGGGCCTAAATTTATCGGATCATTTCCTCGAAAGATTAACTGATTAACTGACGCTAAACCCAAAACGGAACCTATTATCTAGGCTCCGTTCTCAAGTTCAGCTCAACCCAAAATGTTTATTTATTTGTCCAGATACCTGTTGTTAAAGGCGCGTCCCTCTTCGCCCTACGCCGCGACTACATCGTCTTCAATCGGCCATCGTCCTTGGTTCAACCATCGTACCAATGACGCGTCAATGGCGTCCTCAAAGACATCGCAGCGAGAGGCTATTTCTCTAAAGGAAAGACCCTGCTTCAACATTGTGTGAACGTTCTCCGGTGTCAGCCTTACTCTAGATCCATCCATTTTCAGCATAAGTCACTCCTTCAATCCATTATGTACAAATTAGTAAACTGACAGTTGCTCAGGTTCCCTATAATACAAAAATATATGCAATTTGTCCGATTATTGTTTCAAAACAGCTAAAGATTGTTCGGTGACCTGCTCAGAGGGTATAAAGGCGTCTCGAATTTCAGGAAAAACCATTCGCAAAGCTTCATCCATGTGGTCGACCAACATTATGTCCAGACCGTTCCTGATTTTTTTTGGGACTTCGGTCAGGTCTCTTTCGTTTTCTCGTGGGATAATTATCCTTGATAAAAGGCCTCTTTTGGCTGCCAGTAGCTTTTCCTTAAGACCACCGATGGGAAGAATCCGACCGCGCAGCGTTATTTCCCCGGTCATGGCCAGATCGTTTGGGAAAGGCTGCTTGGTTAACGCGGACAAAATGGCGGTAGTCATGGTTATGCCGGCCGATGGGCCGTCTTTGGGCGTCGCTCCTTCTGGAACATGGATGTGGATATCGATTTTGTCATAAAAATCAGGCTTCAAACCTAGACTCAAAGCGCGCGACCTTACATAACTCATTGCGGCTTGCGCCGATTCCTGCATGACTTCACCAAGTTTTCCAGTAACCGTGAACTTCCCCGAACCCGGCATTAGAGCAACCTCTACAGTAAGTAGTTCTCCGCCCACTTCAGTCCAAGCCAATCCGTTTGCTATGCCGATCTTTAGAGATTGTTCCCTCGCTCCGTATCTGAATTTGGGGGCGCCTAGGAAATTTCCAATGTCACGCGGACATATGTCGATCCCATTGGCAATTGAACCATCTACTACCTTTCGGGCGACTTTGCGGCATACTTTGGCGATTTGCCGTTCCAGTTCCCGAACGCCGGCCTCACGGGTGTACCGCCTCGCCATACGAATGATGGCTTTGCGAGAAAAAGTGATGTGACTGGGCGTCAGGCCATTGGATTTAGTCTGTTTCGGCACAAGGAAACGTTCCGCAATTCTCAGCTTCTCGAAATCCGTGTAGCCTGGAAGCCTGATTATCTCCATCCTGTCCTGTAAAGGGGCAGGAATTCCATGGAGGGTATTGGCCGTAGTTATAAACATTACCTTGGAGAGATCATAATCGACATCCAGATAATGGTCGTTGAAAGCGTGATTCTGCTCTGGATCAAGGACTTCCAGCAAAGCAGCGGAAGGGTCTCCCCGGAAATCCGTGCTCATTTTGTCAACTTCGTCCAACAACATTACTGGGTTTATTGTTTCACACTTCTTCATGCTTTGAACAATCTTGCCAGGGAGGGCCCCGATGTATGTCCGCCTGTGTCCTCTTATTTCAGCTTCATCGCGGACTCCACCCAACGAGATTCGAACGAATTCCCGTCCAGTTGCACGGGCTACCGACCTGGCCAGAGAAGTCTTACCTACTCCAGGTGGGCCGACCAGACAAAGGATAGGCCCCTTTATATCAGCCGCAAGCTTTTGAACCGCCAGATATTCTATTATTCGTTCTTTTACCTCTCTTAGACCATAATGATCTTCGTCGAGGATTTGCTGGGCTTCATCTATATGAAGCTCTGTTTTGGAGATTTCCGACCAAGGCAATACAAGGAACCAATCAATGTAATTTCTGACGACCGTAGCTTCTGCCGACATTGGAGCCATCATTTTCAATTTGCGAATTTCTTTTCTAACTCTCGACTCGGCTTCCTCAGTTAACTGCTTTTGTTTCAACTGCTCTTCGATCTCGGCTATTTCGGTCTTGAACTCATCCTTTTCCCCCATCTCTTTTTGAATAGCGCGCATTTGCTCATTCAGGTAGTATTCCTTCTGGGTCTTTTCCATCTGTTTTTTGACGCGCTCACGAATTGTTTTTTCAATTTCCGAGATTTCTATTTCACTCTGCATCAACTCAAGCAAACGCTCTATCCTGTGCCGAACCGAGACTTTTTCGAGCAAGGCCTGTTTATCCTCCAACCTCAGGCTGATTTGCCCTGCAATTGTGTCGGCAAGACGACCGGGTTCGTTAATCGACTTGATTGCGTTAAGGAAATCTTGGGGGGCCTTATTGTCCGCAGCCACATAGCTTTCCGATACATTGCGCAACCCTCTTACCAGCGCCTGGATCTCAATTTCACGACCCGCGATCTCGTCATCAAGTGGACTGATCTCAACCATAAAATAGGGGTCTTGTTCAATGAAACGTCTGATTTGAGCGCGGTAACGTCCCTCAACAAAAATCTTGATCGTGTTGTCCGGCAGTTTGAGCAGTTGAATGATCTGACCCACAACCCCTATGGAGAAGATGTCGGTAGCTTCGGGATTGGTCTGTTGTGCATTTCTTTGAGAGGCAAGAAAAATGAGCTTTTCGGTCTTGATTGCCGTCTCAACCGCCTTGATAGACCTATCCCTCCCTACAAAAAGCGGTGAAACCATGTAAGGAAAAACGACAATGTCTCTCAGGGGCAATAGGGGCAGCACTAAATTGGGAGAGACAACAGTTTCGTCTTTCTTTCCAAAAAACATTAATTCAATATCCTAGATTGAATACTAATAACAGATGAGCAACGTCAGGAAGAAGCCGTATCTAGTTCCTTTAGGATACGGATGTCTCAGCCTCTTTCTCAAAAACCAATATACAAGGAGATTTCTTTTGAATCACGTCGTCATTCACAATTACTTCCTGCAAATTCTTGAACTCAGGCAGCTCATACATAATATCCAACATCGACGCTTCAAGGATTGACCGGAGCCCGCGTGCCCCTGTCTTTCGCCGGAGGGCTTGCGAAGCTACTGAACGAAGGGCTTCATCCGTAAATCTCAATTTCACCTGCTCAAAACCGAAAAGTTTTTTATACTGTCTTACAAGAGCGTTCTTCGGTTCGAGAAGGATACGCACCAACGCTTCTTCATCAAGTTCATGAAGAGTTGCGGCTACCGGTAAACGACCGACAAATTCCGGGATAAGCCCGTATCGGATTAAGTCCTCCGGTTGCACCAGTTCAAGGAGTTCCGCGACATCGTCGTTCTTCGCCCCACCAATTTGGGCGTTAAATCCCATGGACTTCATATTTAGCCGTTGCTGCACAACTCGGTCTAGACCAACGAACGCCCCGCCGCATATGAAAAGTATATTCGTAGTGTCGACTTGCAAGAATTCCTGTTGAGGATGCTTTCGTCCACCTTTAGGAGGAACATTGGCCATTGTCCCTTCAACTATTTTTAGTAGGGCCTGCTGTACACCTTCACCGGAAACATCTCTGGTTATACTCGGGTTCTCTGTCTTACGTGAAATCTTATCGATTTCATCAATGTATACTATACCCCGACAGGCCCTCGATATATCATAGTCGGCATTCTGCAGTAGACTCAGGATGATGTTCTCAACGTCCTCACCCACGTATCCCGCCTCAGTTAAAGTGGTAGCGTCGGCGATTGCGAATGGAACATTCAGAATACGGGCAAGGGTTTGAGCCAGGAGGGTTTTCCCCGAACCGGTAGGCCCAATTAGCAGGATGTTGCTCTTTTGTAACTCTACACCGTCGAGGTCGGATTTAGAGTCAATCCGTTTGTAATGGTTGTGAACAGCGACTGAAAGGATCTTTTTCGCCTGCTCCTGACCAATTACGTATTCGTCCAGAGAAGATTTGAGTTCAGACGGGTTTGGTACCCTGGATTTGCCCCGGCCCATCTCTTCCTTTTCGTACTCTTCGGCGATAATCTCGTTGCACAATTCAATACATTCATCGCAGATATAAACTGTCGGACCGGCGATGAGTTTCCTAACTTCATCCTGACTCTTTCCACAAAATGAACAGTAAAGAGAAGAGAAGTTACCCTTTCTTGCAGCCATGTAATCCTCCTTCAGCGCACCCCTAGCAGAAACTCATACACCCCGTCGGCCTCTAGATAAAGGTCACTGAGATTTTCGTAATTAGTTCGTATCGAGCTTCCTCTTCATCCAATCAATTCATTACTAGCGAAGATTTCAAGGAAGCCCGACGTGTTTACCATTTTCCTGTTCTTTGCCCTCGGAAATTTCCCGGCTAGTTAACACATTGTCAACTATTCCATAACTAACAGCCTCTTCACCACTCATAAAATAGTCACGTTCAGTGTCGGTTTCAATCCTTTCCAATGCCTGACCGGTATGCTCGACCAAAATCCTGTTTAACTCACTGCGCATTCGTAGGATCTCACGAGCATGTATCTCAATGTCAGTCGCCTGCCCCTGAAAACCGCCCATAGGTTGATGAATCAGGATTCGCGCGTGCGGTAGCGCGTGCCTCTTGCCATGCGTCCCGGCCGCCAACAGCAACGCGGCCATTGACGCTGCCTGACCAATACAGATTGTTTGGATCTCAGGTTTAATATACTTCATGGTGTCGTAGATAGCGAGGCCCGATGTCACAACTCCGCCAGGGGAGTTGATATAAAAATTGATGTCCTTATCAGGGGCCTCACTTTCAAGAAATAAAAGCTGGGCAATAATTAAATTAGCGACTACGTCGTCTACCGCCATGCCCAAAAAGATGATGCGCTCTTTAAGTAATCGGGAATATATGTCGTATGATCTTTCACCACGGCTAGTCTGTTCAACAACTATTGGAACCAACATTTTTGATCACTCTCTTTTCTAATTATTCGCTCGTTTCAGGCTTTTCCACCGAATACGGAACTTCGGTTATATCAGCCTGCTGTTCAATAAATAAATAAATCTTGTCTTCGAGTAAGGAAGATGTGAAATCCTCCATCCTGTCATTTTCTTCCAATTGATCTCTAAAAAAGTCGGGAGACCACCCAAAAAATTTGGCCCGCGTTTCAATTTCAGCGTCAATATCTTCTTGAGTAACGAGAATCTCTTCCTTTTCTCCTATGGCCTTGATTATAAGGGCCGCTTTGACTTGTTCTTCCGCCTTGGGTCTTATTGAATCACGCTGGGCCTTGTCCGGAAGTGGGAACCTTTTCATGTCGATTCCCTGACGAGCCAGGTTCTCTCTGGCGCCCATGATTATTCCGTCAATTCTGGATTCAACCAATGATTCAGGGGCCTCAAAGGGATTAGCTTCGATGATCTTCTCAACGATCTGTTTTCTGAGGTCCTCTTTGATATCCATATCATAAGAGTCTCTGAGGTCTTGAGAAACCTGTTTCTTGAGGTCCTCCAACGACTCAAATTGACCCAAGTCTTTGGCTAGTTCGTCGTTCACCTCAGGAATTAATCGCTCTTTAGCTTCCTTGATTGTCACAGTAAAAGTCGCGGGTTTGCCAGCCAGTTCTTTTCGGGGAAAGTCTTCCGCCAGAGTGTGACTAATGGTAACTGGTTCTGCGAGTTTCAAACCAGTCAAATTGGAGTCAAAGTCAGGTAGATAGAAGTTCCTACCCATCTCAAGATGATAATCCTTAACACTCAGGGACTTAATGATTTCTCCGTCCGCAACAGCTTCAACGTCAACCACCAGGTGGTCTCCATCCTTGATCCCATTACCTTCAGGGATTGGCGCCAGTTTCGCGTGCCGCTGACGGATCACTTCAATACGCTCGTCTATATCGCTGTCATTAACCTCACGAACGGTCTTGTTAAGCAATATCTCCCTAAATCCCTGCACGTCCAATTCCGGAGGCGCTTCTATTTCAACCGTGTAAATAAACGGCTTTTCAGGGTCTAAAGGCTCCTGATCCAAATTAATAACCGTAATAGGCTTGATTTTCTTTTCGTCCAGCCCTAGTTCGAATGTATCTTCAATTATTTTTTTAGCTGTATCACTATGAACCTGTTCCTTGAATAGGTTCTTTATGATCTCCATCGGGACCTTTCCTCTGCGAAATCCCTTGATCTGGGCATTTTTTTTAAGGTCCTTGTATTGCGCTTCAAGTGTTTCCGATACTCGATCCTGCGGAACTTCGAAAGTCACTTTTTTTCTGACAGCGCTTAAATCTTCAACCTGAATGTTTGTCATGACTCCTCTTTCACAATAATATTTTGCCACACCGATGGGGTCACAAGATCTGAAATCAAATCCTAGCGGAATGGACACTGTCAACTAACATTTTTATTATACTTCGACGCAGGGCAAAAGGGAAGTTAATGAAATCCTTGTCAGCCTTTTAGATTCATTTTTCTTGAACGTGTGGTCAGATTCTGTTAGGGGTCTTTTCTACGTTTCCGGTTTTCAAAATTTATTTGGAGAAAATCCGTCTTGTCGTCCAGTCAAAAAGACAATCCTTTGATAAGCGTAGTAGCGCCTATTTATAACGAAGAAAGGAACGTGGTCCCCTTAGTTCAAAGACTTGGTGAGGTTTTTGACAAACTGCGCCTCGATTGGGAACTGGTGTTGGCTCTGGATCCCTGCGCCGACCGAACGGAAGAAAAAATCCTGGAAATGATTAAGGCAAATTTTCCTATACGGTTGGTAAAATTCTCGCGGCGCTTTGGAAAACCCATTTCACTGATGGCAGGACTCCGGCACTGCCTCGGGGACGCCACAATAGTTATTGACTCAGACTTGCAGGACCCTCCTGAGCTAATCGGAACAATGATTGAAAAATGGCGCGAGGGCGCCTTCGTTGTCATAGCTCAGAGAACTTCGCGACAAGGGGAAAACTTTCTTTATCTGAAGGCCGCAGAGTTGTTTTATTGGATCCTGGATAAATTTTCGGAAGTTAAGGTTCCCAGAAACACCGGAGACTTCCGACTGTTGGATAAACGGGTAGTAGATGAAATATGCAGGATAAATGAAAGGCATGGATTCTTGCGAGGCCTCACCGCTCTCGTCGGTTTCAAGACCGCGGTTATACCGTTTGAACGAGACCCCAGGTTAACTGGAAGAACTCAAATATCGGTTTTCGGGGCCGTCGGCATAGCATTGGATGGAATAATTCCTTTTTCCAAAGCGCCTATCAGAATGGTCATGGCTTTAGGCCTGGGGATTTTCTTTGTCGGAATCATCACGACCATCCTGTGGACCATATATGGTCTTGCGAGAGGCTTCGGATACAACTGGCTCCTTCTTGGTTTATTCCCTTTCGGATGGACATTTTTCGGCGTCTCCATCAGTTGTCTAGGTGTGGTAGGTGAATACGTCTTGCGTTGTTATGAGGATTCGAGAGACCGGCCCCTTTATATCGTCGACGAACTCGTGGAATCCGCGAAACTTTCCCGAAAGTTGTCTGCGGCTGGAATCGAGACTCAGGCTTTTCCAAATGTAAAGGTTTGACATGAAGGCCCTTGTCACTGGTGGAGCAGGTTTTATAGGAAGTCATATTGTTGACGAACTTATTCGCAGAGACTACGATGTCGTGGTTTACGATAACCTTTCCACGGGCTTTGAACGTCACTTGCGATTGGGATTGACCCATAATCGACTACAATTGGTAGTTGGTGACATCCTGGATTACTCAAAACTCGTCCGGTCCATGAAGGACGCCGAGTTGGTCTTTCATCTCGCTGCAAACGCGGACGTTCGAGGCGGCAAAGCCAATACTCATATAGACCTCCAACAGAACATCATCGGTACTCACAACGTGCTTGAAGCCGTTAGGATGAACCAAATTCCTGAACTGGTCTTTACCAGTTCCGCTACGGTGTATGGTGAACCGGATGTCTTTCCTACCCCCGAAACCTACGCTCCACTACAAACGTCACTTTATGGAGCTTCCAAGTTGGCCGCTGAAGCCATGATTCAGGCTTATAGCGAATATTTCGGGACCCGCTGTTATATGTTCCGTTTTGTGTCCTGGATAGGAGAAAGATACTCACATGGTGTGGTCTATGATTTTATGAGAAAGCTCAAGGCGAACCCAACTGAACTTGAGATCCTTGGAGATGGAAACCAGAGGAAGTCATATCTCCATGTTCAAGACGGGGTAGAGGGAATTTTTCTTGCATTAAAGAACATTCGTGAACCCAAAAATGTATTAAACCTGGGCCACGAAGATTTCATGAATGTCAAACGGCTGGCGTCAATAGTAGTCGAAGAAATGGGACTCAAAGACGTCGAATTTCGTTATACTGGCGGCTCAAGAGGATGGATTGGAGACAGTCCATTTGTTCATCTTGATATTACCAAAATTAGATCCGCAGGTTTCGAGCCCCAAGTATCGATAGAAGAAGGTATTCGACGTACAGCCAGGTATCTATTGAAAACCGACTGGTTGCTCAAATCACGTCCCATGGGATCAACCGGTTAATGAAAATAGATGGGCCAAAACCGCTTTGAAGATCCTTGACAGATACATTATACGAGAGTTCCTCAAAATATTCGTCATCTGCCTCATTGTCTTTGTTTTCGTTTTTCTACTGATAGAAATCACAGACAAGATAAAATATTATTTTCAATACAATCCTCCGGGTCTGTTGATGCTGAAATATTTTCTGGTCAAAATACCAGGTTATCTTTTTTTCACTCTTCCCATGGCGATTTTATTGGCGGGAATGCTTTCACTTCTGACAATGGCCAAGTATTCGGAATTGATAGCCATGCAGGCTGGGGGTGTTGACGCTATCGGCATAGCCTACCCACTGATTCTGGTTGGTTTAATCGGGTCCGCTGTAATGTTTCTGGCCAACGAGACCGTTATTCCGTGGTCAAACCGTTATAGTGAATATATTCAAAATGTTGAGATAGCCGGCAAAAAGCAAACCACTTTTGTTCATTTTGACCAGATATGGCTTAAGGGACCAGATTCGATCACTCACATCAGAAAATTTGACAAGCCCAACAACACCTTGGAAAAAATATCAGTTGTGCAATGGGACTCCGATTACAATTTCGTTGAAAAGCTCTTTGCGGATAAGGCAAGGTGGTGGAAAGATCAATGGACTTTCTATGGAGTCAATCGCACGACCAAGACGCCAGATGGCATGTTCGTTGTAGACATGATTCCTTCGATGAAAGGGCCATTAAACAAAACCCCAGGGGATTTCGAAAAAGGAGAAACTCCCACAAAAGAAATGAACCTCACCCAACTGGAAGAACTTATAGACCAGTTGAACGCTGAAGGACGAACACCAACCCGCTATTTGGTTGATTGGCATGATAAAATCGCTTTTCCGCTTGTGTGTCTCATAATGGCGGCGTTAAGCGTTCCATTCTCAGTGCGTATTGGACCAAGGGGTGGAGGAGTCGCTATAGGACTGGCAGGGTCACTCGTAATCGCATTCAGTTACTGGATCCTCCATACCATGTTCATTGCATTGGGGCACGGGGGCTATATTCCTCCTATAGTTGCCGCTTGGGCCGCCAACACATTGTTTGGGCTCGCCGCGGGCATAATGCTTTTAAACGCCAGCACATGAATTCAAACAATTTGTGACCAACAGACTGTTAGGTCAAGCCATCGAAGGAACTACTATTGGAACTAAATATGGATGGATCTTCATTTCCGCCGGCGTCCAACAGCAGTGGTCACCATCAACCTGCAACGGCATTGCGGGCTCAGACTCTATTCTTACACTCGTTCCCTTCAGACGAATCACCTCGTGAAATCGACAAATTTGTCGAGTCAGACCCGCTACGCCGTATTTTAAAACAGATGGCAGCGTAACACGTGGAAAAACAATGACATGAAAAAAGCCAGTGTTCGGACGGGCTTCTTCATCAAAGATAAAAAGACCTCCATAATAGCGAGTTTTAAGGACCATTACCATCTCACCTGTAACGGGTTCTTGGTTATCTACCCAAACTTTCAGACTGGTGTGGCGGTACCTGAGACCAGCCTTAACAATGGGCCTGAGATATCCACGATAACCAAGAGTTTGTTTCCGCATTTCAGTCATTTGTAGAGTAACGAACGAATCAAACCCCACGCTGGCCACCAAGAGGAATCGCCGTCCTGATACTACTCCCATATCAACCGGTAGTATGCGTCCGGTCTCCACGAGACCGGCAGTCTCTGAAACACTTGTCGGCAAACCTAACTCCCGAGCGAGCATGTTGGCTGTTCCTGTCGCCAAATGAACGATGGGAACAATCGAGGGATCTAAAAGACCGTTAAGGACCTCGTTTACCGTGCCGTCTCCGCCTGCAATCACGATCCGTTGTAAATCGGCGCCTATTGAGGCCGCGCGAATAAGCGCGTCCCGTGGTTTTGATGAAAGAAAAACCTCCACATTGTGACCGTTATACTTCAGCATGCCAGCTA
This sequence comes from Syntrophaceae bacterium, assembly GCA_031292235.1. Classification (GTDB taxonomy): domain Bacteria; phylum Desulfobacterota; class Desulfomonilia; order Desulfomonilales; family Desulfomonilaceae; genus CAJBEZ01. Next base: position 276 of record JARLHM010000012.1, on the reverse strand, counting down.
ACTTGTAGACTTTTTGCGGGGCCTTCCCTCTACCACTTATAGAATTGCCGATTATCAACACATTCATGCCTCATTCCCTCTGAGTGCCTTATAAATAAGGAGCTTAAAAAAGTACAACAATTTATACTTAGAATAGTACAGTTTACATGCGAACGGGCGGTCTTGACCGTTTTACACGGCCTAACGTATTATAAAATTGAAATGCGTTTTCAACGTGTTACGTTTTGATGGTCCTTCCGAATAAATGGGATTAAAAGGCCCGTCATTGCTTTTCAT
>JARLHM010000125.1 GCA_031292235.1 Syntrophaceae bacterium | reverse complement strand
CTGGCCTTCTATGCCAAGGTTCAGAATCTGATGGCATCCGTAGCATTGAGGACTCCATGCGCTATGGCACGCGTCACATTCAAGGCGTTCATGACCCTTGATATTGTGGCCGTATTTGTCGCCGGTAATGATTTTGACAGGGCTTTCTTTCCCAGTAAGTTTGCTGGTTAGAGCGAACCCTTTCTCAGTCTTCCTGATATGAGGCAATGGCCTACCCTTGGATGTCCTTAGAATTTGGTCGTCTTCGGAAATCTTGATAAATTTGGAACTGTGAATCAGGGCTACGGTAAGTTGATCATCCATATCAACAGTAGTGGAAACCGGCGGTTTATCATATCCTCCGTGGCAGTCTTCACACCTGATCTCAACCTGGTCCTTCATGCGACCATAAATTTTTCCATCTCCCATGGTTTCCTGGGCTGTATGGCAATCCACACAACCCATTTTTTTTTCGAAGTGAATATCTGGTACCAGGTTAAGTACGAATCGATCGTCACTCAGTGTCCTGTTATTATAAAAACCGTTCATGAATGGTGTGCCATATTGCTCGCTTTCCATTTCTCCATGATAATTAAGACCTGTGCGTGCGCTGCGATTGTGACAGGCGCGACATCTCTCATCAGAGATTTTTGTGTTTATCGAGTGGTATGAGGCGTGACCTGTTTCATACCTGTTCACCGTAGGATCGCCGCCATGATAACGCCCTGTCCGGTCGTAAATAGCGTGACATGCAGCGCAACCATCCAGCCGTCCCATTTTTTCTTCAGGTTGCTTTCCCCAAAGGTGGCACGTCGAACAAAACTTCCGGAAATGACTCTCAGCGAGGTGAATATCTCCGTCCTTCGTGACATCCGGTCCGATTTCCTCAAGTTCATGTTTGCCGTCAGAGACGGATTTGATAGCGTAACGCTCCTCACCAATGTTAGTTACGCCCCATTGAAACCTCAATATTCCGATGATGCCAGCGTTGGTGGCCATGATGGACCGAGGGGTATTTCTAACCCGGTCCAATATTGGAGACAGCTTGTCCGCATGGCACATCCCGGGACCTAATGCCCCGGACCCGCAACTTTGCGACGCCAGATCAAGACGTGCAGGGTTGGCTCCACCGATGAGACCACGATGAGCGCCCTTAACGGTGAGGTCCGACCCGACCCCTCCATGGCAGATTACGCACCCGAAAACTGAGTTTGGATGAGACTCAGACGTGTCTTCAATCCCAAAATGGCATGTCAGGCAGAATTCGGATGGAGCTTTTCCGCTAAATGGGCTCGTTTCAATTATCCGAGGCTTAATATTTTTAAGCTCCATGATCCTGGTTTTGAAAGTTCTTTGCTTTTCAACGGTTGGCTCACGGGCAAGTTCATCATCCAGAAGCGATATAGCCAGAGAAACCCCCTTAAGCTGGTATTTCTTCCACTCGGGATTACGTTGACGGTACGAGATTATGATCAAAGCCGAAACAAAAATTAGAAAGCATGCCAATAAGGCACCAAAGAAAATTCTTGATTGGGCCCTCAATTCAGGTATCCCCATAGAGTCAGGCTTGCGCCTACGACAAGAATTCCGAAGAAAATGGTCAACCCAAGTCTTCTTTGCCTGATGAGCATTGGGAGCGCCACTAACAGCAACAAGGCCATAAAGGGCATAAATATCCCTGCCAGCCACGGGGGCAGGAATCTCAGCGTTTGTTGAATCCCAACGAAGATCCACGGCGCCTTGACATTTTCCATCGGCACGCCGTTGGCGTCCGCTGGCCCCCCTAATGGGGCGTCAAGAAGAGTGGAAACAAGAATCAGGATCGAGCAGGCCGATAACAAGGCTATCAATTCCTTTGTGACCAAATCGGGGACGGTTTTTACCCTGTTAATTTTTGGCATAGCCCGCAAATCGGATTGGAAAAAATTTAATCCTTAACGATTCTAAATCCTACTGTTTGATAGTATCCTCGGGGAACAGCCTTATGAATATTCTGAATTCTTCTCGATGAGACGGGCGAGGCCCACGAACCTCCCCTTATTACTTTCTCCTGTCCCAATGATGGTCCAAGAGGATTCTGGGAAGGGCTCAACGCGTAATAATCTCTACTGTACCAATCCAAACACCATTCCCAAACATTGCCCGCCATTCCCGTTATCCCAAAGGCCCCAGCTTCGGCCGTATAAACCGGAGATGATTGTTCCTCCGTCGGTAAGCTGATGTTGTCGAGTGGAGGATTTGCGGTCGTGTACAGGGCCGCCTTCTCCCATTCCGCCGACGTTGGTAGACGGCCACCCGCCCATTGCGCATAATCCGTTGCGCCGTGCCAGGAAACATGAGTTACCGGTCTATCAGCGTATCCAGGCTTGGGTTCAAAAACCCCACTTACTCTTACAATAGGCGAAGATGGATCGTCCGTCCTCACGCTAGGCAACCCATCGCTCGAAATCTCACCTTGTTTGTTGAGGAATTTGCAGAACTCCGCGTTCGTAATTTCGTACTTCGATATGTAGAAATCTCCAAGATAGACTGTGTGTAATGGCCTTTCGTCCGGTCGGCCGGAACCGTCCGGACTCCCCATTTCGAAAGGACCGGCGGGGATAAGTATCATACCCACATGTTTGCCGGAGCCTTCTGCAAGATTGCTAACATCATGAGATAAGTGAATTTGTTTTTGTTCATCTTTTGTGATGGGAAGAGGTGGTAGTGGAATGGCCGGTCCGGATGGACAACCGGGGAGTAATGGGCACGAATATTCATCGGACTGGTATTTCGGAGCAATCAGGAGAGAATTTGAACCGTAGAAATCCTGTTGATTCGCCACGGTCTCACTACGATTGTTTTGCCCTTCCACAATAGAAGGGGTGTGTACGCAAAAGATCATAAGAACAATGGAAACTACTGCTACGTCGATTTTCATTTATTAACTGGTTTCGCTGCCTCTCTGTCTTTTATGATAGCACACTGTGAAGAAGTGTTCCGTCCGGGCTCACAAGGTCCACACGCAGGTTCGGGCCCCCTATTGCATGAGTAGAACAACTCAAGCACGGGTCGAACGCTCGAATCAAGGCTTCGATTCTATTCATGGCGTCTTCCGTGACTTTGCCGCTCTTGATGAAACGCCTTGCGACTTGCAGGACACCCCTGTTCATTGCCAAGTTGTTGTTCCCAGTAGCCACGATCATATTGGCCCAAGTAATCAAACCCTCTTCATCAACTTTGTAGTGATGTATCAGCAAACCCCTCGGGGCTTCAACAACACCTACTCCCTCAAATTCGTTGTTCCGCGCTATTGATCGCACGTGAGGACTCAGGAGTTCAGGGTCTTTCAGTAGATGTTCCATCAATTCGAGGCTATAAAGAACCTCGATTAGTCTAGCGTAATGATTGTAGAATGAGCTGAGGACTGGTCCTCTCTCAAGGCCCTTGAACTCGGCCCATTCCTGGTCCGCCTGGGGTGTCCCGCAGCCATCGCAAACATTCAATCTTGCGGCTGGACCTGATTTGTAAATACCCTCAGGGTAACCGAGCGCTTTGAAGTAGGGGGATTTCAGATAAGACCACTCCTCGGTGTTTTCAGCAAGATATTCATCATATCTTTGTGGATCGAGTCCATCATGGATCGTAGCTCCTTTAGAATCTATAAATCGTAATTTTCCTTCAACGTGCTCAAGGTTACCTTCTGAATTAACTAGACCTGTGAACAATGTCGGAAAATTGGCGAATGTCCGAATTTCTTCTCGATAATTCTCTAGTGAACCCTTGAACCAGTCCAATGTTCTGTGGATGATCGCATGACCTTCGGGGAGGAGGGAAAGCAGAAAGTCCCGATTCTCTTCTAATAGCGGTTTATTGACTCCACCAGGCACAACCCATGCCGGATGAATTCGTTTGCCGGCGCAGGATTCGACAATTTGCTGCCCAATCTTACGTAAATTAATCCCGTCCATAGCTAATGAAGGATAGGTCTTAAATAGACCAAAAATATTGCGTTCCGAAGGGTCGGCGTCAAACCCAAGGGCCAGATCGGGCGCCGACAAATGGAAAAAACTCAAAGCGTGTGATTGAATAAACGTCCCACAATTTAGCAAACGACGGAGCTTTCGAGCCGGCGCCGGGACACTCACACCAAGGATCGAGTCGCATGCTTTTGCGGAAGCAATCGAGTGGCTTACGGGACAGATTCCGCAAATTCGCTCCACTAGCGATGGCATCTCATAAAATGGACGCCCTTCACAAAACTTTTCAAATCCTCGAAACTGGGTCACATGGAATTTAGCGTCTGATACAGCCCCTGAATCGTCGAGGACCAAAGTAATTTTCCCGTGGCCTTCTATTCGGGTGATGGGTTTAATTTGTATAGTTTGGGTCATGCTGTTCGCTCCAGGAGAATCAGGCTCCAAAACGCGTCTTTCCGCCAAGACTTAGGGGTCGTCCATCGATCAAATCGTTTAAAATTGACAAGATAACCCCGGCTGGTGGAGGGCATCCTGGAAGAAAGAGGTCCACTGTGACGTATTCATGCACAGGTCTGGAATATTCCAAAAGTTTTGGAACAAAACCAGATGGCAAGATTTGTCCGGAGGCTGAATTCTCAATATAGGCGCGGGAAAGAGTTTCCATGACACTAAACTGATTACGCATACCTGGAACATTTGCAGTAACAGCGCAATCTCCGAAAGAAATAAGGACCTTGCTTCTTGATCGTAACGTCAGGATCTCCTCTTTGTCAGCTTCCGAGCTAACTGCGCCCTCAACGAGAGCCAAGTCTATATTCTCAGGGATTGTCTTGAAGTCAACTAACGGGCTATAGACAAGTTCAATCCTGTCAAATAGTTGTATAATGTTTTCGTCAATATCGAGAAAAGACATGTGGCAGCCGGAACAACCATCCAGCCACGTTGTGGCTACTCTTATGCGAGTCATCTGCTTTCATCTCCTCGCATCAACTTCAAATATGGCAGGAACTGCCTCTTTTTTGTCATTTCCGCTACAGATTTACCCTTTTCTGAAAGGGCCCCGGTAGGACAAACCTGAACGCATTTCCCACAACCTGTACAGGAGGTTGATTCTCCCCAAGGCTGATTAAGGTCTGTTATTACCTTCGAAAGGTAACCACGACCCATAACATCCCATGTATGAGCGCCTTCTATTTCTTCGCAGACTCGTATACATCTCTGACATAGCACACACCGATTGTGGTCTACCGAGAATCTTTCGTGTGAAGCGTCCACGGCGTGCCGGGTGTGCAAATAATCGTAATGTACGTGAGTCATGCCAAGTTCGGTAGTTAGAGATTGGAGATCGCAATGGCCATTCGAGACACAAACGGAACATATGTGATTACGTTCGGTAAAGAGGAGTTCCAGAATTTTCCTCCGATAGTCCAGGACCCGGTCCGAGTTTGTTATGACTTCCATGTCCTGCCTGGGGAGGGTCACGCAGGAAGGACTCAGTTTTGGGGACCCTTTGATTTCTACGATACAAAGCCTGCAAGCCCCTCGTTCAGACAGCCCGTCCAGGTGACACAAAGTCGGAATTGAGATCCCATTTTCCCGCGCCACAGATAATATTGTCTCGTCCTCTCGAGCGCTAACCGCCTGCCCATTTATGGAGAAGGTCAGGATTCTAACTGGCTGAACATCGGCGCGGTCCGCTATTCTCTGTAAAAAAGCAGGGTATCTCATTGTGATTACTCCGTAGGATTCATGTGACATGTCCCGGCTGGACAAACTTTATCTTCAATGTGCGCTTTGTATTCATCCATAAAATAACGCATAGTGCTCAACACCGGATTCGGCGCTGTCTGCCCCAGTCCACAAAGGCTTGTGTTCTTCACCAGATCACAAAGTTCTTCAAGCAATTCGATATCGCTAGGTTTACCACCGCCTTCGGTTATTCTTTTCAACAGGTTATAAATTTGAACAGTACCGACTCGACAGGGGACACATTTGCCACATGATTCGCTCATACAGAATTCGATGAAGAATTTGGCCACATCGACCATACAGGAAGAGTCATCCATAACGATGAGGCCTCCTGATCCCATAATGGCGCCGACTTGAGCGAGAGATTCGTAATCCATGCTCATGTCGAGAAACTGAGCTGGGATGCACCCGCCTGAAGGCCCACCAGTGAGAATAGCTTTGAATTTACGGTCCCCAGTGACACCACCACCGATATCAAAAACAATTTCTCGCAAAGTAGTTCCCATTGGGGCCTCGATTAAACCGGTGTTGTTAACCCTGCCGGCAAGAGCGAACACTTTGGTCCCTTTGCTCTTTTCTGTTCCTATTGAAGCGAACCACGCTCCCCCTTTACGAATGATCGGAGGAACATTCGCGAAAGTTTCAACGTTGTTGATCAATGTGGGATAACCCCATAGTCCTAACTCCGATGGAAACGGCGGCCTCGGCCTCGGACTGCCCCTACGACCTTCTATGGACGCTATTAGGGCGGTCTCCTCACCACAAACAAAGGCTCCCGCTCCCAAACGTACGGTAACGTCAAAACTAAAAGTCGTATTGAATATATTTCGGCCAAGGACACCGAGTCTCTCGGCCCTGGCAATGGCTGTCCGTATACGCTTTACCGCCAGCGGATACTCTGCCCGCACATAAACAAATCCATAATTGGCGCCAACGGCTAACCCCGCGATTGCCATCCCCTCAAGAACACGGTGAGGATCGCTCTCGAGGACGCTCCTGTCCATAAATGCGCCCGGGTCTCCTTCGTCCGCGTTGCATATAACAAATTTGACATTACTTTTGGTTTTTGAAACTGCTGTCCATTTGAGTCCTGTAGGGAAACCCGCTCCCCCTCGACCCCTAAGTCCACTTTTAGTGATCTGTTCAATGACACCAGCAGGGGTCATTGTCCTTAAAGCATTGTAAAGTCCTTCATATCCCCCCTCCGCAACGTAGTCCTCAATGCTCTCGGGGTCTATGTGACCGCAATTTTCGAGTACAATCTTCCTCTGTCGAGCAAAGAACGGTAGGTGCGCTGAGCAGTCAAGACGGTTTACCGGAGGCCCTCCCAGAGCCTCAAGAATATCCGACGCGTCTGACACGGACACACCCTGGTATAAGAGGCCATCAGGCTCAATCGCTACCATAGGTCCGGCCGTACAGAGACCAAGACATCCCACTCCTTTGACTAACGCCCAACTTTCAAGGCCTCGTCTGGCGACCTCTTTTTCTAAAGCTTCCTTTACAAGTCCGCTTTGGGAAGAAAGACAACCTGCAGCCACACAAACATGGATTCGGTATTTGAAACCTTCCTGTTTTTCCTTTTCAATTTTCCCAATGTCCTGTAGCTCTTCAATCGTCATGATTCAGGAGCCTCCCGACATTCTCGAGCACTGACGCCGAGGACATTTTACCATGAACTTCTCCGTCAAAAACTACTACTGGCGCTAATCCGCAAGACCCCATGCAACGAGCGGTCAGAAGCGAGAGTTTCCTGTCCGGCGTGGTTTCTCCCGGTTTTATTCCCGTCTGTTCCTCCACTGTTTTAAGGATGTTTGAAGACCCGGCTATGTAGCAGGCTGTGCCCAAACATACTACACAGGTATGTTCTCCCGGCGGTTTTAGGGTGAAAAAGTGGTAAAATGTAGCGACCCCGTATACTAGACTTAATGGCAAGCGCAGGGACTCCGCCACATATTTCAAAGAGTCTATATCTAAAAAGCCAAATGATTCCTGCACGGCGTGGAGGGTTTCTATTAAAGCGTCGGGTTGATGGCCATGTAACCGCATTGTACGGTTAACCAATCGCCAGCGCCTGTCTTCATTAACTTTTATCCGGTCAACTTCTTTTTCATCCATGATTCTTTCCCACAAACTGGCTTATGTTATTGCTCGGTCCCGTATGCTCCATATCTAAAATTCTTTTAAGATCCGGGAAGAACTGTCCGAGACCCCCCGGAGGAACAAGATATTCATGGCAAAAGTCAGGTCGCAGACTCATGTGATTATAGTTGAAAGTGGCGTAAATTAACAAACCGTCTCGTTTGAGGGCCGATTTGATTGGGGCTATTAGGTTTCTGGAAAAGAAGTAAAAAACCGTTATCAGGTCGTAAAAATTAACGGGTAGCGGATATTGGTCCAAGTCAACTGCGGCGCATCCAATAGGTAGACCTTCATCCTGGACCCTTATCATAAGGCTTCGTAAAGCGACAAAGCTTATATCCAGGGCATCAACCCAGTATCCACGACAGGCCATAAAAATGGAATTGGCCCCTCGACCGCACGCTAAGTCCAAAGCCCGCCCTGAAGTCAGTATTTTGCCCCATTCAATAAGCAATAGATCGGGAGATGGAGTATCTCCGGACTCCCCAGAGTAACGAGAATCCCACCTTTCCCGATCAGGTTTCAAAACTTAGCCTTACTTGATAACGCCTAAATGGCGCTCTTGGTTTCTTTTAAAATGATCTAGGCGTTGCTGAATTTCGACAATGAAGCAAAATAGTAATTTAGTTGTCAGCCATCAAGTGACGCCCGCTCTTTTTCCGCGAACCATGACTCTGGGTTCTCAAGATACATTTTGAGATCTTCCAATGCCCCGAAATGACCACGCTCTTCGCTGATCATAACTGTGGCAAACTCTTTCTCCAACGGATCGGAAGCCTTGCTTAGCTGATCTTCATAAAAATTGATGGCGCCCTGTTCCATTTCTAAGCCTATTGAAATTGCTTCTAGGTCCGAATTGTCTCCTGCAACGCGGGAGCCCAGGGTTTCTATTCTTTTTCGGAACAATTTCTGCAAATCTTCATTTTCAACTTTATAATTTTTCCAGTGGGTATCCCATTTTTGACCCTTAGAGAGAGCGTCGAATATCTCCTTAACCCTCTTTACATGCGCGCCTTCATCAACCATTAGTGTTTTGAATATCTCTTTGCCCAGCGGGTTTACGCAGTTTTCAGAAGCTTTCTTGTAAAAGTCTCGACCTTTTTGTTCTTTTTCTAGAGCTGCGGCAAGAATGGACAAAGCCCTGTCTTCGTGTTGAATCATTATTTCCTCCTGCTATGATGGGTAGCTTTGTCCGATATGGAGAACTTGTGGGACTAGGCCACCAAATTAATATTGACAATGCTAATGAGTTAGGCGCCGGTGGTAATTGTTGGGTAGACAAAAGTTCTTGCAGCCAGTTCCCTGTCTATCATGAACATTCCCCCACCTTGGTCGCCGGCCAATTTTAGTCTCTGCACAACATCGTAAGCCGAGGCTTCTTCCTCAACCTGTTCGTTAACGAACCATTGCAAAAAGGAGGACGAAGCGTGGTCTCTTTCCTCTATGGCAAGGTCAACAAGCCCATTTATTAATGCAGTAACTTTTTGTTCATGCTTGTAAGCTTCTTCGAAAGCGTGAAGAGGGGAATCCCAATGTGTTGGAGGGCCATCGATGGCTGTCAGAGTAACCTCGCCTCCGCGTTCATTTATGAAATCAAAGAATTTGACAGCGTGAATCAACTCTTCTTGAGCCTGACATCTCATCCAGTTGGCGAACCCTGGCAAATTTATCGAATTAAAATAGGCCGCCATGGAAAGGTAGAGGTATGAGGAATATGTCTCGGCGTTTATTTGTTTGTTAAAGGAGTCTTGAATCTTAGGATTTATCATTTTTGACGCCTCTCTTTTCTTTATTGTTTGGAACCGAATCGGCTCGGTTGCTAATATCCAGATGCGAATTACCAGATTGGGGTTCTAAAAAAATCAATATACAGGCATCAATCTCACAGAGAATTTAATCATGGGGCGAAGCGCCAACTTCTCCGGACGAATCTTTCTTCCCATAGATCATGAAATAGACAACAGGGACAACGATCAGAGAAAAAACCGTCGAAGCGAAAGCGCCGAAAATAAATGACCATGCCAATCCTGAAAATACCGGATCCAGAGTTATGACCCATGCGCCGAAGATTGCGGCTCCGGCAGTCAGTAATATCGGGGTGAATCTTACCGCGCCGGAGTCAATGACCGCTTCTTTAAGATCGACTCCGTGTCGAACCCGGACATGAATGAAATCTATTAAGATTATTGAGTTACGCACAACAATCCCTGCCAGGGCTATCATGCCTATCATTGCTGTAGCGGTAAAGAAAATTGAGTCCGTATATTGTCCTATTTGATGAGCAAAAAACTCGTTCAATATGGCAAATCCCGGCAAAATTCCGATGAGCGTAAGCGGAATCGCAATCATAATAACCAGCGGCACTGAAAAGGACTCCGTTTGCTGGACGAGCAGAACATAGATGAGCACCAGGGCCACAAAAAAAGCTATACCAAGGTCCCTAAAAACATCCAGGGTTATTTTCCACTCTCCTTCTCCAGCCCAGTTCACTCCATAACCTTCAGGGATATTGAGTTGTTTCATGCGGGAGGTCAGTTCCAAAATTGCGTTGACAGGACTCAAGCCGGCTGTGTCTCCCACTACATAGACAACTTGGTGCAGATTCTTTCGAAAGATAGTCTTATCCAGGGTTGTTTTTTGTATTGCGCCGAGTTCGGCAAACGGGGTCATGGATCCGTCAGATCCTTTCAGTTTGATTGATCCCATATCCTGGAGTCTCGACCTTAGAACGCGTGGAAGTCGTAGATTTATTTCAAGTGGTTTTCGCTCCTTGTTTGAGTGAACTATTGACGGAGATTCCCCACCTAAGAGGATTTTGGCGGATTGTGAGATTTCTTCTTGCGTCAGATGGTGCTGCCCGGCTTTTGTCTTGTCCACAACAAAATTGTACTGGGTTTGAGGCGCTGTAACGGAGTCATCAACGTCTACAACGTAACGAGTTTCCTCCATGAGACGCCGGACCTTTTGGGACTGGGCGATGATGTCATCATAGGTGGCGTCTGGTGGACCATAGACTTCAGCCACAAGCGTCGAAAATACGGGTGGTCCCGGAGGAACTTCGACCAGTTTGACATTGGCCTTCCATCGTTGCGCAATTTCATGAATAGCGGGACGAATTCTCAGAACGATCGCGTGACTCTGAAATTGACGTTCTTCCTTATCAATAAGGTTTACCCGGATGTCGGCGAGATAACTCCCCTGTCGTAGATAATATTGTCTTACCATACCGTTGAAGTCTATCGGTGAAGCTATGCCCACGAAAGTTTCGAAATCCCTGATTTCATTTACCGTTGACAGATAACGTCCAATGTCTTCGGCGACGCTGTCAGTGGTTTCCAGGGTAGTTCCCTCCGGCATGTCCACCAGAATGAGAAACTCGTTTTTATTGTCAAAAGGCAACATCTTCATAGGAACCAGGCCAAGAGCGACCAAAGAGATAGAACCAAACAGCGCCAACACAATTGCGCCCAGAAGGCCATAGGTCTTTCTGCGACTTTCCAGAAATGGCAGTAAGAGTCTCCGGTAAGTTCGATAAATTGGCCCTGTCTTAAAATCGTAAGCTTTGGCTTCTTTTCCGTGTTCCTTACGCAAAGCGTGATAGGTCGCCCAAGGAGTCACAGTAAACGCAATAATCAGTGACATAAGCATGGCCACTGGAACATTTATCGCCATGGGTCTCATGTACGGACCCATCATCCCTGTAATAAAAAACATGGGGAGGAATGACGCAATAACCGCAAATGTCGCAAGAATTGTTGGCGGACGCACTTCATCTACAGCGAGTATCGTCGAATCGAGCGGAGGATGAGTCCTCATCATGAAATGGCGGTGAATATTCTCTACATCAACAATCGGGTCATCCACCAGCAACCCCAGGGACAGGATCAAGGCGAAAAGAGTGACCCTATTTATCGTATAACCAAAAAGAAAGTTCGCCAGAAGCGTGACGGCAAGGGTCATCGGGACCGCCAGGGCCACTATCATCGCTTCCCGCCATCCCAACATTAGAGTAAGCAGCATGACGATACTCACGATGGCTATCATCAGATGCTTAACCAACTCATTTACCTTGTCGTTGGCTGTTTTGCCGTAATTCCTGGTGACAAGAAAATGAATGTCGGACGGGATTACAGTCTTTTGTAAATTTTCGAGTTTTTTGATTAGGCCTTCAGCCACCTGGACTGCGTTCGTTCCCTTACGCTTGGCCACGGCAATTGTGACCTGATTGTATGATTTCCCGGGGATGGCGGTTGGAACGGAGTGCGTTTCCGGATCAACCGGAGCGCCTGCGCCGAAGGTGAGCCTCGTGTAGGTAGTGACTTCAGCGGGACCATCGACTATTTCTGCGACATCGCTAAAATATACGGGTTTACCCCGATCAATCCCGATTATCAGGTCTTTCACTTCATCGGCTGATTTCAAAAAGGGACCGGCGTCTACAATAATTTCTCGATCCAGGATATCCATGGTCCCCGCGCGTAAATTTATGTTTGCCCCTTTGAGCGTTCTGACAAGATCCAGTGGGGCTATATGTCGGGCGGCCATTCTTTCCGGCTGTATGAGGACCCTGACCTGCCTTTCACGCCCTCCGACCACATATGTTTTTCCTGTGTCCGGGATGCTCTGGAGTCGGTGAACTATTTCATCCGCTACTCTCTTAAGTTCATAGTCCGAGTACATGGCGCTGTACATGGCAAACGTGACTATGGGGACATCGTCTATCTCAATGGGACGGATGACCCATCCGGCGACCCCTGGAGGCGCTTCGGGGGTATACGCCATGATCTTGCTGTATACCTTGAGGATACTTTTTTCTCTTTCCTCCCCCACATAGAACCGGGCAGTCACAACCGCTCCGTCTGGTCTGGAACTGGAATAAATATATTCCACCCCGTCGATTTCCCACAATTTACGTTCGAGGTTTATTGTGACAAGGTTCTGAACTTCCGCCGCGGACGCGCCGGGAAAGCTTATCATCACGTCGACAACCGGCACGACGATCTGAGGTTCTTCCTCCCTGGGCGTTACGATAAGCGCGGCAACCCCGGCCAGCAGTGATCCGATGATGAATATAATAGGCAGCTTGGAAGTGAGGAACGCCTCTACAATTTTGCCTGTGGCGCCAAGGTTATATTTTTCCGATAGACTCATTGCGATCCGGTTGACCCCAAAATAGAATCCTGCTGGTCTTCATGAGTGAAGGAAAATAATTTGCAATAGCTTTAAGTCACCATTCCAGAGATTATCATCACAGACTCACAGCGTCAATGGGACTAATTTTAGCCAGATTGGAAAGAAAACTTGTGGCGCCAAACAGTGGACTTGGATTAGACTGTAGACCAGTGAATAGAGTAGCGTGTTTGACGCCCAGAAGTTTTTCAACGCTGCGGCAGATAACTTTGTTGACAAATACCGCATTTCTCTGGTAACCAAAGTAACTCTAGTGAAGAACTTGACCACAACCGGGAAGCTCGTGGGCGATGGCCTTCAGTTGGGCGCGTCTATCGTGTTTGCAATTTTTATTGGGGCCGCCATCGGGTGGTGGCTAGACGGCAAGTTTGGAACCTCATATTTAAAATTTGTATTTTTTGGATTTGGAGTCGCAGCCGCGGGCCGGAATGTTTGGATCGAGATCCGGAAGCAGTTGCGAAAAGATGAGTTGGGGCGGAAGAATGAACTTTCAAAAAATCCCTAAAATCTGGTTTCTTCTGTCAGGGATTATTTTTATGTTAGGTTTTATAGCCTGTTTCATTTTCACTAAGGGCCGTTTCACACTTGGATATTTAGCAGGCGGTTTATTAGTGCTCCTGAACACGTGGCTTAGCGCTCGGAAGGTCCAGAACTCGGACTTCTATAACAGGGGCCGCTCCATTGTTTCATTGTTGGGCAGCTTCTATTTTCGACTGATTTTTGTAGGATTGTGCCTTTTTGCTTTGATCAGGTTTACAAAGGTTGATCCCGTAGGGCTTGTGACTGGGCTGTCTGTGGTTCCAGCGGGTCTCTTTGTTATGTTAATGTTAATCTATATATCGAATCGAAGGCCGAAGGAGGTCTAATCAATGTCAGCTAGCATTCACCCGCCTGTGTTTACTGACGCAATCTCAAATCCTTTAATGCATTCGATGGGGCATTTCTTCGAGAAATATGGAGTCAGTCACGCGGATATCAACAATGTGCTCAACACTTGGATCGTAATGATCATCCTCGTAGTCGCCGCTATTCTGGTTAAGAATAAACTCGAGATGATACCTAAAGGCAGCCAGAATTTTTGGGAAGTTGTCGTCTCAACACTTGAAGATATAGTCGTCCAGACCATGGGTGAACACGGGAGACCATACTTTCCATTAATTGCGTCCCTGGCTCTGTTCATCCTCGCTTGTAACCTGATCGGAATAATCCCCTGGTTTCAGTCATCGACAAATAATCTGAACACCACACTCGCTCTGGCGTTCGTTTCATTTTTTACGACTCATTACGTCGGTATCAAGCATCACGGGACCCATTATGTAAAACATTTTCTTGGGCCGGTGCCATGGTTGATTCCTCTAATGCTCCCTATCGAACTCATCGGACACCTTAGCCGGATTCTCTCACTGAGCTTTCGACTTTTTGGAAACATAATGGGTGAGGATCTTGCCGTTGTCATATTAACAATTCTCCTGCCGTACCTGGTACCGTTACCAATGATTTTTTTGATGGTGTTCACTTCTTTCATTCAGACTCTCGTGTTTATCATGCTGACCATGATGTACATAACCGGGTCTCTGGAAGAAGCTCACTGATATCCCAAAACATGGAGGTTTTGATTTAATGAAAAAGTTAGTTATCGCTGGTTTAATGACAATCACCGTTAGCCTTTGCGCCAGTTTGGCTTTTGCCGCTGACTTGTCCGCGGCCGCAGGCGTAGTTCAGTGGACGGTCCTTGGCGCCGGTTTGGCGATCGGCCTAGGCGCCATTGGTAGTGGAATTGGAATGGGCACCGCAATTGGTGGAGCTTGCGAAGGCACTTCCAGAAATCCCGAAGCTGGTGGTCGAATCCTGACAACCATGATTATCGGTCTGGCCATGATTGAATCTCTTACGATTTACGCGTTGGTCGTAGCATTGATTCTTCTTTTCGGTAATCCGTACGCCGCCAAATTCCTCGGCGCATAACTTTGACGCTTAATTGGGGGCCATTCGTGGCCCCCTTATCCCGCTTGACCTCCCAAGTCCGGCATCAACCAGACCTTCTTTTTTAAAATTCGCACATCTTTAAATTCAACAAAGTTTAGGGTATTTATTCTCACTGGTTCCTGCCGTTAAGGCAAAGTCACGCCATTTGGTTAGGATCGAAAAATGACAAGTCAGGTTAAATTATGCGGAGTTTGCGGCGGTGTAATGAGGAAGTCGTCGAGGCGGGTTTTGTCGGCGCCTGCCGGTGTAGTTTTGATCCTGCTCGGTTTGTTGTTGATCGCTGGTTACGGTTTTTTCACGAATTTTTATTCAGCTCCGTGGCTGGTGAGATTCGCCTTGCCCGCTCTCTACTATATTGGGGCAATACTAATAGGGTTTGGGTTTGTGTCCTTTTTGGTGTGGGAGAATATCTGGCGATGTGTTGATTGCAAGGAAATGGCGAAGCGTTGATTGATATGAAGCTAGAGCTTGTTGGCAATGTTTAGGGCAAATCCAATTGTCTGTTTAGGAATAAAAAGTTGCGCTTCAAAGCAATTTTGAGTAGACTAAATAATTCACATCAACCTCCTTGCCCTTTGGAGGGCTTGATAGCCGAAAGGAGAATTTATGAGACGGTATGAGGCATTGATTGTCCTCGATCCTGACACCTCCGACGACGATGTCAAAGTGTTAACGGAACGCTATAGTGGCACAATAAAGGACCATTCCGGGGAAATCATCAAAATCGAGGACTGGGGTACCAAAAAACTCGCCTATTTGGTCCGGAAAAAAGACAAAGGCCGTTACATTCTGTTCGATTTTGTTAGCGGCCCAGAACTCATCAATGAATTGGAAAGACAGTTCAAGATCACTGAAGATGTTATGAAATATCTCAGCGTAAAGCTGGACGACGAAGTCGACCTCGACGCTTTCAAAGCCAAGGCCCAAAAAGAAGCCGTGGAAGCTGAAGCTAAGGTTGCTGTTGTGGAACAGCCCATAACTGAAGAAATTGAAGCGCCTAAAGATGAAGTCGCTGCGGAAGAGCAAAATGGCGCCAACGCCGAGGACGTTCCTGAGACGCCTATCGCCGTTAGTTCGACAGAGGAGGAGGGAGAATGAGCAACAACAGACCACAAAAGCGTCGCCCCTTCCCGAGGAGTAAGGTATGCAGGTTTTGCGCTGATTCAGGTCTGCGGATGGATTATAAAGATCCCGGCCTGCTAAGAATTTTTATTACTGAGCGTGGCAAAATTGTCCCAAGGCGAATTTCAGGGAATTGCGCCAAGCATCAAAGACAATTGACAACCGCAATCAAAAGGGCCAGGAATATAGCTCTTTTGCCATTCACGGTGCCAAGACGCTAGTATCAGTTAGGTGGAGTGAGCCATGAACATTATATTGCTTGATCATATTGAAGAATTGGGCTCTGTAGGTCAGACCGTGAAAGTTAAGGACGGTTACGCCAGGAATTACCTTTTGCCTCGCAAGTTGGCGTGCTTGGCTACAGAGAAAAATCTTAACTTCTATAAGGGCTTAATCGAAGCAAAACAGAAGAAATTGGCCAAGGCCAAAGGCGCGGCGGAAATCCAGGCCCAGCAGCTTTCGTCCGTGATGCTTACTTTCGTCAGGAAATCCAGGGATCAGGACGCTAGATTGTTCGGTTCAGTGACCAACGCGGATGTCGCTGAATCTCTCGCCTTGCAGGGATATGAATTCGACCGCAGAAAGGTGTCCTTGAGCGAGCCTATTAAGCGTTTGGGTGAATATTCCGCTTCTGTAAGATTGCATCCAGAAGTCATAGCCACAATCAAAATTGTCGTTGACCCTGAGGTTTCTTCAAAGGATGGCGCAAGACAATAACGCGCATATCAGAACTCCCCCCCAGTTTTTGGAAGGCGAACGCGCCATACTGGGGGGATTACTCATTGACAACGACGCTCTTCCAAAGGTCCTGGCAATCCTAACACCGGAAGATTTCTACCGGGAAGCGCATCGTAACATCTTCAAGGCAATTGTTGATCTTTTCAACAAAAACGAGCCAGTCGATTTAATAACACTCACAGGCAGTCTCAAAGAAAAGGGTATCTTCGAAAATGTCGGCGGGGCCATATTCGTTTCGGAACTGATTGACGCCGTCCCGAGCGCCGCCAATATTGTCCACTACGCCAAGGTGGTTAAGGAGAAGGCCATTTTGCGGCAGTTGATATCCGCCGCCACTGAAATTTCTACACGATGCTATGAAGATCAGTCGGATGTAGATGAGTTTCTCGATGAAGCTGAACAAATTCTGTTTCGGGTAGGCGAATCCCGTATAGGAACCGGTTTTCACCATATTCAAGAACTGATGAAGACCAGTTTCGCCACTATTGAGAGTCTCTACGAACGCAAGGAGAATATTACCGGCGTTTCTTCGGGATTTCATGATCTTGATAGTATGACTGCTGGTTTTCAGAACTCGGACCTAATTATTGTGGCGGGAAGACCATCTATGGGCAAGACTTCCCTGGCTTTGAACATTGGTATGAACGCTGCGACAGAATCCAATGTCTCAACAGCCATCTTCTCCCTGGAAATGAGTAAGGAACAGATAGCGCTTAGGATCCTCTGCTCAAAAGCAAAAGTTAATTTGAAAAGCTTGAGAACCGGATATCTCACACCGGAAGATTGGGCCAGACTCACGCTCGCTGTAGGAAGCATCTCCGATTCTCCCCTTTATGTCGATGACACACCTGCCATCACTACGTTGGAAATCAGGGCCAAAGCTCGCAGACTTAAGAAAGAGACAAATTTGGGCCTGGTAATCGTGGACTACTTGCAACTCATGAAAGGACCGGCGAAAGCTGATTCTAGGGAAAAAGAGATCTCCGACATATCAAGGTCGTTGAAAGCCTTGGCCAAAGAGCTTAATGTTCCAGTAATCGCCCTGTCTCAGCTCAATAGAAAAGTCGAAGAGCGACCGAATAAGAGGCCACAGTTGGCTGATTTGCGAGAGTCTGGAGCTATCGAACAGGACGCTGACGTCATCATATTTATTTATCGTGACGAGGTTTACAACAAGAGCGACGACAACCCCAAGAAGGGTGAGGCCGAAATAATCATCGGTAAGCAGCGTAACGGACCGATAGGAATGGTAACAGCGTATTTTGACGCGAAATATTCTACATTCAGACCGTATTCCCCTCGTGAAGACTCACATGTAGACGATTCAGCTATACTCTCCAACCTCTGAAAGAGAAGTCGTACCTATCGGAAACCTTGTGCGTTCAACGCATGCATGAACTAATCCTTGAAACCATATATTAGGTTCCTTGTATTGCAAGGAGTCGAAGTCCCATTTTTTTTTATAAGGGAGATTATGATGAGCGCAAGCCTTTACGAGGACTTAAGGGAGCAGATGGACCAGTATTCAGTTGGATTCCCTTCAACCGAGTCCGGCATCGAAATTGAAATTCTAAAAAAACTTTTCACAGAGCAAGAGGCAGAGATGTATCTTAATCTCAGTATGATGCTTGAAACTCCGCAAGATGTAGCTAAGAGAATGGGGAGGGATTCAAATCAAATAGGCCCCTTGCTCGAACGCATGTTCGAAAAAGGTCAGATTTTCCGTGTTAAAAAGGGAGGAGTATCCAGGTATGGCGCAGCGCCATTCGTTGTTGGCTCATATGAACATCAGGTCAAGGACATGGACAAAGAATTTGCTGAGATGTTCGAGCGGTATTTTGTGGAGGCATTTGGCAGGCATGGATTGGCCCAGTCCGCTCCATTGAGGACTGTCCCGGTAAACAAGTCTATTAATCATTTGTGGCAGGTTCAGCCTTATGAAGACCTGAAACAGATCATCAAGACCAAGGAACAAATCTCTGTCGCAAATTGTGTGTGTAGGGTCCAGCAAGGTCTTATAGACAAAGGCTGCGGAAAACCTCTAGAGGCTTGCCTTCAGTTTGGAAGCCACGCCCAGTACTATGTTGATAAGGGCATGGGGCGGTTTATCACCAAGGAAGAAGCCCTAGACATACTTGACAGGTGTGACAAAGCGGGACTAGTGCCTCAGCCGTTCATTTCTCAAGACACAGGTGGAATTTGTAACTGCTGTGGTGATTGTTGCGGCATCCTGCGTTCAATCAAGCTTCATCCAAAGCCTGTCGAAAAGGTTTTGACAAACTATTACGCTGAAATCGACCCTTTATCGTGTTCGGCCTGCGAGACATGCATGGACAGATGTCAGATGGAAGCCATCAGGATAGGGGATGAAGAAGTCGCTCAGGTAGATCGTGACAGATGCATCGGCTGTGGCCTTTGTGTCACCACATGCCCCAGCGAGGCTATCTCCTTGAAAACCAAACCTGAGTCGGAACGAAAAGATCCCCCTGTCAGCGGTAGAGATTACATTATGCAGTTAGCTTCGGCTCGAGGCAAAACACTTATCCCACTTGCTATAATCAAGAGATCGCAGGGATAGTCGCAACAGGCTGTTTTTGCTCGTGGAGACTGGATTGGGTTCCGGAGATCTTAATGGTTTTCATGATCAAATCCTGAGTCGTATCAATTAAACAATTTTTCAAATTCATGCGGGTTAAGATTTACGACCTGGTTAGTAGTCATGAGCTTAACCCCTTGGCGCTCCCAATCATCGAAAAGGAGCTTTTCGACGTTCTGGTCAATCGCATATACGGCGTCTCTTACCAGCACAACTTTAAGATTGCGAAGCAGGAGTCCTTCAACGGCGCTTTTCACACAGAAATCCGTCGCAACGCCGAACACTACAAAAACCAGCGGTTTGACACATGACAGGAACCGGTCAAGATTCTCATTGGAAAATACATCAGTGTTGTTTTTCTTAAAAACGATTGAATCGTAATGGGCTTTTATGTACGGCCATGGTTTGTCCAAAGCCCCAGTTTGCATGTCAAGAATTAGAGGATTGGGATGGAAAGTCGCCGCAATACGGTCTTCGCCTGCGGTACCTTTCATGCAGTGAGGTGGAAACGTAGTTTTAAAATCAGGTTCTGAAGAGATTTCTTTGTCATCTAATACGTGTGAGTCCATGGTAGACAACCAGACCACCCGTTTTTCCGATGAATATCTTGAAAGTCTGGCGAGGCTGGGCGCAATACTATCCGCTCCTTTTATTGACAGACATCCATCCGGTATTATGAAGTCCTTCTGTGTGTCAACATCAAGAAACACCACAGGGATGACAGCAACATTTTCTTTCGTGGCGCCTGATTGCATGACAGCGCTCCTTTGTGTGGAAGGTTTGTGCGATTTTTGTTAACATCAATTATAATCATTTCGACAAGTGATTATGCACATCAGTTTCCTAACTGACTGAACCCAGGAGGACATTTAGTGAAAGTTATTATCAAAACCAACAAGGGTGAAATAAATTTGAACCTCTATGACAGTTTAACGCCTATAACGGTGGCCAATTTTGTAAATCTGGCCAAGAG
>JARLHM010000124.1 GCA_031292235.1 Syntrophaceae bacterium | reverse complement strand
GCTGGCGGCGGCTTGGCGCAATGTATTCCCCTAACGCCATTCTCTCTAGGGTTGACCGGTGACATCAACGCAATCATGAACGCCCACAACCTTGCGATGGTGGCATTAACCGCCAGAATGCAGCATGAATTCAACTATAGCGACGAAGAACTTGCCAAGAGAAATCTGAAACGCCTCGACATAGATCCCCGGAACGTTGAATTCGGCTGGATTATTGACTTCTGCGCGCAAGCTCTCCGAAACATGATCATCGGAATAGGCGGCAAGATGGATGGCTTCATGATGAAATCATCTTTCGCTATTGCCGTTTCCTCAGAGATCATGGCCATTCTAGCCGTTTCTACAGACCTCAAAGATATGCGCGAAAGAATGAGTAGGATCGTCGTAGCGTACAACAAGAAGGGCGAGCCCGTAACCACGAAGGACCTCGAGGTTGACGGCGCAATGACGGCGTGGATGGTGGAAGCTCTTAATCCGAACTTGCTGCAATCAATCGAAGGTCAGCCGGTATTTGTTCATGCCGGACCATTCGCAAATATCGCCATCGGCCAGAGTTCAATTATCGCCGACAGGATCGGCCTGAAACTGGCTGACTACCATGTCACGGAATCAGGGTTCGGCGCAGACATCGGTTTCGAGAAATTCTGGAACCTAAAATGCCGATTCTCTGGTCTCAAACCGAATTGCGCTGTTGTAGTCGCTACAATCAGGGCCCTAAAGTGCCACGGTGGCGCCCCTGTCCCAAGACCCGGTCTACCTATGCCGAAAGAATATGAAGGCGAAAACGTCGCATGGGTCGAAAAAGGCTGCAAGAACTTGATCCATCACATCCAGACCGTCAAAAAAGCCGGCATTAATCCCGTTGTCTGTATCAACTCCTTCTATACCGATACCAAAGACGAAATTGCCGTAGTAAAGAGACTTTCAGAGGCTGCTGGCGCCAGAGCGGCGGTTTCTCAGCATTGGCTCAAAGGTGGCGACGGCGCCCTTGAATTCGCTGACGCTGTTGTCGACGCGTGTGAAGAAAAGAATGAGTTCAAATTGCTTTATGAATTGAGCCTTCCGCTACGTCAACGCATTGAGTTGATTGCGAAAGAAGTTTACGGAGCTGATGGGGTGTCCTTTACTCCGGAAGCGGAAGCCAAAGCCAAAAAGATGGAAGCCGACCCCGAATTGGCGAAACTTGGCACCTGTATGGTGAAGACCCACTTGAGTCTTTCTCACGACCCGAACCTCAAAGGCACGCCAAAAGGCTGGATTCTGCCCATCAGGGATGTCCTCACATACAAGGGCGCAGGATTTGTTGTCCCGGTAGCCGGCGCTATTTCACTTATGCCTGGCACTAGCTCCAACCCTGCATTTAGAAGGGTTGACGTAGATGTCGAGACAGGAAAAGTAAAAGGGGTTTTCTAAACGTTACGCCGTGGATTCTCAACCTAGAAGAGTTGTTCCGAGAAAATGCGATGCGAATAGGAAAAGTGAGCGTAAATTTGGAATGACTCAGTGGTTAAATTTTTAATAAACTTTTGATGATGTTCAGCCGCAGATTTAATTATCTGCGGCTTTTTTTGTTATTTTATTGTTTTTTCTTGGCAGGAAGGTTTCTCTTGTAGAGTATTTTCAGCCCATCCATCGTAAGATCGTCCTCAACCTCTTCGACCAGTTTGGTGTGAGCAGAGATTGTTCTGGCTAGCCCGCCTGTGGCGACCACTTTGGGTCTGGACTTTAGCTCATCGAACATTCGACTCAGGATTCCATCAACAAGAGCGGCATAACCGAAGACAATTCCAGATTGAATCGCGGAAGCGGTATCTTTGGCGATTACCTTCGGCGGGGCGGTCAGTTCCACTCTGAATAGCTTGGACGCGTTGTGAAAGAGGGCTTCCGCAGAAATCTTGACCCCAGGGGCGATGGCGCCGCCTTCATATTCTCCGGACGCATTGATGTAATCAAAGGTGGTGGCTGTGCCAAAATCTACTGCGATGAGTTCCCGACGATATTTCTCATAGGCTGCTACCGCATTGACGATCCTGTCGGCGCCGACCTCTCTGGGATTATCGTACCTTATGGGCATGCCTGTTTTGATCCCCGGCCCTACAAAAAGTGGAGAAACCTCAAGAAAAATCTGGGACAATTCTTCAAGAGCGGATTTCAATGGTGGGACTACGCATGAGATTATCACTCCGTTAATCCCCTTTGTTTCCAGCCCTTGCCAAAACATAAGGTTTTTTAGCACCACCCATAATTCGTCAGCCGTGACATCTTCATTGGTGCGGATTCTCCATGAACCGAGCCTGTCATCCTCTTTGTAAAGTCCGATCACAATGTTGGTGTTGCCGACATCAATAGCTAGCAACATTTTATCTTCCTTTCAGCATACAGTGACTTCGCGAATGCTCTGCAAAGAATAGAAGTTTAATAATGACAAGTGAAGAAAAACTTTGCACTCAGGCACGCCAAAGCGAAGATCTTTCATCTCAATTAGTACCCTAATCAAGATGTCCTTAAAATCATTGACTGAAGCCAAAGCCGATGTTAGGGTCAATTAGCGAAGAGATCGGCCGTTCAGGCCTCGTCTAATGTTGGGCCTGCCGATTTCACACGCTTTCAACGCCAATATCCGGCGGTATACATAATGAAACCCACAGGACTGGTTCGGAACGACATTTATCTAAAACATGACATGGGCATGTATCATCCCGAGAGTCCGGAGAGACTCGAAGTCCTATACCGCATGCTCGATGAATTGGGGACTGCGCTTAACCTGGCCTACGCTGAAGCCCGGAATGCTACAGTGGAAGAACTTTGCGCCAATCACGATCCTCGATACGTAGACCGGATCATGGAAACCTCCGGATGCGAGAATGTCTTTCTGGATCCGGACACTTCGACTTGCTGTAGTTCCTGGGATGCGGCGATAGCTGCTGTTGGAGGATTGCTGAGTCTTGTAGATGGAGTTATGGAAGGAAGATTTAGAAATGGTTTTGCCCTGGTTAGACCACCCGGACATCATGCTGAAAATCGTCGCTCTATGGGCTTCTGTCTTTTCAACAACGTGGCGTTGGCCGCTCACTACGCATTGAACCGGTATCACCTTGACAGAATAGCGATAGTAGACTGGGATTTGCATCACGGGAACGGTACGCAGAGCGCGTTCTATGAGGACCCTCGTGTTTTGTTCATTTCAACACATCAATACCCCCATTATCCCGGGACAGGTGGAATACGCGAAGTAGGACATGGAATTGGAGAAGGCTATACAATTAATGTGCCCTTGGCGTCCGGTTGTGGCGACGCTGAGTACAGCGTCGTTTTCCATAACCTTGTCTCTCCGTTGCTGGAGGCCTACCAACCGCAGTTGATTCTCGTTTCCGCAGGATTTGACGCTCATGAGAAGGACCCGTTAGGTGGCATGAACCTAACAGAAGATGGATACGAATATATGGTTAAGGTCCTCATGCGATCAGCATGGCACACTTGCGCAGAACGTTTGATCCTGGTGCTGGAAGGTGGTTATCACCTGGGCGCTTTAAGAAATTCCGTAAAACGTATCCTCTATTGCCTGTCCTCATATGATCCTTGTCAGGAACCTTGTATGGGGTCACCGGAACTCACTACTCTAACATACACATTCAGGGCGCGACTAAGGGATGTTTTGGCTTTTGCCGGCCGATATTGGCCGTCATTACCTCAGTTGTGATATAGATTCCTGTAATCCTGAGGTAATCTAAGGATCGACGCGCCGCAAGATTAATGGCGTGCGGTAAATTTAGGAGCGTCAACTTTTTGTGACTCATGGCCTTTTATTGATCGATAAGCCTGAAGGTCTAACGTCCAATGGCGTGGTCGGCATAGTTCGTAGACGTTTGGGCCGCTCAGTAAAAGTCGGACACACCGGCACGCTCGATCCCGCTGCGACAGGTCTGCTGGTAATGCTACTTGGAGCTGCAACCAGAGCGCTGGACTTTTTGGACGAGGCTCAGAAACATTATCAAGTTGAAGTCAGGTTGGGTGAGGAGAGCGATACGTGCGACCGGGAAGGGAAAATCAGCGTTACAGGAGATCCCGGAATCCTGACTCGAGATGAGATAGAATTGTGTTTAAAAAGTTTTCTCGGTAAATCGGATCAGGTCCCGCCACATTTCTCGGCCATCAAAAAGGATGGTATTCCGCTATACAAGCTCGCCAGAAGGGGGATCTTTCCAACTCTTGAAATCAGAAAAATTGAAGTATTCGAACTCTCGTTACTAGACTGG
>JARLHM010000011.1 GCA_031292235.1 Syntrophaceae bacterium | reverse complement strand
CTACCTTGCGCGCTACCTCCGCCGCATGCTCCGCTGATTAGTTCTTACCTTTGGGGTCCGTACCCGCTAACCTCAAACAAACCAGGTCAGCCTTATACTCATCCACACACTTCTTGGTCCACGCCACTGGATCAGAGGTTACGCCCTCGAACGGCGCCAACGCCTCAGCCGCCCACTCCTCAGGTTCTATGTCCAACACCTGAAGAGCAAGCTTGGGAACGTTCGGCCGCTCACCCTCAAAACTATAAAAACTGTAGCCGGTCTCCCCGCCAACCACTACCTCCTTGCCAGGCTTCCCTATCTTCACCTCGCGTATCTTACCCGAATACTTCACTTTTGGCAGTTCAGCCATCTGACACCTTCTTAGTTTAAAATTAAATCAGAGTATTTTTCGAATACAGATAGTTCTCAGGCGGGATTTTTTCTTTTCTCGCTGCCAAACCATTCTTTTGAATAGAAGTATCTTTCAGCGGTAGTCAGGTATTTTTTTATAGGATCACTCTGTTGGTCCATATTCACGTATGTGATGTTTTTTCGCCATTCATAGCGGTCTTCATCAGGTCCGGCCACGTATTCCGGAATCAATATCTTAACCTTCTGACCGTCAAACCTCTCCTTTTCCTCGAAGTGTTCACCTGTCATACTTCAGACTCCTCTCTATGATTGAGATATTTTTTACTACGGTCCAAAACTGCCCGATATTTAGCTTTTCCCTAGGAAAGGGTTTTGATGGGTAAGCATTTGTATTATGTAGCAGAGTCCGCGCCAAAGCAATATTTTTTTTGTAATTTAAATGAGATAGCACGATTTACTGAAAATGGCGCGGCCAGCATGCTGATTTTTAAAGCCTAATCGAAGGATGAGGACTTCTTGACATATAAGCTAAACGATTCAAAGCGTTTACCATTGCTTTTGCTGAGGCTACAATTATATCTTCATGCGCCCCTTTTCCCACCGCCACATGGCCGTCTTCCTCCAACCTTATCGATGCCTCTCCAAGAGCATCCGTCCCTCCCGTAATCGCGCTGATCGCAAAACGCAACAACTTTGGTCTACGACCTGTTAGTTTGAGAATCGCGTTGTACGTCGCGTCAACAGAACCATTTCCCAATTCCGCCCCATGACACTCTTCCCCGTCTACCATCATTCGAACAGTCGCTGTGGGCACGACATCTGAGCCACCCATCATCGTTACTGATAACAATTTGTAGGTTTCTGTGGTGCGAAGCACCTCTTCGGCTACGATCGCTTCCAGGTCCTCATCATAAATTGTTTTCTTCCTGTCAGCCATATCTTTGAATCGTTTGAATGTGAGATTTATTTCATCCTCGGTGAGATAGTAGCCTAAAGCTTGCAATCTCTCGCGAAACGCGTGTCTTCCGGAATGTTTGCCCAACACAAGAGAAGATTTTGAAATACCGACGGATTCCGGGTCCATAATTTCATAGGTTGAACGTTCTTTTATGACTCCATCCTGATGTATACCGGATTCGTGCGCGAATGCGTTCGCTCCAACAATCGCTTTGTTCGGTTGAACAGGAATCCCAGTAATTGCTGATACCAAACGACTTGTATGAAATATCTGTTCCGTGAAAATGCTGGTTGTAAGGTTGAAATGGTCTTGTCTTGTCTTGAGAGCCATGACAATTTCTTCAAGGGACGCGTTTCCAGCTCGTTCACCAATACCATTTATAGTGCACTCAACCTGGCGAACCCCAGCCTCTATAGCGGCTAATGAATTTGCGACAGCAAGCCCCAAGTCATCGTGGCAATGAATAGATAAGATTACGTTTTCGATTCCTTTTACATCGCCTCTTAAAAATCTTATAAGTTCCGAAATTTCTGAAGGATACGAATAACCCACTGTGTCTGGAATGTTTATCGTCTCGGCGCCTTCTTTTATGGCTGTTTCTATCACTTCAACAAGGAAATTTCTGTCACTTCTGGTCGCGTCCTCGCATGAAAATTCCACCCAATCACAAAGCGATCTGGCTAACCTGACCGCTTGACCAGCTCGATCCACAACTTCTGCCCGGGACATTCGAAGTTTATGTTTTAAATGAATATCACTTGTAGCTATAAATGTGTGTATGCCAGGTTTATTGGCCTTCTCCACAGCGGACCAAGCTGTTTCTATATCTTCAGCGACTGAACGAGCAAGCCCCACAATTCTTGAATTTTTTATTTCTGAGGCAATACGCGCTACCGCTTCCTTGTCTCCTTCCGAGCTTGCCGGAAATCCAGCTTCTATTGTATCAACACCCAGTCTTTCGAGCTGTCTGGCCAGTTGTAATTTTTCATGTTGATTCATCGTGGCGCCTGGAGATTGTTCGCCGTCTCTTAAGGTTGTGTCAAATATCAAAACTTGGTTCGTCATCTCATAGGTCTCCGATTTCTATATAAGGTCAGAAGGTTGCCTAAAGACAGACCAAAATGTTGGCTTTCGTCGGGCGTGTGTTCCTCAGAGAGTCCGCTGTTTGGCTTGTGATTTCCTTACGGCTATGGTTTCCGGTCAATGTCCGTGGATGTTTGGACTACACCGCTGACAGGACCGTTGACTACCGATACTTTTAAATTCTTTCGTCCCCTTAGATAAAAAATTGCGGTCATGATTGGACCTGATAGCACATAAGCCGCACAAATGAAAAATGGAACAATAAACGGCGCCAATGCAATTAAAGACATCAACAGCACAAAACCAACAGTGGAGCTAAAAGGCTTCTCTTTGACAACGGTAAGGTCTTTAAACGCGTGAAATTTTATGGAACTAACCATTAGAAAAGACAGAACTACAGTAAGCGCTAAAAGGAAAATCGAATAATCGGCTGGCTTGATTTCGAGATGCTCGAAAAAAATGACCGCTGTGGCAAGCATGCCCGCGGCAGCGGGAATGGGTAGGCCATTAAACCGTTTCGGGTCAATTACCGATGTCTGGACGTTGAACCTGGCTAGCCTGAGGGCTCCGCACGAAACATATATAAAGGCGACAACCCAGCCTAGTCGGCCGTAAGGTTCCAACGCCCATGTGTAAAAAAGAACCGAAGGGGCTACGCCAAATGAAATTACATCAGCCAGCGAGTCTAGTTCTACTCCAAATCTCGTACTGGTTTTAGTAAGCCTGGCCACCTTTCCGTCAATTCCATCAAAGAAGGCTGCTACCAAGATAAGCGCGCCCGACCACAAGAATTGCCCCTTGATAGCTAAAATTAGACCGTAAAAACTAAAGAAAATACTTGCCAGTGTCAGTAAAGAAGGAAGTATAAATATCCCCTTTTTCATTTTGTTGATTCGGTTGTTTTTTCTCTGCCACGCCGCCATTGTGTCTTCATGGCTTTCATAGGGCCTTTTTACTCTGAGCAGAGATCGTTTTCTTCTAAAATCCGGGGCCATCATGCTCTTCCCTCAAATTCCGGCATTAAAAGGCGCGGTTGAGTCTATAAAACTGTTATTATTTTATTATTTATTGAATCAATAGACAAATCTTATTGGGGTGGGAACGTTTATTTATTGCTTCGCCTGAGAAGCCAAGCGCGCAATAACGCTAACACCGGCCTTTACTTTGGAACCGACTGAAGTACAGACTACAAAGCTTTTAGGCAGATAAACATCAACTCGGGAGCCAAATTTGATGAGACCGAATCTATCACCCGTGATGGTTGAATCGCCTTCTCTTACCCACCAAACTATTCTCCGAGCTATTTGACCCGCTATTTGGACAATTTCTATTGCTCCAAAATCCGTATTAACAACTATTGAATTATTTTCATTGAGAATTGAAGACGATGGGTCTCTTGCGTCGAGGAACTTGCCAGGTCTGTGAGAGATTTTCCGGATTACTCCGGAAAAGGGCCATCTATTTACATGAACATTTAGAATAGACATAAAAATACTAACCCTGGTCAGGCAGGCGTTTCCTAAAACAGGCCCTTCGGAATTGTCCATTATTTCCATTACAACACCGTCAGCGGGAGAAACAACACTCGTGCCGTCATCAGGTGATTGCCTCGCAGGATTTCGAAAAAATGACGCAATGGCCACAGTGATGACTAGAAAGACCAAACACAGCCACGGATGGTCAGACCACCAGGCCGTCAAAGCCAAAATAGCGGATATGCCGACAAAGCCCAGTCCTTCACGAGCTATAGGCTCAAAATGACCCGTTCGTGAATTCAATCTCCGCTATCCCCTGCTTTCAATCCCTTCCGTCCTCTAGGGATCGCGACAGTCCCTGTTCTTATGACTTCAAGAATTCCTAAAGATGATAGAAGCTCGAGTATGGCTTCAATTTTCCCCTGAGAGCCAGTCACTTCTATGGTGAGATTGTCCTGAGCGACATCTACAATACGCGCTCGAAATATTTCCACGATACGCAGGGCTTCCGCTCTCTTGATGGAAGCGGCTTTGACTTTTATCAGAACCAGTTCCCGGTCAACATAGTCCCCGCGCGTCAGATCCTGGACCTTGGATATGTTTATAAGTTTTCTCAGTTGTTTTATTATCTGTTCAAATATTGCTTCGTTGCCGTGTGTGACAATCGTCATCCTGGAAAATTCCGGATTCATCGTAGGAGCGACACTTAAAGAGTCTATATTGAAACTTCTCCCGGAGAACATGCCGGCTACCCGAGCGAGGACTCCAGGTTTGTTTTCGACTAAAGCCGATATTACTTTTCTGTTTTCCATTTAAACCAATATCATGTCTTTTAGTGGGGCGCCTGCCGGAACCATAGGGTAAACCCCTTCTTCTCTGTCGACCACAAAGTCAATGATGAC
The DNA here is from genome assembly GCA_031292235.1 of Syntrophaceae bacterium. Classification (GTDB taxonomy): domain Bacteria; phylum Desulfobacterota; class Desulfomonilia; order Desulfomonilales; family Desulfomonilaceae; genus CAJBEZ01. Next base: position 2,143 of record JARLHM010000011.1, on the reverse strand, counting down.
AGGACCCTTCGTTTTTAGACTCTCTTTGATCACGTTCTCAACTTCTGAAGACTTGGTAGCTCGAAGACCAACAGCTCCATAGGCCTCCGCCAATTTGACAAAATCAGGGGCTACAGTTATGTCAGTGTGCGCGTAGACCTGGTCGTAAAAGCGCTCCTGCCACTGTCGAACCATGCCGAGATAGCCATTATTCAATATTGCGATTTTTACCGGAAGTTTGTACTGAACAACCGTAGCAAGTTCCTGAATGTTCATCTGTATGGAGCCGTCACCAGCAATATCAATTACAATTTTATCCGGATACGCGACTTGAGCTCCAATAGCCGCAGGAAAACCATAGCCCATAGCCCCGAGGCCTCCGGAACTCAAGAAGGTCCGTGGATTGTCAAATAGGTAATATTGCGCAGCCCACATTTGATTTTGACCCACTTCTGTAGTGATAATCGCATTACCTTTGGTCAATTCATAAAGCTTTTCAACTACAAACTGGGGTTTAATAATTTCGGTCGTTCGATCAAAGCGCTGTCTTTGTTGGTTTCGCCACACTGTTAGCTTGGAATGCCATTCCTTAAGTTTTTCATCTGCTTTCGGCGAACGCCCTTTGGCCTCCAATTCTTCTATCAGCCTGGATAAACCATCATGAGCGTCACACACTATGGGGACATCAACCACAATGTTCTTCTGTATTGATGTAGGGTCTATATCAATATGAATAATTTTCGCGTCTCGGGCAAATTCTTCGACTCTTCCCGTTACCCTATCATCAAAACGCGCTCCTATAGCGAGTAGCAAGTCCGCGTTGTCGATCGCCATATTGGCCCTGAATGTGCCATGCATGCCGAGCATACCGAGAAATAACGGATGGGTAGCAGGAAAACAGCCGAGTCCCATCAAGGTTGAGGTAACAGGGAAATTCAGCATTGACGCAAATTTATAGAGTTCTTTGTGAGCCCCTGATGTTATCACTCCTCCACCCGCGTAAATTACAGGACGCTCGGCTTGACGAATCAATTCCGCTGCCCTTTTTACAGAGGGAAGATGAGCCTTCACATTTGGCTTATATGTGGGGACTTCTATTTTGTCCGGATACTCGAATTGTGCTTTATTCTGAACAACATCTTTAGGCAAATCGACCAGAATTGGTCCGGGCCGACCGGTAGTTGCGATAAAAAAGGCTTCTTTTATCGTTGAAGCAAGGTCTTCGGTCTGCGCTACTAGATAGTTGTGCTTGGTGCATGGTCGAGTGATTCCTACAATGTCCGCCTCTTGGAACGCGTCGTTCCCAATTAACGGCGTTGGAACCTGGCCGGTAAAAACTATGACCGGAATTGAGTCCATGTACGCCGTGGCCAAACCGGTGACAGTATTGGTTCCCCCGGGTCCGGAAGTCACCAGGCAGATTCCTGGGCGTCCGGTAGCTCGCGCGTATCCGTCAGCCGCGTGTACAGCGGCCTGTTCATGGCGGACCAAGATAAACTTGAAGTCTTCGGAAAACTCTCTGACAAGAGTGTCGAAAATATCAATGACCGCGCCGCCGGGATAGCCAAAAATCGTGTCAACGCCCTCTGCTTTAAGAGAACGTAACAGTATCTCCGCTCCACTAATTTTCAATTTGGTACCATCGCGTTCGGCAAAAACTATTGAGGTCTTTATATGAGGCAAACTTATCTATATTTGCTCAATATTTTCTCGATTTGGTCCCTGCCGTGGAGTTTCTTTTTTTGTAATGTCTTCCGTTCCAGTTCCTCGGAATGTGAAAGGTAGAGCCTTTTGTTAAAGACTTGAAGCTGCTCCTCGTATTCCAGGTGCTCCTGCCATAGTTTGGACAGTTCGGGGTCTTTTTCTTTCCAGCTATTGATAAGTTCCAAGTCTCTTCTTTCCATAACTAAACCTTCAAATGGAATGTTGTCGACATACCTTGATTCCTATACGCATCGAAATTTTTTTTGTCAACAAGTTGCCTGTGATCTTAATTTCTGATATTCGCATTTTTTCTGCTTGACGTCTCTAGGGCTGTCAAAATGGGTTCATTTTTGAAAGTACTTGCGAAAAGTAGCTATTGGGCGTTATTGTATTGATCGAATCAATCCATTCATAGCGCTTAGCAATTTGCGAATCGCGGCCGATCCGTTTCATAGAGGGG
>JARLHM010000123.1 GCA_031292235.1 Syntrophaceae bacterium | reverse complement strand
CTCGGATGGATGCATCCATTTCCCGCAATCTTCAATAACAGGTTCTACGTGTACCTGGCTGAAAACGCCACTTTCTCCGGAGAACTCAATCCTGACGAGACGGAAGAACTTGAAACAATCTTGGTGCCTTTAAATAAGCTCAAAGACTATGTTCGCGAAGGGAAGATAACTTGCGGGATCATGATCGCGGCGCTGGGTTTGTACAATTTGTACGCTGAATGAGTATGTAAACTTCTTTAAGACGGAGACCCTGTCTGGGCGGTCTTTTCTTCAGGTTTATCTTCTTTCGTATCTTTTTTAGGTTCAACAGGGTCTTTTGTGGCCAAAGGTTCCGGCTCCGCAGAACTGGCCAAAAGCTCAGCATAAAAATCCGGGCCCAATTTCTCACCTTCATTTATTTTCAAGTCTTTATCCGGATCGTGCGCCGGAGGAGGAGTGGCGGCGAATCTACCAGCGTCGTTATTATAATTATATGAAGATGAGGAAGATGTTTTAGTCGGGGAATCAAGGTCGAAATCTATAGATTTTTGAACATCAGAGGCCATTCTTTGAAGTTCACGAACCATCTTGCCAACAACTTTCGCTGTTTCAGTTAATTGACGGGGCCCTAGAAATATTAACCCAATCAGAGCTATTAGACCAAGTTCATACATAGAAATACCGAACACGAAACAACTCCATTTTCAAAGGATCATTAATGGATTGGCTGCCCGCAAAAATGCCGCAGGGCCAAGTCTGTCGTTGCAATCTGAGAAATTGAAGACACATATTGGTCCGTTTCATAATCGAACTCATAACACAAGCATCAATCAAATATTAATGCGCATTACAAATAATTACAATGGTCCTGATGGTTGGTTGAGATTTGGATAGCAAGAAAAAACAGTTTGGTTGAAAGAAATCATGTTTTGATGTATGGGCTACAAAAAGTCCCAATAAGAATCAGCGGCGCGTAATCAGCGCTGTTGGTTTTTTGTGAACCCACTGTGAAACCCGAGAGAATTCTTGATTCAATCAAATGGGATCATCATTGTGGGTCAAAGAATGAGAGGTTAATATGAAAGTTTGGGTCAAACTTGTTTTGTCGATCTTTCTTGCGCTGTCGGTTTCCAGTTTTTGTCCGGCAGATGGGCCGAAGATAAAATTTGAAAAACTAAGCCACGATTACGGTAAGGTCCTTTCTGGTAAAACTGTTTCAGCGGAATTCGAATTTCAAAACGAAGGCGGCGCCACTCTCAAAATCGAGAGCTTGACTGCCAGTTGTGGCTGCACAAAGGCCGTAGAAGGGAATAAGGAAATTCCGCCTCATGGGACCGGAAAAATCATGGCCCATTTTGACACAATAGGTATGAAAGCCGGCAGAAAACAAAAAACAATCTTTGTAAAGACCAATGATTTGGTAAATCCTGTAACCAAACTTACCCTATATGCCGATGTGGTGAAAGAATTGAACGTTGCGCCACCTTCTTTAAATAAGAAAGTCTCATCATTTTCGGAGCCTGTCGTGTTTCCTTTGAACATTACTGACACTACGGAAAAAAGTTACAAAATAATGGACGCGACCGCGGTGGAAGGTGAAGCCCAGGTCTCTTTGGACCCCTCAAGTGTGACGTTGGAGCCAAAGTCCACATCTCATTTAAATCTGCTCTTGAGACTCAAAGCCGAGCCCAATAGATCCTTTTACGCCGGCAGGATACGCTTAAAGACAAACCACCCAAGTGAATCTGAAATTGAAATTCCTTTTTTCGTAAAGCTCGACAACACTAGGCAGAACTAGTTTTAAAGCAATTTAGTGGATAATCTGTGCGGCGGACCATTTAATAATAGTCCGCCCGCAGTGTTTTTAGAGGGTAGATTTAATATTTTCCGTGAAGCATTGTTCCGCTAAGCTGGACTCTTCGGAAGCCCTCGATCTGGATCGGAAGAAATTGATCACACGTAATGTCTGATCAACGCCGTACTTCCACATTGTCACAGTGAGCGCGGTCGCTATGGTCAACACTGTCGTAGATAGCGTCAGAAGAATGTAACCTATCCATCTTCCACCGATACTGTTGTCCGATAAAGGAAGGATTAATAGTAGTAGAAGGAAAAAGGACTTTGGGAGAGGCCCCAGAGCTGAAACAAGGGCTTGAACTACATCCAGCGTCTTTAACGCGATTTTAAACAGTCCCCAAACACAACCAATCAAGCATGTGAGAAAAACCAGGGAACGTATTATGAACACCCACATTGAGGACATTTCGAGTCCTGTAAGTAGGAAGTTCAATTGAAAGAATACTTGCAATTGCGAGAGAGTTTCCGAAATAGGTTGCATACGCCCACTCCCTGTAGATCTTGTGGTTCGGCGTTGAAGGTAGCGCCTAACATGGTCCAGTGAATGACTGTGGATATTAGTACATAGTATTAATATATAATCAATAGTATTTAATGTGATTAAATATATATTATGTATAACATATCTAAACTAAAATGAATAATGGTTATTGGTTCAATTCAAAATTGTGCTTTACATTCAGGCCGGCGTTAAGACGGATTGACAAAACTCTGGAGCGTTTCTAGACTACCCGTAGTTTCATCTTTCTTTAAGCGGTCTTCCTCTAAGGTTTAGTCAATGACGGAAGCAAATAAGGTCTGGGATTTGGGAGCAACGACAAAAACAATTATTGTTTTGTTCGGATTATTGGCCCTGGTCGCATGTGGTTGCTCAAGATCGAATAATTACAGTCTGAGCGAAGCCGGGAAGTTGCTTGAAGAGGGCCGTTTAGACCAAGCGTCTAAGATCCTGGAACAACGGCTCAAGCTTGAACCTGACAACAAAGATGCTCTCTTGTTAAGAGCGCGGGTTAGGGATCGTTCCGACGACCTTGATTTGGCCCTTGATGATTATAATCAAGTATTGGAGCGCGACCCAAACCTGCTGGATGTCCTGGAAGCCAGGGGACGCCTAAAAATAAAAATGGGGGACTATAAGGGGGCCTTGGAAGACCTAAACAAGGTATTGCAGGAAGGAAATAAGAGCGCCTATCTGGTTTCCTCCGTGGGGCTTGCATGTTTTTTCACAAAAGATTTCGATCAAGCCCGCAAACTGTTTGATGAAAGCCAAAAGATTGATGAAAAACACGAAGGGGCATATTTTGGGAGAGCAGCCATCGACATTGAGGAGAAGAATTATCAGGCGGCGATACAGGAGCTGGATAGTCTCCTGAGTTTTCATCCCAAGAATGCGCAGGCCTTATTCCGTCGTGGTTTCGCATACCTCAAGGCGTCTGATCCGAAAAAGGCGCTGGCTGATTTTGACATGGCGCTTGAGTTGGACCCGGACTTAAAGGAAATATATTGGTATAGGGCCGAGACTAACAGAGTCTTAGGGCTCCCGCAAAAGGCCCTGGCAGATTATGAGAAAGCTGAGGCCGCTGACCCGAATGATCCGATCCTATATCTGAACCAGGGCACTGTCCTGATGGCCATGGGCCGGTATCCTGAGGCTCTGGAAAAGCTGACCCATTCCATAGTATTAGATCCGGAAAATCCTCTTCCATTCATAAACCGAGCCGTGCTTCAATTTGACACGGGAAACTTACTTGCTTCATTGAGTGACCTTAACAAAGCCATCGAACTCAGGGGAGATGATTCTCAGTTGCTCATTAGAAGAGCCTATATATTCAAGCTTATGGCTAGAGGGGATAGGGCTATGTCGGATCTGGACACCGCTCTGGCTAGTGACCCAGGGAACCACCAGGCCCTGTTGCTCAGAGGCAGTTTGTATTTCAGCGAACCCCAACTGGAACGGGCGATAAAGGACCTTGATGAAGCGATCCGCCAAACTCCGGATGATCCCTCCCCTTACCAGATTCTGGCTGAGGCTTTGCTTAGGAAAGGTGATAGGAAAAGCGCTTTAGAAAAGGCGGAACTAGCCCTGAAAAAGGATTCGTCGTATGTCCCGGCGTACATAACAATTGGTGATATTCAAAGGTCCGATCTTAACTATGATCAGGCCGTAGAAGCCTACTCCCGAGCCTTGAGTATAGACGCCAACAATTTTGAGGCCAGGATCAAGAGGGCGAAGCTCTATGTTGAACTGAGGGATTTTCCGGAGGCCCTAGATGACCTTGATTGCGCTGTGAATGTCAATCCATATAGCGGCGAGGTCTACGCGTTGAGGTCCCAATGCTACGACGCGTTGGGAGATCAGGAAAAGGCGCAGCAGGATTCCTGGAGAGCTAGAGTTTTTGTGAATCGATAAGACATAGACACAAAAAGGGAACATATTTAAGTATGTTCCCTTTTGCTAATTTGGGCTTTGCCACGCCGGCAATTCGATGGGCCGTGGCAAAGGCTTACCATTGTCAGTTAGGAAATATTATCTTTCGTCAATGATGCGCTTGGCCTTTCCGATGCTACGTTCAATTGTTTCAGGTGGTAAGACTGTTACGGGAACGTTTATACCAATAATTTGATGAATTCTAGCTGAAATACCTTTCGAAATGCTGTCGATCTTTTCCTTTCCTTCATTGTACAAATGCTTTTTAAGTTCTGTTTCCACCGTTATATGGTCAATGTAACCTTTTTTGCTAAGTCTGATCTGATACTGGGGCTCAACTTCAGGGAATTCCATCAGGACTGTTTCAATTTGTGATGGGAAAACGTTAACGCCACTAATTATCATCATGTCATCGGACCTTCCGAGGATTTTGTCCATCGTGATGAGGGTCCTGCCACATTGGCATTTTTCCTTTTTCAAAGAACATATGTCACGAGTCCTGTACCGAATCATCGGCATGGCCCTTCTTTGAAGGGCTGTAAAAACAAGCTCACCCTCTTCACCATCCGGTACCGGTTGCAATGTCTCAGGATCGACAATTTCGGGATATACGTGATCTTCATTTACATGAATTTGATAGTATTCACAGGTAAATGAAATCCCAGGTCCCCCCAATTCAGTAAGTCCATAATGCTCGTAAGCGTGAATACCGCCTCGACTTTCGATGTCGTTTCGCATCTCTACGCTCCACGGTTCGGCCCCGAAATGTCCAGTTCTTAGAGCGGTTTTCTTGATATCTACTCCCATCTTCTCTGCCTTTTCTATTATGGTCAGGCAATAAGACGGGGTACAACAGAGGGCATTCGTCCCAAAATCCTGGATTAACATGACTTGTCTTTCAGTCATGCCAGCCCCGGCAGGAACTACGGCGCAGCCAATCCTTAAAGCGCCCTGATGAAATCCAAGCCCTCCGGTGAAGAGCCCCATACCGTATGCGTTTTGAAGTATGCTGTCTGGCCTTACTTCCTGGGCCCAAAGGCCTCTCGCCATACACTCAGTCCACTGATCCAGATCTTCTGCTGTATATGGTCCAGTGATAGGTTTTCCGGTAGTTCCCGACGACGCGTGTATTCTGACAACGTCGGCCATAGGGACTGCGCACAGCCCAAACGGGTAATTATCACGTAAATCATTTTTTACGGTAAACGGAAATTTTGCAAGGTCTCCAAGTTCTTGAAGATCAGAAGGTTTGACCCCTTTGTTGTCAAAGGCCTTTTTGTAGAACGGAACGCGATCATAAACCCATTTGACAGTTTCTTTCAGTTTTTCCAACTGAAAGTTTTTCATCGCTCCGTCGTTCATGGTTTCGAACTTTTCGTCCCAATACTTCTTAAACATTAGGGGCCTCCTCAAGACATGCGCTGGTATTTTTTTTGAAAAGAACGTAAAGAAAAGCTGTTTAATTCAAAGAATTACTCAAATAGCATGATCGTGTCAAGTTAAAATGAGCACTGAAAATTGCAACAAAAAGCACAGTTGATTTTCGTTCAAATCTTCAGAACACTGAAAGGCTGTTCATGTGTAATGATCAAGAAAATTCCGTATAATGGTTTGAAGTTCACCTGTTCAGTTCATCAACTCTTTTAATTGATTCACCTGATTACGTGGAAGAGAGGTTTCCAGGACCGGCATGAGCGTTGGTTCGGCCCACAAGCCTGATATCTTGACGATAACATTCAACTCGTGTTCCTTTTTGGTTTGCTCCTGTTCATTTGATTGCTGTTTTTGAGAATTCTCAATACCCAGTTTCTTAAGTTCCTTATCCAATCCGGTTATCTTTAACAGCCCTTCATTTTTCTTGATAATATCCTTTACCATTGGAATTGTTCCGATAGCTGACAGTGGGGCGGCGGAAGTCCTTATGTAACTAAGAATGTCAATCTGGTGTGATTTCAGGTTTGCGCTACCGATGGCCCCGATAGAAAGTCCGGACGCCCTGATCTTGACGTCCTCGGTTCGTAATGTTCCCGCATCTATCAGCACATCCGCTGTAGCTGACTTAAGTTCAAAGGGATTGAACTTCTTTACTTTCCCATTCTCATTCAAGAATGGTTCAATAAGAGACTGGGCTTGATTAAGAACAGATCTTAATCTATCAACAGACAGTTTTCCAGGTCCAGCCGAAAGAGATATCTTTCCATTCAAAGATCCAAGGTTTTCGAGTCCCGCAAGTTTCAATGACGCCTTTACAGGGGCTTCTATTGTCCCGTGGACGTAGCCTCTAATCTCATTACTATCAATCGAATTTCCCTTTAAATAAACAGTCCCATTGATTTTTTCAAAGGTTACAGGGCTCTTATGGGGCCTGTAATTGACTGATACGAGTTGGATCCGCCCACTTGTTGGGATTTCTTTGCCGAGGCCATTAAATGCCAGAGATCCGCGAACCGGTCCGGAAAAACCGGATTGTCCCAGTGATGGAAAGAAACTGGCCAAGGTCCCAATTTCAGCTTCATCCACATCCAATTTGAACGAAGTCGATTGGCCGGGTTTATTACTGATTTCTCCGGACGCTCCGCCCAGGAATCCAGGTGTCTTGATCCTTGCTTGACCAAGGTGAACTTCACTAGGGGTTCGAGTTCCTGATAATGTCACATCAAGATCAACACCCGCCTTTTTGACAAACCAGTCGCCAATCGTGAAACTTACACCTTTAAGCGGTGCGCCCAATGACCATTTCAAAGAATTTGGAGAACCGGTAACTTTAAAATTCAAATTGGCGGCGCCGGTCATATCTACCGATGCTTTTGAAGGTAAGCCCAAGAGATTTACCAATTCTCGGTTAAGATTCAAATTTCCCTCGATATTCAGGTCAGGAGCTTGTGAATTTAACCTGTTGACATAGCCCCTTGTAAAAATCAAGGTGTGTTTGTTCCCGGGGAGGGATATCTTCATAGAGAAATTCTTCAGATCAAATAAACCTTTTGAACCTGATATTTCAGCGTCCAAATTTAAAGGACAATTTGCGATAGGTTGAAATCCCGCTGCCAGCTTTATTGTCGCGTCTTGCGTTTTAAATTTAATGTCTATCTGTTTCAGAAGATTGGACAATGGTTTGGACGAATCCAGGGAAACGGCGGTGCGGGCCTCAATCCTGGCCTTTACACCAATTTCCTTTTCAAAAACTGATTTAAGCGATAGCGCAGCGCCGGAAAGGTCACCATTGAGATCAACCTTGAGGTCCTTTGGGGTCCCCTTCAAATGAACATACACAGGGATGGGACCACGTAGGATCAGGTCCTTGTACGAACTCATTCCCAAATGTGAAAGCCATGCCCCTTCAAGATTAACTCTCGCATTGAGGTCTAAAGATCGATCACTAGCAAATGGGCCATTTACAGTTCCATTTATCGACATTAGGCTGTTGGAAGCCTCGTTTTGAAGTTTGAGTTCCTTAACCACAAACGAGTCGGATGTAAGCTCAAAGTCCATCGACGTTGAAAGTTGTTTGCCGAGGAAAGCATATTTCCCGGGGGTGTGGAAATCGTGGAGTCCAGCCGACCCGGCGATGGACCACCCTGAATCACGCGACCATGATCCGTCGAAACTGATGTTAATTGCCCCGTCAGGCCCGAACTGATCAAGGACTTCCTTTGGGACAACTCTTGCCATGTTGACAATATGGACGTCATCTGAGACGCCTTTGAGGCGTAACCCTTCGATCTGACTGAAGTCAGGAGTCAACATCGCTGAGGCAGTGAATCGTAATCCTGGGGAATCCTTTGTTTGAAAAACACCCGCCGAAAAATCAATCCGCGTGTGGGCGCCTTGCCGGATATAAGTGTTCAACGAAAGTTTGTTGATCTCAAGTTTGTTAATCCACGGGACCATTTTCCGGGGCAGAAAATAGGGATTGACCAATTTAACCGTTTCCAGTTTGCTGTTTATGTCGGCGAACTCTATGGAAGACAATTCCGGACCAACCTTAATTGAACCTCCCATCGCCAATTGGGAACTTTCAACGCCGGGGCAATTAGGCTTCCCAGCGACCTGGAAATCGAACACATTTTCTTGTCTGCTAATATTGCCGCTGATGTTTTCAAAAGATGTTCGGAGAGGTTTTTCCGATCCAACTGACGAATCTTCGAGCGTAATCTGTGATGATTCTATTTGAATATGCCTGATAGGCCAGGACAACTTACGTCCCGCAGCGACCTTGGGGGATGGAGGCGCCGGAGCGGCGCCAGGTAGCGGTGTTTCTTTCGCAGACTCCCGGGACTGTTCCGGCTGTAATGGCGCCTGAGACCCAGCAACTCCAGCGGTTTTCCTGGAAAATACACTCTCAATTTTACCGGAAGAGTCACGGTAAACTTTGAGTCTGGCCGATGATATCTTTAGATTGTCAAGCGATGGCTTTCCGGCAAGGAGGCCCCAAAGCCCCACATTGAGACGCATGGTGCCTGAATAAAAAAGTTCTCGGTTGTTTATGTCTTTTATGACAATGTTTTGTACAACTACATTGATCAACGAAGGAAAACCGAATCGAACTTGAACCGACCCTATTGAAACTTGCCGACCGGTTACTTCGTTTAGCTTGTTTTCAATAACGCCTTTCAAGAAATCGCTTTCAGGCAGGAATCTGGCTATTAGGAAGGAACTGATCCCGACAACCAGACAAACGGTTACAATTGCAATAATCGTCTTTTTAAAGAGATTCATCGTTCGTTTGCTTGACTTTCTTTTATCAACTGGTTTGAGCCCATTCTAATTATATGTTACGGTTTCCAGCCCAATGATTCCAGAGACCAGGTTTTTAAAGCGTCCACGCACCGTTTGTCGAGTCTTAGTCGATGGCTTCCGCCCGGTATTATTTCGAGTCGGGCAATGCCCGCGGGAGCATGGCTGTAAAGTTCCTTCGCTTGTTCCAAAGGTATTAATTCGTCATTGTCGCCATGCATTATCAATAGTGATTTTCCCTTAAAAAAGGCAATCCACTTCTTTGGCTCAATTTCAGAAAAATTCTTGATCCATTTTTCGGGGTCAGTCGGGAAATTGGGATCCCTAATAATCCCCCTTTCCTTAAAATCTCTTATAATTGAAGAACTATCTTTCTTGAAGATTTCGAAATCTGAAGGAGTTCCAACGACCGCAAGGCCATAAACATTTGGATTATCAGCCGCGACATGTATAGCCGCGGCGCCTCCGCCGCTGAAACCTATTAGAATTATCCTGGTGGGATCTATAAAGGGGGTGTTTACTGTCTTGTCCAGGATTGCCTTGAGGTCCCTGGACCAACCCATCATGTCAAAATCTCCACCCGATTCCCCACAACCTCTGAAGTTAAAAATTACCGCCGCAAACCCAATGGAGGTAAAATCCTGAGCGAGTCCTTCATACCCGGGATCATCAGCCGGCCTGGGCGTCCCGCTACCGGGAATGCCATGGCAAATGATTATAGCGGGATATTGCATGTTGGGCCTGTTTACCGGAAAAAAAATGCTTCCCCGTAATTTGACGCCATCAGACAGTAGAGAAAACGGCTCTACCCCTCGCGATCCAACGGGATCCACGTGAGAAAAACTTTCAGGCGTCTTACCCATTCGAAGAGCTTCCATTAATTTATTAAACATAACACGTATGACGTTGAATTCCATAAGTCAGTTCCTTGTAGGCTTATGCGATGCGCTTTCAATGTGAACGCATTAGCTCCGGAGATTTATCATGTAGTTTTGAAAGGATGTAACAAGTTCACTATATTATGCGATAAATTCTTTTATCATTATGAGAAATGTAGTATTCCGAGGCAATTAAGCTTGTATAGTAATAAATTGACAAAATCAAGGGCCGCTCACCAAGCAAAATATAAACTAAAGAAAATACAAATAAGTCTTATAATTGTTGCAAATTAACGGCCATTAGTTTAGGTTTTGCTAGAAGGCTTGATGGTAATTTATGGACCTGAGAATGATCAACAAGTCTAGATTGTCTAGATCTTCTGCGTTGTTGCTAGCTTTTTGCCTCTTGTTTCCCGCGAAGTCCGTCTTTTGCGAGGGACTTGGCGAAGACCAGATTTGCAAACCTGAACTGTTTGATTCTTTAACGATCGAGTTGGGTAACGCAGGTGTTTTTAGGTGGACGTGTAATCATGATCAACCTGGTGGAGAAGGATTTTTCATAGTTTTCATAAGACCATCAGGGACCTATGTTTTACTTAAAGTGCCCAAGGGACGTAAAATATTTGAATTTACGCCTGATGTCGCCGGCGCTTGGCGTTGGATGGTTATCAATACTCACCCAGACAGGACTAAGCCCGATGTTGAATCCTCGCCAGGTTATTTTCAGGTAACGAGCGCGCAAGGTGACAAGAAATAGTAGCTGATATCAACAAAAAATTAGTATTAGGGTGTTTAGAACTCTCCCGCTTTTCCACTTCAAAAATCTTTTGGGAACCGGTTCAAGAGAGATCGATACTGTCGGCGCTCAGACCTAATGGAGCAATTTTGGCGCCGAAACTGATAGTGAAATCAGAAAAAACAAAATTATTGGGAACGTTGCCCTTTGGCAAATGTCTTTGTGATTAAAGCGCAATCCCTGTACAGGGTTGGCTTAAATGTGATACCTAGAAGGAGTATATCATGACTAGATGCCTTTATAGGGCGAAACCTTTATTATTTCTAACACTTTTAGCAATAATCTCATTAAGTCTTATTTCCCCCGTCACATCTTCAGCATCCGCTCCCGCGGTCCTCAAACAAATGAACGAAGCCTTCGTTCAGGTTGCTGAGAAGGTAAAACCTGCAGTGGTAAACATAAGTTCAATGAAGAAAGAGGCCATTTCTTCCAGCGAAGGCGCCCCCGACCTGGAACCTTTCTTCAAAAACCATCCCTTTAAGGATTTTTTTGGAGATGAATTTTTTAAGCGGTTCAAGAAAGGACCGGGTGAAGGAAGAGAGATTCATCCCCAGGGAATGGGATCAGGCGTTATAATTTCTGCGGATGGTCTCATTTTGACGAATGCGCACGTAGTCAAGGACGCGGACGAAATTACGGTCACGATTTCAGATAAGAGATCATTTAAGGCCAAGGTCAAAGGTATTGATCCAGAGAGCGACATAGCGGTTATCCAGATCGACGCCAAAGGACTGCCCACGGCTAATCTGGGTGATTCAAGCAAGCTTCAGGTCGGTGAAATCGTTTTTGCCATCGGTAATCCGTTTGGTTTGAACAGGACGGTTACTATGGGAATCGTAAGCGCAACCGGCAGGACTAACGTAGGAATAATCGATTACGAAGATTTCATTCAGACCGATGCGGCCATCAATCCGGGGAATTCCGGCGGACCTCTTGTGAATATAGATGGAGACGTCGTGGGAATTAATACCGCCATAGCGTCCAGGAGCGGTGGATATCAGGGAATTGGCTTCGCAATTCCTTCAAGTTCCGCAAAGTTGATCATGAGTGATCTTATAAAGAATGGAAAAGTTAAACGCGGTCTGCTTGGTGTGAACATTCAGGACATGACCGAATCACTTGCCAAGTCCTTTGGAAGAAATGACGCCGAAGGCGCTCTGGTGTCACAGGTTATCGAAGGGAGTCCGGCTGAAAAGGCAGGAATCAAGGCAGGGGACATTGTACTGAAGTTCAACAACGAGCTTGTGAAGGGAGCGGCAAACCTAAAGAATTTAGTTGGCAAGGAAAAGCCGGGATCATCAGCCACTTTGACAATTTACAGAGACAAGAAAACAATGGAGGTCCCGGTAAAGATCGCTGAACGGACACAAAAAGCTGTGGCGTCAAGCGGCGCTACCGGTGGCGCTTCCGCGGCTGAAACCTCCAATGACCTCGGAATACAGATTGAGCCAGTTCCTGGGGTTGTCGCCTCGAAAATGGACCTGAAAGAAGGACAGGGGATCCTTGTCAAGGACATCAGTTCCGACGGAGTTGGAGCCAGAATGGGATTGCATTCGGGTGATGTCATACTAGAAGTAGATGGCACTACTGTTTCCACTGTTGACTCTTTTACCAAGGCTGTCTCCGAAGCGAAAAAGAATAAGGTCATCCGTCTCAAGGTCCAACGCGGCAAGGCGAAGATCTTCCTGGCGGGAACGATAGATTAAAACGTAACTGTTGGGTTGGGAGCTAATTGAGGCCCCCAACCCTTAATCGCCATCCAAACTCATCTTAACATCAATATCTATCCGTCAGGATTATTCGAAAGACACTTTAAATTCGTATCCAAGGGGAGTCAGGTTCTTCTCCAACGCTCTGGCGGCCGCAAGAAAAAGACTCCTGTGCTCTCTCGCGCACCCAGCCCTTGCTGATTCATGCGGGAGAAGATCGGATCGCGATTCAAAAGTAGATTCATTAAAATATTTATCTAAAGCTTCAGGCCAATTACCAACCAATTCAAGGTTTTGATGATGGCAAACTCTAAAAACAACTTTTTTGGTTTTAAACAATTCTCCAACCTTGATTTCCACATAGAAACCCGGTCTATAACTGATCTGAGCAACAAAAATATTGCTGTGAAGAATTTCTATTGAAACCATGATGGAGGCCTCTTTAGGAGACTACAACAAAAAGAAAATCGTATGTCAATTCTAAGACCCCTCACTGTGCGTGGCTAAAGTCGATCCCGATTCGAGTCCCTTGACAAAAATTATATATGAGTTTAATGAAACTTTCTTTAGAGAGACATATTTTCTCATCCCCGGCTTGTTAATCCCGGAAACGTAACCAGAGAAAGACAGGCTTAATTTATTAAGTCAACAGCCTCAGCGGAGGCCATTATAAGTTATCTAATAGTGTCAGCAGGATACCGTTGCGCATCGCTCGAAGCAGACGCATTTTTCTGGTTAAGGTTTGGGGAACCTCTGTCGCTTGAGACTGTACAGAATTTTCAGAGTCGTGAAGCAGAAGCGATTTACGTGGGACATTTCTGAAATCGGATGGGAGGTTGGAGCACAGTTATGGAACCTTGTCCAGTACTTGTTAAGGGAAACCGGGACTCGGACAGACCCTACCGAAAAGTGGACTGTGATCATTATAGTGAGTGTTTAAACATAGCGCTAAAGTGTCGTTGGTCTGATTTCTCATGTTCGGAGTGTGACGCCTATTCACGAACAAGATTTATAGAACAGGCGACGGGCTCTGAGGATTATTGGTAATGATCAACCAACTCGTATAACATTTCTCTGGATAAATTCATCGTATACTTGCTATTATAGCTGAACCAGGCTAGGTGAAGCCTTCTGGAAATATTTACCGGGGAGGCGCCTAGCTTTTTATTTGTTGTAACATTTGCGCCACGTTAAGTGGTCCTGGAGGATCAATGGGAACATTACCCAGAAACAGAACCGGGTCCCAACAGTACGATGAGGACAAACTAGGTTTTGGTGATATTTTCACAGATCATATGCTTACAATTGAATATTCCGCCGCCGATGGTGGTTGGGGGTCCGCAAAGATCGTTATGGTTCAGGACCTGTCTCTACATCCTGCCGGAATGGTTCTTCATTACGGCCAACAGGTCTTTGAGGGTTTGAAAGCTTTCTCTGGTTCCAAAGATTCAGATATTTTGCTGTTCAGACCAGATATGAATATAGCCAGATTTAACAGATCTTGCGAGCGTTTGTGCATTCCACCATTAGATCCCAAAATCTTCATGGATCAAATGACGGAACTGCTACGAAGAGACAGAGACTGGATTCCAAGGTCTCCTGGGACTTCTCTTTATATTAGGCCTACCGTTATCGCTACGGATGCTCACCTGGGCGTACGACCATCAAAGAAATACCTCTTTTTTATCATTCTTTCACCCGTGGGCGCATATTATCCTGAGGGATTTGAGCCAGTTAGGATAATGGTTACTGATAAATACGCCAGAGCGGCGGCCGGCGGAGTAGGCGAAGCTAAAACAGGAGCTAATTACGCCGCTTCACTGCTCGCTGCGGAAGAAGCTCACGCCGAAGGTTTCACTCAGGTGCTTTGGCTGAACGCAGTGGACAAATCTGCAATCGAAGAAGTCGGCACCATGAACATATTCTTTCGAATCGATGATGAAATAATCACCCCAAAACTCGGAGGAACAATCCTGCCCGGAGTGACGCGTGATTCAGCCCTTCAACTGTGTAGATCCAAAGGTATGAAAGTTTCTGAACGGGTCATTTCTATTGGTGAGTTGGTCGCGGCGGCCAACACGGGTAAACTACAGGAAATATTTGGCTCAGGAACAGCGGCGGTTATTTCGCCAGTTAGTCATTTCAGATATTTGGGACATGACTACATAGTTGCGGATGGCAAGACCGGCCAAGTAGCAAAAGAGTTATTTGATGAAATAACGAGCATCCAGTTGGCCAAGAGACCTGATCCGTATGGTTGGGTCGTAAATGTGGGCTAACTCTCTGGGATATTAGTTGTTCACAGCCTGATCATACTGAGATTAAATAATTAATCTAACAAGATATAGGCCTGCTGATGTCATTTCATTGGTAGGCCTTTTGTTTTTACATTAATTTGATCTATCCTCTTGGATGTGTCCTCCTATGCACCTCTTTTAACCTTGTTCCGGCGACGTGAGTGTAAATCTCGGTTGTTGAGATGTCCGAGTGGCCGAGCATGAGTTGCACTGATCTAAGGTCCGCTTCGTTCTGAACTAGATGGGTAGCGAATGAATGTCTCAATGTGTGAGGTGAAATCTCTTTGGAAATTCCTGCGCAGCGAGCGACCTTTTTTATAATTTTCCAAAACGCCTGGCGAGTCATTTTCCGGCCCTTACTGGTCACAAAAATGGCCTCGCTTCTTCGATTGCCAATTATTAAAGGACGAGTCTTTTCGTAGTAACCCAGCAATTTCCTGGACGCGGTGAGTCCCATTGGAACAACCCTCTCTTTGGACCCCTTGCCCATAACCGTGACGCATCCGATTTCGAAATCTACCCTGTAAGTTTCCAGGCTGACCAACTCTGAAACCCTCAGGCCGGTCGCATACAGCAATTCAATCATGGCCTCGTCTCTAATCCCCAGTGGGCCCGAAGTGTCTGTTGCTGCTATAAGTGACTCAACTTCGCGCTGGTCAAGGTATTGGGGAACCCGTTTCGGTAGTCTGGGGGTCTCAATGTATTCACAAGGATTTTGGAGGATGGCGCCTGTTTCAATAAGGAATTTGAAAAACCCTTTTAGACACGATAGTCTCCTTGCTCTTGTTCTAGCGGAGAGACCCTGTTGATTTAACAGATCTAGAAAAATCAGAACGTGTTCTTTTTGGATTTGATTTGGGGAGACAATCTTTCTCGACTTCAGAAACATTGTGAAGTCCGTCAAATCAGAAGAATATGATTCTACTGTCAGTTTAGCGAGCCCACGGTTCACCAGAGTGTAATCCAGGAAGGCATTGACGAAGATGTCGATTCCTTCAAGATGCGAAGCTGTGTTTGTCTCCAGTACCAACACTGGTTCATACTCCTGGCTCAAGATAATTCTGACATCAGAACGAGATCTGCGTAGGCGCCTGTTTTTCGAGAGACATCTTTTCCATTACCGACAAGTGCTTTGTAAGCTTCTCCCTGATTGAATCAAGCTCGTCGAAGTCGATTATTTTATTCCCGTTTTGATTTTGTGTGTAAAAGATGTCGGCCGCCTGATCCACTTCTGTTGTGATCTTGGCAAGGACTATATTCAGTCCCATGGCCGACAACCTCCGGGTGATGTCATAAAGAAGTCCGGGCCGGTCGTGAGCGTAAACTTCGATTATAGTAGCATTGTCCGATGTCGAGTTGTCAATTTCGACTTTGACGGGGAAACGGGGATTTGATGGCCTGGAGAATAATCCCCTGGCTTGCCTCCTCGCTTCCACAAGAGTGTCGATATCGATTTCACTGGTGATAACGCTTCTGAAATCATTTTGAAAATTTGTCCATCTTTCCGGGTCGTCAACGGGTCCTTCCGGTATATTGTTGACGTGCAATGTGGAAATTGCTATCGGACCTATCAGGTGGGTCCACGAACTCAAGATATTTATCTTGTTTGAAGAAAGCGTGCCGGCAATTTTGTAAAAAAGGCCGGGCTGATCTCGTATGATCAAAGTTATGGAACTGTAACCCGGCTTCCGATGATCTATTTTTCTTACGATAAGATCATCCAGAGAAAGAGAGTCCTTATGTGTTTCAGAAAGTCGGCTTTCGATCTCCATAAAATGGTCCACTATTACGCCCGGATAAAAGTCCAGGCAATAGCGGGGGTTTGCTCTCGCAAGAAACTCTTCGAGGCGCTCGCCTCTGTGTTCAGCAGGAACCAGGTCCCGGACAACGGCCTTTATCTGTTTAACCCAGTCGGACAAGTCCTGTCCGTCTATTCCTTCGCCTTCGATAACGTCCAGGGTCCTATAGTAGAGTTCTTCCAAAAGCATCTTCTTCCAAGAATTTAGGGCTGTTGAACCAACAGCTTTTAGGTCCGAATAAGTCAAAAGAAGTAATAAGTCCAACCTGCGCTTTAGCATTACGTTTTCAGCGAAACGGTTGATGAGGGCTTCATCGTGAATGTCCTTTTTAAAAGCAAGGTGAGTCATAGCGAGATGATTTCTTATCAAAAACAGCACATCATCGACATCCTCAGTTGGAAGCGCGAACCGCTCCATGATAGACCCTGCGATTTTCTCCCCCTTTAAATCGTGACCTGATCCACTTCCTTTAGCGATGTCGTGGAAGAGACCGGCAATGCGTAGGATTAGCGGTTTCTCCAGTTTTGAGAAGATCGTCCTTAACAGCCTTTCGTCTTCTGGCCCATCAGGCCGCTCCATCTCGTCTATATTCTCAAGCACCGCTATCGTATGCAAGTCAACCGTATACTGATGATAGACATCATACTGGGGTAAAAATCTGATCCGTGCAAAATCAGGAATGAATCGTTCCAGGAACCCGACTTTCATCATTGTATTCAAAGCTTTTGCCACGTTTCTCCGACACTTGAGGATTTCCAGGAAAAGCTGATTCGCTTCAGTGTCGTGCAAAGTCGCTTCGTCAAGTTGAGACAGCTTTGAACGAATTAGGTCAACGAGTCTGATGTCCAGGTCACAGCCTGTTTCAGCTATAAGCTTGAAAGCGTGGAAAAGCTCTCTGACATCGCGACCAAAGCTGTCCGGATTGAGAAAATTTATCCCGCCTGAGCCAACGTAAAAGGAGGAGTTCAGATCAAGCCTCTTATTGTTGGAAACGAGCTTTGGTCTTAGAAATAGCCTGGCTCGAGCAAGAAGCTGCCGGCCGAAAAAATCCATGGTCGCAGCGTGCTTGTAATATTCTCTCATGAAATTTTCTACTGCCGGTCTTTCCGGGGTCTCCTGAAACCCCATGTCCCTGGCTATCATGGCCTGACAGTCAAATTTGAGACGGTCATCCCGGCGGCCTTCAATAAAATGGAGACGGGTCCTGATTTCGGCCAGGAAACTGACGCCATCCTTAATTTCCCGGACTGACTTTTCAGAGCACAATCCGCCAATCACGAGATCATCCAGGGTCGCACAGCCAAATATCATACGGGCGAGCCATGTCAAAAGTTGAATATACCTTAACGAGCCCGGACCTTCTTTGAGGTGGGGCTCAAGAAGGTAAATGGTATGCCCGAATTTCTCGCGTGACTTTCTGATTTCCGCTTCGATGCGGAGATAAAGGTCAAGAGGATCTGATTCAATGATCAGGCGGTTTCTTTGAACTACCAGATCGTGACATATTTCAGAACATCCCCATACGCGTCGTATGTCCATCATGGAAGTCAATACAGCCAGGTCCTTGTTCGCTTCCTGTTTACACTCCTCTACAGTCCTCACAGAATGGCCAAGTTCAATCCTGGCGTCCCAAAGCAGGTACAGGATATTCCGTATTCCACGATAGATACCTTCGGCTGCATTTTCCGGTCTTAGAAACAATAAATCGATATCGGAATAGGGACTCATTTCCTGGCGTCCATAACCGCCGAGCCCTACCAGCGCAATCTCGTTTTTCCAATAACCCAGAAAATGCTCGCAAACCTGGCACAATAATTCGTCATAGACCGGGTTCATCTCGAAATTGGCTGGGTCCGACTGGCCGCCGTCCCGATAATTTGCTATGCCTTCACGAATTCTTTGAATCTGCTCCGTTTTGTCATGTGTGGAGAAAATGAACCTCATGCCGGATTGTCCTTTCTTTTGGGGTCCTGGTTCATGTCCCAGCCGCTGAACCATGTCGTGCAATCTGTTTAGGCGTTACCCAGACTGTTGGACCAGAAACAATATATTCGGTAGAAAGACATTTGCCCACTTTTTTCACGTATTCCCATCCCGCAAGAAACAACAAATAAACATATTCATCCAATAAAGCAATAAGTTATTGCAATTATATAAAGTATAACAATTACAATAGTTAAGGTTTAATCATCGTTGACTTGTCATCAGCCTTATGTTATTGTGTATCCATTCCATATGTATTGTTGAAAACTTCATCTGTCGGTTTATTTGTTATTGAAAACCGAATGAGATTTATTTCGCGGCACGGCGATTTTACAAGGCTTTTGGTTTAGCCGCCATTGACAGGTTCTTTGAATCACCTTGTCGCATGCAATGAAGGATAGGTATGATTTTTCGAATAGGGGCCGCCATTTTGGCGACCGCCCTAATTTTTATCTATTCGTGCGCTCAACCGTTCCCTGCGACGGCTCAATACACTGATCCGCTGGATGTGGCTTCGGACCTGGTTTCGCGCGTAAAGGCGGCGAATTGGCAGTATTCAATCGGCGTAAAAAAGTTCTTCAACAGTTACACATCCTATCAGTTCCCTAATCCTTTTCCTCCCAAACAGGACCCTCTGAGCCGACTGGAATTTCCTATAGATCAATGGTTCTTTGGTGGAGATTATATCTACAATTCCAGTTACTGGTCAGCGCTGCTTGATACCTGGGTGAATATAAACCAGGAGGGCCGGGCTAGAATGCAGGATAGCGACTGGGACCAGGAAAATGTGCCTTCGCAGAAATCGGTCTTCAGCGAGTCAAAATGCCAGCTCAAGAGGTCATGGCTGGTCGACCTCAAGATTCTGTTTAACCCGGATGTTTCTTTTTTCAAGATAGTTCATCCTGTCGTGGGGGCACGTTACCAGACCTTCTCGTTTGTCACACACGATGGTTACCAGGTCGGCCTGGACGGATATAACACCGATCTGCCAGGCGAGGGGATAGAATTCGACCAAACGTTTTATCAGTACTATTTAGGGGCTTTAATAAACACTAAGGTGAATACTTCCGGGATATTCAGGTCCCTACCTACTACTGATCTTACCGTCACGCTGGATTATGCGGTGGTCCTAGCGAAGAACCAGGACCTGCATCTGCTTAGGGAAGGTGAGCGCATCACAAACGAAAGTACTAGCGGCCATTGCTGGCACGCCGAAGCGACGGCTTCATTCTTTATTCGCCAAAATATTAAAGGTCTGATTGATTTGGATTTCAAACGCATCATAACCAATGGCGGACATCAGCTCACTAACAGTTTCTTTAGCGTAGACTTTTCCTTTGATGGATCAAGGGTCTGGTCCGACCAGCTTTCTATCGCGGCTTCAGCCGAATTGATTTTCTAGTAGCCTTTTTGAACGGGCTTTTCCCCATGCGGCCCTTCAAGCGGGTAAAATTGTTATCCTAAGCCGAATTTAATCGCAGAAAAAGTCGTCGCGTAAAAAATAAATAGACTTCCGTAGCCCGACCTGAACCAATCTTGGTTCAGGTCGGGCTACGGAATGTTACTGGAGGATCTAAGTCGGGAAATTAAAGCAATCCCCTTTTTACCAGCACAGGGGCAGGAGAGACCAGATGTTTCTCGAACCATGCCCCGACCTTGGGATCATTGAACGCCACACCTATCAATTCGGTCAGATACACTATAGGCATATGATATACCTTGCCTGCGGCCTTGGATATGTCAGCCTGCCTTGTGTCAAGATTAGCCT
>JARLHM010000122.1 GCA_031292235.1 Syntrophaceae bacterium | reverse complement strand
ATTGTCGTCGGGCTATTTCTTCATTACTCTGACTTTGCCACATATTTACACATATCCAAAACGTCTATTTTTATCAAGACCTTCCGATTTTTGTCAGATAATGTCAGCCATGCTGAATCAATTGTTTTTTAGTTTCTTAAAATTCAAACCCTTACCGTAGAAAGCTATTTATCAAACAGTGAGATTATTAGGCAAGATTAGTGAAAATTTTATCAGGTTACTTCGCTCTCGATCTATTCAGGGTGGATGGATAATTGGCAAAACGACAATCCTTAAATCTGTACCGCAAAAGCTTCTTTGAATTCCGGCCGTTTTAGTCAGACACGTACACCTTCTGGAATTGGTTTTTTTCATTAAACCTGACGCATAAACGCTAAAAGTACAAATCTAAGGCATTTTCCTCATCATGCGATCTGGGGAGCCAGAACCGGGGCACTTGAGTGGCACGAGATTCATAGGCATGCCACTTTGTTGTTGACTCTGTTGTTGGTGGCATGTATTATGGTAACGTACTATTTGGTTGAGCCACATTTCGGAGCAGCATGGCGCACTTATGGAGACATAATATGAGTATGGACAAAACTCGCTTTTTTGATACTCAAGCTACAGAAACATGGGCACGAGCTGAATATACCGATCAAGAAACGGAGAAGCTTCGGCAAGTAATGAGCGCTGCCGGAGTATTGCCTGGCATGAACGTCTTTGAGCCAGGATGTGGGACAGGGAGACTTACTCAGTTAATGAGTCATCAAATTGGACCAGAAGGCGGAGTCGTGGCTCTCGATATGAGTCGAGCGATGCTTGAAGTCAGCAGGAATAGGCTAAAAGGAGCTGAAAACGTTAGCCTCATAATGGATACCATGGAGAATACAAACTTGGTCCCGGATTACTTTGACGCAGTGATCTGCCACAACGTTTTTCACCACTTCAGTAATAAAATAGCCATGCTACGGAAGACGGCCGAAATATTGAAGCCTCAAGGGCAGTTTTTGATACATCATTTTCTGGAACTCTCGGAGATCAATAACCCGGCACGAAAAATACACGACATAGTGTATCAAGATCTAATGCCCTCTTTGGAACAAATGCAATCAATGCTTTCTTTATCAGGGATGAAGATGACCTATTACTCGGACAGTAATGATGGGTTTATCGTACGAGCCGCCTTAGCCTGATTTGTAACTAGAATCGTATCACCAATTTGATGGTTCTGAAGGTCCTTGTATTTTGTCGCTTTCCAGTATCTCAGATACAGCTTCCGCAATGGACAGGGCCTGCCCGTTGATGATCCAAATCCCTTCACCACAATAACGGGATGCGGCGACAATTGGCGTGTCCGGCCCCGGAGGGAACCGACGACAATATCCGTCTCCATGACGCATTGATAATTGGTCCCAGAAGAGACAATGTTGGCAGTCTATGTAGTGTTCCCTAAGTTTCTCTGGAAAATTCATTTTGTCCCTCATGACCCTAAGGTCGCGGCGCTATTTGTTGATCCTTCCAATCATTTCCACGAGCCATTTGTGAATGGGGGATAGGTCCTTAAATTTGTCAAGACAGTAATTTACAATCTCGTAAGAATAAAATTCATCCGGGATCGTGGTTTCTGTCCAAGCGGTTAATCCTCCTAAAAGCAGAAATTCGGCGTTTTCGTGAGTCTTGTCGAAACCCCGCGGAACCTGCTTGTACTGTTTTTCTCCTATCTGAAAATCGCCTTTGCTTTTGACATTCTTCACAGCCTTCGCCAAGGCCTTTCCGAATTTAGTGTCCACAACCGACTCGCGATAAAGATCCAGGATGGGCTTGGAAAAGCAATGATTACCGGCCGCAATCAGTAGCATCGGTGGTTCCAAATGAAAGTAGAAGCCAGGGCAATCCATTTTTGCCAATCGGCCTTCCCAAAAAAAGATCCCCAAGTGTGTCTTGTATGGTTTCTTGTCTTTGCTAAATCGAGTGTCTCTAAATGGTCGAAAAATCGATTTGCTGTAACGGGTGTCGGCGATAATACCAGGGGATATCTTCTTCAGCGCCAGACCCATTTCCATGACAAAGTCGCGTGCAGGTTCCATTACGTATTTCTCAAAGTCTGGTTTGTGTTCATCAAACCATGCTTTGGTGTTGTTTTTGCGTAACTCATCATAGAATTTTACACATTCTACGGGAAACCCCTTGAAATGGAACTGGTTCATCATTTGGATTGCTCTCCTTTGACTAAATTTTTGGCCAATGCAAACAGGCATGAGGAAAATACCCATTAACAAATTTAATTTCATCATGGCGGATAGGTGTGTCAACTTACTAAACCTGGTTTGGAAAATTCACGTGTTCATGTTGACCATTTCAATTAAATAACCTTCGGTTTTAGTAGGAAAATTATTTGGTCACGCTAGTTGACAACAGAGCGCTGGTTTGTTAATCTTGTGTGAGCAGTCATGGATTGACCCCTATAGGGATCTAAGGGAAAACGGTGTAAATCCGTTGCGGACCCGCCGCTGTGACCGGGGACGAAAGCCGTATAACCACTGTCCGTAAGGATGGGAAGGACGGCGATTAGGAGGAACCGGAAGCCAGAAGACCTGCCCATGACTTGAGATGTCGGCTCTTCGCGGACCGAGAGCTTGGCAACTGGGATGAAAAACGGCATCCCCGGGGACTTAGTTCCCGGGGATTTTTTTGTGCCCAGCATCCCCGTTATTGTCATGTGACTTACCTGCTGAGTTCATAGTCCTCGCACCGTTACGACCAATAGCGTAACTCAAGGCCGACCTGTTTAAAATTAAACCAAGTTTGATATTAAATATTGAAGAAAGGAACTATTTAAATGGGCCTCCTTGATGAGACGATAAAGCGAATACTTCCCGCTGACACGGTTACTCGCGAGAAAGCGCGAGAGAGACTGAATCAGCTTACCATGCCGCATTGGGCGCTCGGTCGCCTGATGGACCTGGCTTTGGATCTGGCCGCTATGACGAGGTCTACTAATCCGGAAGTAGACAAACGGGTTGTTGTTGTGATGGCCAGCGATCATGGGGTTGCGAATGAAGGCGTCAGCAACTATCCCCAGGAAGTGACTCTACAGATGGTTCACAATTTTCTCAGAGGCGGCGCAGGAATAAACGCCATATCTCGCGTCAGCGGATCGCATGTAATGGTTGTAGACATGGGGGTTGCGACTGATATGGGGGAGGTTCCAGACCCGACCAGGTTCATTTCCAAGCGCATCAGGCCCGGAACCAGCAACATTGCGACAGGCCCGGCCATGACTCGGGAAGAAGCTGTCAAATCGGTAGAAGCGGGAATCGAAGTGGCCCTTAAGTTGGGGGAATCTTACAACCTTTTCGGGACCGGAGACATGGGAATAGGAAACACCACTCCGAGCAGCGCTATTGTGAGCGCAATTACCGGAGAGGACCCAGCCAAAGTTACCGGTCACGGGACAGGGATCGATGACGAAAAGTTTCAAAACAAGGTTAAAATAATAGAGAAAATACTCAAGATAAACCAGCCTAACCCGAAGGACGCTTTAGACACCCTGGCTAAGGTCGGGGGGTTTGAGATCGGCGGGATAGCCGGGCTTATCCTTGGGGCGGCCTCTATGCAAAAACCCATACTCATTGACGGATTTATCTCCACTACTGGAGCGCTGATCGCATACGGGCTTTGCCCCACCGCCGCTGATTACATGATTGCGTCACATCGCAGTGTAGAACAGGGCCATAAGGTCGCTTTGAAGTATCTCAACAAAGAGCCTCTAATGGACCTAAACCTTAGGTTGGGGGAAGGAACCGGCGCAGCGTTATCAATGACGTTAGTCGAAGCGGCCGTCCGTATACTTACCGAAGTGGCTACTTTCGAAGAAGCGGAAGTAACCAAGGCTGAATAGTAGCGCTAATTCAGGAAAGCTTTTGTTTTAAAAGAGTTTCTAAAAGCTGTTTCAGGAACAGGATGGTTTCATTATCCAGTCGTGGAAATCCTCAAGCCGGATGACGGGATCGATGTACAACCACCACGAGTGCGAGAAAATGACATGACAAGTTTCAAGCACGGCGGCAATTTAAAACATCTGATGAATCTTTCCGGTCTCTCGGCTGAGGAGATTCTGGATTTTTCCGCTAATATTAATCCCATGGGATTACCGGAGTGGTTTAGGCCAGTTGTTAGTTCTACACTCGCATCAGTGGTTCATTATCCCGATCCAGAATGCGCCGATTTGGTTAAAGCCGCGGTCGAAAGATATGGTTGCTCTCCGGATCAGGCGCTTGTCGGCAATGGCTCGTCCGAGATTCTGCATTTGCTCCCAAGGGCGCTCGGCAAAAAACAGGCCATTATCCTTGCTCCCTCATATATTGATTACGCTACCGCCGCTGAAGTCGCTGGGCTTAAGCTGGATTATGTTTTTCTGAAAGAAATCGATCAGTTCTTTCCGGATTTAAGACGTGTGGAATCTATTTTACGTGGCGACGAACTGGTTTTCATTTGTACTCCCAATAACCCTACCGGCATCCTTGTTGACGCTGAACACCTCAGGGAAATCGCCACCAGGAACCCATCAACCCTGTTCGTAGTGGATGAGGCTTTTGGCGATTTTGTCGAAGGCATGGATTCGTTGACGCGCAACAGACCCCCAAATGTAATTGTGCTGCTGTCTCTAACGAAAATCTACACTATCCCAGGATTGAGGTTAGGTTTAGCAATATGTGAGCCCAAAATAGTTGAATCTATCAAGAGGATTCAACCGACCTGGTCTGTCAACAGTATTGCTCAGGCGGTAGGATCCGCGGCCTTGAGGGATAGCCATTATGTGGAACAAAGTAGATCATTTGTGCGACAACAACGTGAAATTCTTGAAACGGAGTTAGAATCTATTTCAGGACTAACGGTTTACCCGGGCAAGGCTAATTTCCTGTTCGTAAGGATTGATCGAAAAGGTCTGGACGCAATAAAGCTTGCTGGCCGAGTCTTGCGTGATGGAATCGCTATCCGTGTTTGCGAAAATTTTCAAGGGTTGGATAAACGATTTTTCAGAGTAGCGGTGAGGACTTACGAACAGAACAATCGGTTGTGTGAATCTCTCCGAAAAGCCATGGGCGTTGCCCACAAGCCTTTCAAAAAATCCAAGCCACCTGCTTTAATGTTTCAGGGAACAAGCTCGAATGCGGGGAAGAGCGTATTGACCGCAGCCCTCGGGAGAATTCTGCTTCAAGATGGTTATAGGGTGGCGCCGTTTAAATCCCAGAACATGTCCCTCAATTCATTTGTAACAAGATCAGGTGGAGAAATGGGGCGGGCCCAAGTCGTGCAAGCTCAAGCGTGTAGGCTCGAACCTGATGTGCGAATGAACCCTATTCTTCTCAAACCTAATAGTGATACCGGGAGCCAGGTTATAGTATGCGGTAAGCCTGTAGGCAACATGGATGTCATGGAGTATGTTCGCTATAAACCCGAGGTGTTTGCCGCCGCTAAAGCCGCTTACGATTCTCTTTCAGCGGATTTCGACGTGATGGTGCTCGAAGGCGCAGGGAGTCCGGGCGAGGTAAACCTGAAACACCACGATATAGTCAACATGCAGATGGCCCGGTACGCCGAAGCGCCGGTCCTTATAGTAGGGGATATTGATCGAGGTGGAGTTTTCGCATCGTTTATCGGGACCATGGAGGTATTAGCCGAGTGGGAGCGGTCAATGGTTGCGGGTTTTGTGGTAAATCGCTTCCGGGGTAACAAGGATCTGCTCAACGATGCGCTTGATTACACACTGCTTCATACAGGCCGGCCGGTATTGGGTGTTGTGCCGTATTTTCACGACCTGGGCCTGCCTGAAGAAGATTCCGTAAGCTTTAAGAGTGGCTTATTCGATGATCAGCGAGAATCCAACGATTCCGTAGAAGTGGCTATTATAGATTTGCCTCATATCTCGAATTTTACAGACTTTGACGCTTTCAGAACAGAACCTGACGTAAGATTAAAAATAGTTCGGAATTGTGATGATCTGAATCAGCCCGACGCCATTATTTTACCAGGTAGTAAGAATACGATCGGCGATCTGGAGTATCTCAAAAATAGAGGAATCGACTCAAAATTGAGAGAACTTGCGGATAATGGGACTGAAGTTGTTGGTATTTGCGGAGGTTTCCAGATGTTGGGGGGCGGTATATCCGATCCACATGGTCTGGAGTCAGGCGGCAAACCCTTAGAGGGATTGCGTTTTCTCGATGTTACTACGGTCCTTGCCCCTGAAAAGACACTGACACGTGTGTCAGGCTTGCACCTTGAGTCCAATTTGGCCGTTAGTGGTTACGAAATCCACCATGGTCAGAGCCAATGTAGCGCCACACGCCCCATAGTGGAACTGGGACGTGGCGGCGTTGACGGAGCAGGATCCTTGGATGGAAGAATATGGGGCACATATTTACACGGGATCTTTGATGCGGATGAATTTAGAAGATGGTTTATAGACAAGTTGCGAAAACGTCGTGGCTTAAAGCCAATAGGAAAAGTCTGCTCGGTGTACGATCTGGAACCAGCCCTGGATAGACTGGCTGAATCAGTGCGCAGCAGCTTAGATGTGAAACGAATTTACAAGCTGGTGGGTCTTCGATGACGTTCGAATATCAGCGGATTGTGTGAGGAGAGGCCGATTTGCCGATTTCCTGTCCCAGAATAGTAATAGCAGGAACAAATAGCGGTGTTGGTAAGACGTCGGTTACGCTGGCTCTTGTGAGCGCTCTCAGAAAACGAGGGCTCCGAGTGCAAACGTTCAAAGTCGGCCCTGATTACCTCGACCCTACTTATCTGTCGATGGCGTCGGGGAGACCCTGCTACAACCTTGATGGCTGGATGACAAACAAAGACTACGTGAAAGGGTTGTTTGTCGACAAAGCTTCGCAGAGTGACATTTCAGTAATTGAAGGTGTCATGGGTCTGTTCGACGGCAGCGACGCTGTGGGACCGGAAGGCTCAACCGCGGAAATCGCTTCATGGTTGGATGCGCCGGTAGTCCTTGTGGTAAACGTTCATGGGTTGGCGCGCAGTATCGCCGCGCTCGTTCACGGTTTCACGACTTTTGACTCGAAAGTTAAAATATCAGGCGCAATTGCAGACCACTGTGGTTCCGAGCGACACGGAATTTAT
>JARLHM010000121.1 GCA_031292235.1 Syntrophaceae bacterium | reverse complement strand
TGGGCTCACAATCGGGAGGAGGAACGAAAGGCCTTTGAAGCGTTCATGGAATTTGTGGCTCAGCGGTTAAAAAAATATCCGTCTGCCCACATTTACCATTACGCCAGTTATGAAGAAACGGCCCTCAAGCGGCTCATGTGTTCGCATGGGATTAAGGAAGCGCAGGTGGATGATCTGCTCCGATCCCGTAAACTTGTTGATCTTTACAAGATAGTCAGGGAAAGCATTCGTGTCTCTGAGCCAAGATACTCAATAAAAAATCTCGAAACATTTTATGCGGAAAAGCGTGACGGTGATGTAAAAAACGCCATGTCGAGCATCGTCTTCTATGAAAAGTGGCTGCAAAGCAAAGATAGCAAATTTCTTGACGACATTGAGGCATATAATCATGAGGATTGCCGTTCAACTTATCTGTTACGAGAATGGCTGCTTAATTTCCGGCCTCCAGATTTGCCATGGATGAATCAGTTCAAGCCAGGGGACGATAAAAAGACCCGTCAGAAATCCGACCGTCAGGTTCAGTTGGAGACGAAGCTTGAGTCATATCGTCTGGCCCTGCTTGAAGACCACAGGATCGATCCAAAAGGCAGATCTTTTCGTGAACTGGTTTTCTATTTGCTGGATTTCCATCGACGTTGTGAAAAACCCGCGTGGTGGGCGGTCTTTTCAAGGATGGAGATGACGGATGAAGACCTGATAGACGATCCGGAGTGCATCGGAGGCATGGCTCTGGCCGGGAGGAGAACCAAGATAGACCCTAACGCCGGAGGCGTTGTCTATCAATATCCAGAACAGGAATTCAAGCTTGGGGAAGGGGACAAATGTGTCCACACCGGTGATTTCAAGGAAGAATTCAAGATAGTCCGGATTGATGAAAATGAACGGCTCGTCCAGGTTGCGTCTGAGTCTGGAACCACATTGCCGGAGAAGTTGTCGGTCTCAACAGGTGGCCCGATTAGGTCCGGTTCATTGACTAAAGCCGTGTTCAAATTTGCGGACAGCATAATTAGTGGGGATAGGCGCTATGCGGCTCTTGAGGCTATTCTAAACAGATCCTTACCGAACAACGGCCACTCTGCCGGGCAACCGATAGTTAATCCTGAAAGACCTGATCTAAAGGAAATTATTCAAGCTGTAGCCGGTCTTCGCAACAGCTATCTTTTTATTCAAGGCCCTCCGGGTACGGGCAAAACCTATACAGGGTCTCATATTATAGCTGAGCTGCTGCGTATAGGATACAGGGTAGGGGTGTCATCCAACAGCCACAAAGCGATCAACAATCTCTTGAAACATGTTGAATTGCGAGCTGATGAAATTGGTCTCCGATTCGAAGGTCTAAAAAAATCTACGGATAACAAGGGCACATGGTTCAAGGGAAAGTTCATAGAGGATGTTACCCAAAACAAGAAAATCTATGAATCCAGGGCCAATCTGGTAGCCGGCACGGCATGGCTTTTCGCCGGAATGGACCAGGACCTGGATTTTCTGTTCGTGGATGAAGCTGGCCAGGTCTCACTGGCGAATCTCGTAGCCATGGGTGTGTCAGCAAAAAACATTGTCCTGTTAGGGGACCAGATGCAGCTAGGGCAACCGATTCAGGGAGTTCATCCTGGCAGGTCCGGGGAATCGACCCTCGAATATCTGCTCGACGGGGACGCGACTATCAAGCCGGATAGAGGTGTGTTCCTGGATACAACATGGCGTATGTGTCCGGATGTGTGCGGGTTTATTTCTGATGCGGTTTATGACTCCCGATTGAAGCCGGAAAAACATAATCAGAATCAGCGCCTTATCTTGAATTCAAATGCTCACCAATGTCTTAAACCATCAGGAGTGTCGTTCGTCCCAATCGAACATGATGGCTGTTCCCAGAAAAGTCAGGAAGAAGCCGATCTGATCAAAGAGATTATGGCCAGCCTTGTTCATCAATCGTATCGGGATCGCGATGGAAACGAGCAGCCCATGACCCTTGAAAATATCATGGTGGTTGCGCCGTACAATATGCAGGTGAATCTTTTGAAACGCGTCTTGCCAAAGGGGGCGAGAGTCGGCACGGTGGACAAGTTTCAGGGTCAGGAATCCGAGGTTGTGATAGTCTCTATGACCACTTCGAGCGGGGAATATTTGCCTCGCCGTATCGAATTTCTCTATAGCAAGAACCGTCTTAATGTCGCGATATCCAGGGCCAGGACCCTGTCTATACTGGTCGTGAATCCCCTATTGCTCAGCATCCAGTGTAGCGCTATAGATCAGGTCCAGTTAGTAAATACTCTTTGCTGGGCCAGGAATTATTCCAGGTCCCTGACGCTGGGAAAAGCGTGACTCGCAAAAAATTAAGTCTCCTAAATCTCGTGGTTTTGGTCATACCGCAAGCTCAACGATCTCTGAACTTTGATGTCTTAGCAGTTAAGAAATTTGTAGACGGATTATTAATTTCTGAGATGCGTTTCCCCTCTTTCACGGGGGAGACAAATGAGTACCTTTCTGGATACCAAACGGTTCCACGTGTATAGTATGATATTGGAAACGGATGAACAAAAAAGTTAATGGAATGGAGGTCATACAATGAAGGTAGTAGCGTTCAATGGAAGCGCCAGGAAAGATGGCAACACGGCCATTGCGATTGGCCATGTATTTAGAGGACTCGAAGAAGAAGGTATAGCCACTGAAATGATACAATTTTCGGGTCGGCAAATTCGGGGTTGTCTGGCATGTTACAAGTGCTGGGAGAAGAAAGACAAACGGTGCATAAACGACAAGGATGATGTTAACGCTTTTATCTCAAAAATGATCGAGGCCGATGGGATCATTTTAGCGTCGCCGACGTATTTTAGCGACGTTTCGGCTGAAATGAAGGCTGTAATTGACAGGTGCGGGATGGTTTCCAGGGCAAATGACCATATTTATAAACGTAAAGTCGGCGCGGCTATAGCGGTTCACCGCCGAGGAGGGGCAATTCATGCGCTGGATACGCTCAATCATTTCTTCCTCGGTAACAATATGATTATGCCGGGATCAAGCTACTGGGCCTTTGCGGTAGGTAGAGAAATTGGGCAGGTAGAACAGGACGAGGAAGGGATGCAGACCATGAATGACTTGGGTCAAAATATGGCATGGTTAATGAAAAAGCTGAACTCATAGACAATGGCAGAGTTAAAAAGGTGTCTTCAGAATATAATTAATCCGATGGACCGAAAATGACTGAAGCTCCTCGTTCTCTCAACCGATGCCGCCCGGACTCCTTTCACCTTTTTTAAGTGGCGCAGCGTTTGTCCGGGCGCTCTGTCGAATTTTCAGACCCCCAGAATTCCGAGTACTCGCTGGTAAATGTCCTGCAAATCAGCGTTATTTGGCCGTCCCTCGATATTTCCCAAGCGGCCGGTGGCTGAAAGATGCTGAAGTCGCCCATGGAATTCTCCGACAAAATACCATTCGCTTACTACTTCGTAGCCCAAATGGTCAAACAACTGCCCCATGAATTTTGCCGCGGGCAAAGCTTCGTTGATTCCTGTGTGACCTCCTCCAAACGAACAATATACTACCGCCTTTTTACCTGGTCTCCTTGGCGACGAAGGCTTTATTTCACCGGATTCACCGTATCGTTCACGAGTATGACCAAGGAACTCCATCATTGGCTTACCAGGCAGCCATGTGTAGACACCTGACCCAATAAACACGAAATCATAGGCGAGGATGTCCACTTCAGAATTCTTGGTGACTTTGATGGTTTCTACTTCGTGACCAGCGTCCCTTACGGCCTTTTCTATTTGCTTTGCAATTTTCTCGGTATTACCGGTAGTAGAGAAATAGAGGTTAAGGACTCTCATGATGTTTCCTCCTAAATTCTGAGAGCGACTACTTATTGCAGCCGCGACGCGGCCCCCTTAATGATTTAGACTTTTATAAGCTGCGCGTCTAGTCTCTTAATGGCTACTTATTAGATATTACAGCCTGTGTAATTGTCAAAGTAATGTTCAGGTTCTGGAGATTCGCTCCGTTCAGTTGGTTGAACCTGACTTCAGATATAGATCTGTCTGCGGATTGGGATAGAGCTGTCCATACGTTGTCAATTTCAGATGGACTCAAGTTGTAAACGTAACCATTGCCCATAGAAATCGTCCAATCCGGCATAGCTAGAGTCAAAACCATCCCAGAGAGGTCCTTCACATCCAGACGCATGGCGGTTATGTCTACCCTACCACGGGAAGTGACTGAGGCAGAGACCTGAATTGTGGAAGGTTTTGTATTGTTGAGCATTGCGGCGGTATATTTAGGATTAAGGGTGAAGACGACCTCGGCGTCTCCCAATGCTACAAATGTGGTTGGAGCAGAGGAGCCATTCCCGTCGATCGATTCAACAGCTACAGCGTGAGACGCAAATTGCCGGTGGACTGGCTGATCCATCAGCGTTCTCAAATAATTCGACTGTGTAGTCAGAGGTGTCG
Organism: Syntrophaceae bacterium; assembly: GCA_031292235.1. Taxonomy (GTDB): domain Bacteria; phylum Desulfobacterota; class Desulfomonilia; order Desulfomonilales; family Desulfomonilaceae; genus CAJBEZ01. The sequence continues at coordinate 6,296 of JARLHM010000121.1, read as the reverse complement.
GCGTTATGCCGTCAGGCGTTGGGAAAGCCTGGAGCCTGGGGCCAAGATGAGTGTCATCAACTGGGCCTCCAGCCTTAACATATGGGCTGCTCCATTGAAATAATCTGTCCATATCAAGAGGAATGTTCACGAATCCACCAACCGTTTGATACGATCCATATAGCTGATCTCGTCCTATTTCGTATCTCAGGTCTAGGGCCCCATTCCAGGGCATTATGTCCACACCAGCTCGAATTCCATAGATGCTTTGACGAATGTCGTAGTTATAGACGTTTACCTTGAAACGAACGTCATTGGATCTGTCGAATATGGACGTTGTGTATCCAGCTTCGAAATCCATATTGGGTGGCCCCGCTACGAGTTCTCCATCAAGATACCTGGGGCCTCTGAATAGGTTGCCATAGTAGTTAAAATTGAGGTCGAAAGTATCCTGATTTGGTAATAACACCGCCATTTCCGCCCCAACCCCACCCGCTGACCACCACGCGCCTAAAATGCGTGTCGAATCATAGAACCCGTTAAACCCAACCATAACTTTCGGCTCGATCAACTTTCGATATCCTCCCCCGAAAGAGAGATCAACCCGATGTTGTGGAAAGGAATCAGGGACCTGCCAGAAATCCTGAAACTCAACATGGGCTTGACCAAAGAAAGTGTCAGTCCATTTCACGTTCCATGGAACAAAGAGGTCCCCGACAAAACGGCCTAGACTGTAATCCTTGCCGAAACTGTAGAGATAGCCGGCCCGTAAATTGGGGATGGAGGGCAGTACGCCATTGAGCATGCCATAGGTGAATTGCGCTGTTTTGACCTCAGGAGAGTCGTCGAGGAAACTCCTGGGTTCAAGAAATGGAGTAGCCGGTTGGAGTAATGATGGTGTATCGCGCCAAGATTCATGAATCGATGCTGTTTGTTTGGAAACGCTGTCGTTAAGCCACCCGTAGATAGCGCCAGGATAGTTTGCGAGAAGAATTAGAATGGCAGAGGTGATTGTGATGGTCTTCAGGACCCATGATGTCGAGTAGTAAGAAGGGCTTGATCTGTAGGAGTTTTTGGCCATTAATACTATATGGAAGGAACAGAATTCTAATAATATTAAGGTTGACTAGTTTAAGAATAATACCGGAAACAGTTCAATGTCATATGATACTGAATTAATGAGGCTTTATAGTTTAGTTACCTTGAAATGTCAAACAACTTTAATATAAAAGATTATATTGTAAAAGACCATAGGCATATTATCTGATATGTTAGACTTAAATATATGGATAACTATCTATATTAAATAGTAATTTATTGGCTAGTAGTTGGCATGAGATCTCTGGGAAGTCGGTGTTTCTCAGAGATCTCGAATGCGGTAGGGAGAAATGTGAGTCAATGTTTCAGGGTGTTTTTGAGTAGGCTCTCAATCTCTGTATTTTTTTGTTAATGTCCTGATGTCTTTTTCAGTGAACTCAAGACCATGTTCTTCCATGAGTTCTCTTTCGACTTTCAGCAACTCTTCCATTCTTATATCAGCGCCAAACAGCCCGATCATCTTATGGTTTTTGTCTCTGAGTGGTCCTGAGACTGTAATACATAGTGCGCCCGTAATCCTGGACGTGAATGGACCCAAAACGTGGATCTTGCCATCTTTTATTGGCATGATAAACCACGATCTGTCCGAAAAATCTTCGTTTTCCTTAAACTCAACAAACTTCGACTTCTCAGCGATATCAGTAACATTAGCTGTGATTTTTTTACCTTCCATATTAACAACGTAGCAGTATTGTATGAAAGGATATTTCCTGAGGAAGTCGTACATCGCTTTCTCCATGGCTTTTGCTTCGAGAGTCGTCATCGGGGACGAGGATATGAAAGTTTCCACAATCTTGTAAGCCATTTCGCGCGCTATAAGCTTCATTCGATCCCAGTCTGATATAAACAGCTCAGGGAGTTGTCGTTTTACAAGGGTCATCATTTCCTTGTCCGACATGGCCGTTACTCGGCCGTTTTCATACTGTTCCATGACGACATCGTAAATACGGGAGATGGCGGGATGGGACTTGTCTACCCATTCTTCCTTAGGCACTGAAAGCTTCGTGTTTATCCAGTGAGCTATCCCAGCGAGTCCTGATTTATCAGTGATATTGACCAGGGGAGGTCTTCCCAGGATCTTGGTGGTGTCGAAAATGTTGTAAATCTCCTCATTTTTCAAAACGCCATCCGCATGAACACCGGCGCTTGTAGAATTGAAAGACCGTCCAACCAGCGGGTAATTTTCCGGTACCGTATGACCAAGCTCCATTTCAAAATATTCGGCAATCTCAGTGATTACTCTTGGGTCCATACCGTCAGCGTGCCCTCTCAAGGACATGTAATCAATTACTAACGCTTCCAGAGGGGTGTTTCCAGTGCGTTCTCCTATACCGAGAAGCGTGCCATTGACGGTTGAGCAACCGTATAGCCATGCTGAAACGGCGTTGGTCAAGCCCTTATGAAAATCGTTATGCCCATGCCATTCGAGAAGATCCTCGGGGACGTTCGCGTCGTCAATCATTGCGCGAACAAGTTTTGGAACGCTTCTCGGCAGGGCGGAACCCGGGAATGTGACCCCGTAACCCATTGTATCGCAAAGACGAATCTTAATCTCAATGCCCGACTCTTCGCGTATTTCCATGATTTTCTGGGCTAACGGGACGCAGAAACCGTAGATATCAGCGCGTGTCACATCTTCGAAATGGCATCGTGGAGCAATTCCTTTTTCGATAGTGGCCCTCACCATGTCCACGTATTTGTCCATGGCTTTGCGGCGATCGAGCCCCATTTTGAGGAAAATATGGTAGTCCGAAACCGAGGTAAGGATACCTGTTTCAGTCAATCCTACGGCCCTGACCTGAGCCAGGTCCTTTTTCTGGGCCCTGATCCAACCAGTAATTTGTGGATATTGGTACCCTTTACTTCTGCAAACTTCGACGGCTTCTCTGTCTTTCTTGGTGTACAGAAAAAATTCCGATTGCCGGATTATGCCTCGGGGACCGGACAACCTATGTAAGAAATCGAAAAGCCTAGAAATCTGTTCAACAGTAAACGGTGGTCTCGCTTGCTGACCGTCCCTGAAAGTGGTATCGGTCATGAGGAAATTCCTGGCCGGATTTATTGGGATCATGGCAAAGTCAAAATCGACCTTTGGCACTTCCGAATATGGGAAAATGTTTCTTAGCAGGTTCGGTTTGTCGACCTCACGAAGGGACCGTTCTTTGTAAAACTTGTTAAACTCGTGATATAGCACGCCTTTCTTAGCATCCCATGTGGCCATTGCTGAACTCCTTCAACTTGTTCAAAATTTCATAAAGCAAATTGGTCTATTTCCTGACGTTCCAAAGCATTACTTATGCATGTCCATGTAGGGCGCAATCCCTACATGTATCAATTATAAGATGGCCTCACTCTTTCCTCATGACAATGCGTATGCCCAATTCTTTCAGTTGTTCCGGGTTTACTGGAGTTGGGGCGCCGGTAAGCGGGCAGGTGGCCCTCTGGGTCTTGGGGAAGGCGATTACATCACGAATTGATTCTGATCCGGTTAAAATGGCCGTGATTCGATCTATACCAAATGCGATTCCACCATGGGGTGGAGCGCCATATCTCAGAGCTTCCAGTAAAAAACCAAATTTCTGTTCAGCGTCTTCTTCGTCAATTCCCAGGGCCTTGAACACTCTTTGTTGGACGTCTTTCCTATAGATACGCATACTTCCACCACCGATCTCAGACCCGTTCAGGACGAGATCGTAGGCCCTGGAACGCACTAAACCGGGATCCGTCTCCATAAGATCAAGGTCTCCTTCCATTGGAGAAGTGAAGGGGTGGTGCATGGCTTTGAAACGCTTCGCATCCTCGTCAAACTCGAACATGGGGAATTCTGTTACCCAAAGGAATTCGAAGTTTCCAGCCGGAATTAGTCCCAATTTTGCGCCCAGATGATTTCTAAGATTACCCAATACATCGTTAACAATCTTAGCGCTATCTGCGCCGAACAGGACAACGTGCCCAGGTTCAGCCCCAATCAGGCGGTTAATCTCAGACCGCTCCTGATCAGACAAAAACTTTGCTATAGGGGATTGCCATTCTCCCCCGTCTTTGATCCTTGTGTATGCAACGCCTTTGCCTCCATAAACGGCTGCGAAGTCTCTCAGATCATCAAGGTCCTTGCGTGAAAGTTTGGCGCCGTCTTCCACTTTGATTGCTTTTACTATACCGCCACTGTTGACAGCGTTTTTAAATACGCCAAACCCGGTTTCACGGATTGCTGATGTGATGTCGGTCAACTCGAGTCCGAATCGAACATCGGGTTTGTCTAATCCATAACGGGCCATTGCGTCACAATATGGGATGGTGGGGAAGGGCGCCTTTAGTTCAATACCGAGCAGTTCTCTAAAAATGCTCTGTATCATTGTCTCCATTATTGTGAAAAGGTCCTTTTCCTCGATAAAGGAAGTTTCAATATCCAACTGTGTAAATTCCGGTTGTCTGTCAGCTCTCAAATCTTCGTCCCTGAAACAGCGCGCTATTTGATAATAGCGTTCAAAACCAGCGACCATAAGTAGTTGTTTGAAAAGCTGAGGTGATTGCGGCAAAGCGTAAAAACTGCCTGTACTGAGCCTACTAGGGACAAGGTAATCCCTGGCGCCCTCCGGTGTGCTGGTTGTTAAAAAGGGGGTCTCGATTTCTATGAAATCTTCGGAACTCAAAAAGTTTCTGATTTGAGAAAGCAGGCGGTTTCGGAAAAGCAGGTTCTGACGGGCTCCAGTAGGTTTCCTCAGATCGAGATATCGGTATTTGTATCGAACAGCGTCAGTGGGGTTTGTTTCCTCATCCAATGGAAATGGAGGCGGATCCGAAGAATTAAGTATTTTGAGTTCATCTACAAATATTTCGATCTTGCCCGTAACCAAATCCGGATTTAGAGAATCATCCGGTCTCGGGCGAACTTCTCCTCTGATCGCAATGACCCATTCCGGTCTAAGATTGTGGGCCTGGGCATGAGTCTGCTGAGAAAATTCAGGATTAAAAACCAACTGGACCAAGCCCTTGCGGTCTCTCAAATCAATGAAAATAACTCCGCCATGATCACGGCGTCTTAGGATCCATCCCATGACGATGACCCGTTTGTTAACATCTGTCTCTGTCAATTCCTCAGAAAGATGTGTGCGTTTCCATCCATCCAATGCTTGTAACGTCAACTTTTTTCTCCTCGAACCGCTTGTTCGATTCCGCCGAGTTCCACCAGGAACTGTTCCTTGGTTTTCATATTGCGAATAGTGACCTGTCCTTGAGTCAACTCATTTTCGCCGACCATTATTACCCACTGCGCGCCAAGACGGTCCGCCAACTTCATTTGAGCCTTGAGGCTCATGTCGGAATATCGGGCTTCGACGGATAACCCACCCTTTCTTAGCTGGTTGACTATTTCAAAGCATCTAATACGTACGTCTGAACCTATTATGGCCACGAAAATATCTATTTTCCTTTGATACAGAGGCCCTTCATCCGGAAGGTTCATGGAAAGCCGCTCAATTCCAATCCCAAAACCGATCCCAGAGACATCCGGTCCACCAAGTTCAGAGATTAGGGAATCGTAACGTCCTCCACCACCAATTGCCTTGGTTCGGCCCAATTTGGAATGAACAAATTCAAAGGCCGTCCTGGTATAGTAGTCCAATCCTCTGACCAGACGAGGCTCGACCCGATAGTTGACACCGAGGGAGTCCAGGGCGCTAATAACCTGACCAAAATGATCTTTACAGGCTGTATCGAGCCAATCAGAAATTAGTGGAGCGTTCCGGCAAATGGAAACGCACTCCGGTTCCTTGCAATCCAGGACCCTGAGGGGGTTCGTATCAAATCGCCGTTGACAATCGGGACAGAGACGACCGAATGATGGTTTGAGAAATTGTCTCAACTCAGCTCTATAAATGTTCCGACAATCTTTGCAACCTACGGAATTTACATCCACGCAAAAGTCCTGAGTTCCGATCTCCTCTAAAATTGAGGTTGCTGCAAGGATAGTCTCCGCGTCAACCAGAGGGGAATTGTCGCCCAAGACTTCGGCGTTGATTTGGAAAAACTGGCGAAACCGGCCTTTGGAAGGCCTTTCTCGTCGAAACATCGGTCCGATTGAGAAAAGCTTTAGTGATTGTTCATGCCTTAACAGGGAATGTTCGACCACAGATCGAAGTATGCCTGCAGTGGCCTCAGGCCTTAGACTCAGGGAGTCGCCGCTGAGATCGGGAAAAGTGTACATTTCCTTTTCAACG
>JARLHM010000120.1 GCA_031292235.1 Syntrophaceae bacterium | reverse complement strand
TTTCGTTTATGACGCCATCGGTCAAAGCGTGAAGGCCTGCAATTTGCCGGCCTGATCCTGTAACCCCCAAACCCAGTATGTTTATATCGCAGTCCAATTGTTTAAGCAGGCTCCGGTAAACATTTCGTGAGGCTCCAACGGGATCGCCGTCCGTTCGCAAATAGTCTGCGGCTAGAATGGCCTTGTCGTTTTGCCGCATGAGCACACCCTTGGTCGTTGTCGAACCAACATCAAGTCCAAGAATAACCCTGTCACCTCCTTGAGCCATCCCTCTAGGGCGTTCCTTGAAGCTCACCAGGTGTCTAAAATTGGAAAGAGGTTTCAGGAAACTGAATGCGGAACTCTTCTTCTCAAAAACATCGGTTGTTCCACTATAAAGCGCTGTTGGGTTATCAAGGGCCCATATGGCCGCGCCCATAGCTTCGAAGTAAGGGGCTTGTTCCGGAATAAACAGGTCCTGAATTTCCTGGGATAGATAATGAATCATCGTCTTGTTAAGAGATGATCCTCCTATGAGAGCAACAGACTTCTTGGGCAGCTTTTTCAATAACTCAACTATCTTGCTGGACATCATCATGGCAAGACCTGACACGACCTGGTCCTTGGGAATACCCTTATTTAAAGCGTGAGTGCAGTCGCTCTTGCAGAACACAGAACAACGGCCGGAAACTTTGTGTGGATGCTCCGATACACCTAGTTGCTCGACATCCTTTAGGCCTATGTTCATTCGCCCGATCTGTTGCAGAAAGAACTCTCCCGTGCCTGAAGCGCACTTGTTGCCGGTCTGGATCCCCTGGATCTTGTTGTCCTCATCCAGATGATAGACCATAAAAGTCTCGCCACCCGCGCTCACAAGGACCCTGTATTTGCTGGTGTCGGGTAAAGTCAAAGAAACAGCCTTCTCAATGGCTTCGGGTTCCGAGATAGTGGTTAGTGTTATGAAATTAATGAATTTTCGTCCGGTTACAGCCAACGGGACAGTTTTTATGTCCGGTATACGTTCGAGAGCCTCCAGGAGTGTCTTCCGTGGATTTCCTTCGTGAGTAATCGTCGTCGAGTCAACAACCGAAATGCGATCTTCCTGACGCCGTACGCGACAAATACTTAACGTCGAAGCTCCCAGGCACATGCCAAGCGCTTCCATCAGTTTATCTCCATATAAATAGCTGTTAAGGTGTCCTGTTTGTGAGGGTCGCCAAAAATAATTTCAGCAATGCTGCACTTCAATGTATTCCAATTGGCGCCCCTAACGCAACAATGTGCGATAAATTTTAAATCGAACCGCCATAAAAGTCTGTTTAGCTAACTTTGACAATTAAAAGTAATATTCTGATATGGTTAATATTAATTTTTATCTATAACACTTTTAACGAACAAAACTGAAAAAAAGAGTGACAAAGTTCCATTTTTCAATACATTCTACAATTGTTTATCTTATTGGTTAAAGGCAAGGAGGAATAACTTGGTGAAAAAATTTTTGATGCTGTTAATTGTGTTAGTGGCCACATTTGGACTCACTTCCATAGCTTTCTGTAGTTGATCCGGTTGCTTTCCCTCCTGGTCAGGAGGATCGTCAAACTCTTATTCCAGTGACTCATATTCGCCGTATTATGGTTACGGCGCCGCGCAATATGGATATGGTTACGGACAAACAGCCCCGCAACAATATGGGTATCCCCAGTCAAATCAGTCTCGTCGGCCGGCAAAGAAATCAAACAGTAAAAATCCGGGTAATTAAATTAGTTCGGAGCATAGTCAAAGCGGGCCTTCACGGAAAGGCCCGCCTCACGGATATCTACCTGATTGTGAAGAATATTTGCCAAGCCAGTCTTGTAAATCTTTGAATGATTCATGAATAATCAGGATAACCCCGGTTATTCTTGTATCTCTCCAAACAGGTCCATCCCATGGGCCTTTGTTATTAAAACATTTTTGATGTCGCCTACCGCCGCGTTTCCTGCTGTGATATAAAGTTTCCCGTCTATTTCCGGAGCCTGGTCCCAGACTCTCCCTTGCAATAACAGCTCGGTTTCCGCTGAAAACCCCTCAACAATAGCCGCTTCAGTTTTTCCGATTCTCTTTTTATTCTTTTTCTTTATGAACATGGAGTGAATAGAGCGCAAGGCTCGGGCTCGCGCATTCTTCACTCTTTTCGGTATAGGGTCTCCAAGTTTCTCAGCGGATGTTCCTTCTTCACTAGAGTAAGTAAAAACACCTACGTGATCTAATTCGAACTCGCTGATGAAATTTTTCAATTCTTCAAAATCAGATTCGGTCTCTGAGGGGAACCCTGCCATGACTGTCGTGCGAATGGCTATGTTAGGTATCTTTGAACGCATTGAATCGATGAGTTTCTTGATTTGCGCGCCCCGCCAAGGACGGCCCATTGATTGAAGCACATTGTCCGAGATGTGTTGAATCGGGACATCTAGATAAGGGAGTATTTTCTGAGAATTTCGGATCAGGTCAATCAAGTCGTCTTTTATCCCACTGGGGTAAAGGTACATAAGCCTTAACCAGTCAACTCCGGAGACTTTCTGAAGTTTCTCGAGCAATTGAACGAGCCCGTTTTTTAAACCGAGGTCACGACCGTATGATGTTAAGTCCTGAGCGACCAGAATAATTTCTCTGATCCCAAGGTCCGTCAGTTCTTTCGCTTCCCGTAACATGTCGTCGATTGTTTCACTTTTAAGTTTACCCCTTATAAGCGGTATGGAGCAGAACTTGCACAAATGGTCACAGCCGTCGGATATCCTGAGGTACGCGTAACCAGGAGTAGAAAGAACTCTTTTAAATTCGTAAACAGCTTTGTGATCATCACCGAAGGCAAACCCTCTAAAAGGACCTCCTTTTTCAGCTCTGCCGTATTTCTTTTTCGCGTCGCTTGATTCAATCAATTCGGCGACTTGATCAATTTGATCCGGCGTTATGAAGAGATCAACTTCGGGGAAAGAGTCATCTAGACTTTGTCCATATCGTAAAGGAAGACAGCCGGCGACGATCAAGAACGCGTTAGGATTTATTGAAGCGCTATCCAAT
>JARLHM010000119.1 GCA_031292235.1 Syntrophaceae bacterium | reverse complement strand
GGCCGCGTACATGGCCATCATTTCACCGGAGACGACGATGTAGATTTCCTGAGCTTTGCCTTCTCGAATAGGCATCGCAAAACCACCGCAGACAACGTCGCCTAAAACATCGTAAAAGGCGTAATCGAGCGTTTCATCGTAAGCTCCTAGCTGTTCGAGCAGGTTGATGGAGGTTATAATTCCACGCCCTGCGCAACCAACGCCCGGTTCAGGTCCACCTGATTCCACGCAAATTGTGCCTTTGAAACCGACCTTGCGGATTTCATCAAGTTCCACGTCTTCACCTTCAGCTCGAAGTGTGTCGAGTACCGTCTTCTGGGCAAGGCCTCCCAGCAGGAGACGGGTCGAGTCCGACTTTGGATCACAACCCACTACCATGACTTTGCGTCCCATCTCGGCCAATCCGGCCACTGTATTTTGTGTCGTAGTGGATTTTCCAATGCCACCTTTGCCGTAAATTGCTATTTTTCTCATTGTGTGTTGTTTGTGACCTCTCACTGTTTTTTGAACAAGGTAGGGCAACCTTCGTGCCATTCTGGCGTTATGACCGCAAAATAGTTTTAAGGTGTTGGTATCTTTGAGTTAGTTCTTTTGGGTGTCTTTGAGGTCAGGAAGGAAAGAGACGGCCAAAATTGACAATGTTTACAATAATGTAATAAATGTTACAGTTTTGTACACATTGTAGAGAAATAGGAGCGTCGACTTTCGATCAGAAACCAGCGTTGTCATACATTACACAGCAGTCTTAAAGGCGAGTAAGTTAAAAATCGACGCTCTAAAGTGAAATCTTCAGGGGTGTAGAAAATGTCTATGAAAGTAATGTGTCGCAATTACAGTCAACTTCCGTTTAAATAAAGATCTTTTTTTTCTTCAGGTAATCTTCGAGCCCGAACTTCTTGACGCGATAACCCATTTGTCTAAGCGTTATTCCCAGATCCCTGGCGGCGCGGGACTGTATCCAGTTGTTGCGCTGCAGAGCCGCCACAATGCCCCTTTTTTCCATCTCAGTCAGTGAATCCAGTCGTCTTTCGATTTCAAAAGGAGTCTCTTTGGCTGTATGAGTGATATAAGGCGTGAGGTCATCTACATGGATAAGGCCGTTTTCAGAAATTATTGCAAGCCTTTCCAGGAGATTTTCCATTTCCCGGACATTGCCCGGCCACGAATAACGAATCAGAGCCTCAATGGCCTTGGGTGAAAAATGAAGTTCCGATCCGTATTCTTTTGCGAGGGTTCGAGTGAAAAAACTCAATAGACCCACGATATCTTCTCTTCTCTCCCGAAGTGGAGGCACACGGATAGGGAACACGTTGAGTCTGTAATAAAGGTCCTGCCTGAATTCTCCGGAGGTGGTCGCTGTGGCGAGGTCGCGGTTTGTAGCGGTAATAATTCTAACATCTACCTTCCGGGTCTTTGAACTTCCAAGGCGTTCAAATTCTTTATCCTGGAGGAACCGGAGCAGTTTCGCCTGAACCGGCAATGACATCTCGCCTATTTCGTCGAGGAAAAGAGTTCCGCCGTCAGCTTCTTCAACTCGACCCGATCTTGTTTCCGTGGCGCCTGTAAAGGCCCCCTTTTCGTATCCAAAGAGTTCCGCTTCAAGAAGATTTTCCGGTAGGGCGGCGCTATTGACCTTAATAAAGGGGTTTCTGGACCTTGCGCTCAATTCATGGATTATCTGGGCTACCAAAGTTTTTCCGGTCCCGGACTCGCCCAGTATCAGGACCGTCGCTTTCGTGGGAGCCACCTTTTTGACGAGTTGTTGCGCCTCCAGTATTGCGGGACTTCTCGCAATTGAAAAGAACCCGCTGCTCTTGCGTGAGATCTTTTCCTTTAAGAATAGATTGGCCCGGACAAGGTTCTTTTCACGTTCTTTGACCTGCTTGTTCAAACTGATCAATTGGGCGATAAAAGCGGCCAAAATGGACAGGAATCTAACATCCTCCTCAAACGAGACGTCTTCATCGAACAACCGGTCAACGCTTAAGACACCTATCGGGAAGTTGTTAAGAGTAATTGGCACGCCAATAAAGGAAAGCTTACCTTTTTCAAGGTCCCTTGAACCCGTTTTATTTAAGAAAAGAGGATCATTACTAATGTCAGGGACCACAATTGGCTCATTTGAACTAAAAATTTTTCCGGTGACCCCTTCGTCAAACCTGTAAACTCCTCTTTTCCGTTCCTGATTGGTCAACCCGTGGGAAGCTCTGATTACCAATTTACCTGTTTCAGAATCAATTATTGTTACGACCCCACGTTTCATCGTCAAATCTTCAGACAGTATGGAAAGAATAATTTCCAGGGATTGGTCTAGATTCAATGCCTGGCCGGTTACTTGACTAATTTTATGCAAGGCCTTGAGTTCTAGTTGATTTATGCGAGCCTTCATATCCTTCTCACAGCCATTCGCAGCCTAATGCGCACGTTGCGTCATGAAAAAGTCTGCAATAAGTAAGCCAGAGAGTAGGTCCAACGAATTAGATAAATAGTATCACATAGTTGAGCATATATTTCGTTTGGGATGGTCTGTTTCTTTTGCGACACACAGGTATTGATTGGTCGAGAGAAGCTACATAATTGTAGGATCATGGACCAAATTGAGAAACATGGTCCATGATATGAGGATCAAAAGATGAATTCGTGCCCAGAATGCCGGCGTTGAGTTCCTATGAAAGCAAAAACAGTACGCAAAAATCGCTTATTTTAACTTTGGAAATGGCCGTTGAATCAGGTCTGATCCACGACGCCTGGCCTTTCTGAGTTTTTCGAGGGATTCCCTGGAGCTTTCCATCGACTCTGTGACATTACCTTTGCCACGCTCGGAATTGGCTAAAGCCAGGATCTGATCTGTCAACGAATTAGTCTTTGGATTCTGATCAATTTTTTTTCTGTTTTTATTCAAAAGTTATTCTTTCATGCCAAAAGATTCAATTCTCTAGTGAGAACTTCATTCATTGACATAATTTTGTCAAGGCGAATCCTCGATAAAAAAATCTGGTAACACCATGTTATGCTATTTTCTGCAACGAATTGACAAGATCGCGTTCCGATATGGCTGTAGGTAAAGATTTGCCATCCTGTTCGTAAAGTAGGATGGTTTCCTCAATGATCTCGCACAACTCAGCGAAGACAGCCTTGGCGTCTGAACCGTGGCAGCCCCCATAGAATAATTCAGGGCAACTCCCAATAAAACATCCGTCCTCGTCAGACCACTCAACTATCTTGAGATACTTATCACCTCTGCTCATTTCTTGGACTCCTGAATCGCCAGGCGGATCGCTCTTTCTTGATAGAGCAGAGCATCATCGCCCATATTTCCTGAAACAGTTACTGGTTTACGAACGTTGGGGTGGGTAAAGTTCCTGTGGCTTCCTTTCCCTCCTCTGTCTATGAAGCCGGCCTTCTTCAAGTCCCATATAAGGTCGCGCACTTTTCTCGGCACTCAAAATCCTTTTCGAAAAACCAATATTTTTTCTATTCCCTAATTGTACAGTGTTCGAGCTTGATTTTCAATGCCGTGACGGTAACGTCGCGTTGTGTATGTGCGATAGAATGGTAACATATGTCCTTATTTGACACACGTTCGGATTAAAATAGGATCGACCTATTAAAGGCACGTCATTTCGACCGTCAGGGAGAAATCTATCCAGTAACGGGGTTAGATCTGTCGTCACTTTTCCCGTGATAATTTGTCGGTAACAAATGAAAGGATATGCAATAACGAACGACGTTGAAGTTCTGAGAAGTTTTCTCGAGTTCCCGTTGGGAAGCGCTGATGGCGTGTTCGATCGCTTTCTGGAAATTCCCGG